>DATKLM010000001.1:0-2221 GCA_035542415.1 Spirochaetia bacterium
GTCGTGATGCCGCGACGTCCGGCAGAGCGTCTCCCAGCAACCGGACAAAGTGCGCTGCCGCGGATACTTTCGTTCGGATCTCCGCCTCCGAGAGCCCGCGGGCCTTCAACGCATTCCTCCAGGCCCCGATTCCATCGACAAGGAAGATCCTGTGAATTCTGCAGAAGCGAGCGTATTCCTTGGCATCACCGTGATACGATGAATTGGGTCGAAGAGAACTCATGCCAGTGCTCCCGGACGTGGGATATGACGGGTAGACTGATTATACTGAAAGCGGCGCGGCGTGACAAATCGCCTCGGAGGAGCCTGGGGAGCGGCAGAAGTGTTAAGATACGGCATTGAGGGAGCGAAGAAACCGTGAAGATACTTATCCTGCAGTCCAGCGGAAGAACGAACGGAAACACTGCCCGGGTGGTCTCGCTCGTCCAGGAGTCCCTGCGGGACACCGCATCACGAAGACTCGAGGATCTCCAGGTGGAGGTCGTCCACCTGGCCCGGCGTGCGCTGGAGCCCTGCCGGGGATGCCGATCGTGCTTCGACCGCGGGGAACAGACTTGCCCCTCGAGGGACGATCTGCTCTCACTCAAGGCCCGGATGCAGGAAGCGGATGGCCTGGTGCTTGCCGGCCCGGTCTACGTGAATGACGTGAACGGCACCATGAAGACCTGGATCGACCGGCTCGCTCACGTATGCCACCGCCCCGAGTTCGCTGGGAAGACCGCTCTTCTTGTCGCCACCACGGCGGACACTCCCGCCCGGCATGCCCTGCGCACAATGCAGGTCGCGCTGTGGACGTGGGGCTACCGGATCGCCGGGAGCGCGTGGTTCAAGACGGGCGCGCTCATGACCGCGGAGGAAGTTTGCGCGCGCCACGGTGAGCGGATCAGGCGTTGTGCGGGAAAGCTCCATGAGGAAATCCGCACCCGAAGATTCCTGAAGCCGTCGTTCCTTTCCCTGATGATTTTCCGCATCCAGCAGGAGGGGTGGCGCCGGACAGACCCCGCATCGATCGACCACGGGTACTGGAAGGACCGCGGCTGGCTGGACCGCCGCCGCACATTCTTCTTCGACCACCGGACCAGCCCGCTCATCACGGGAGCTGCGCGCTTGGTCGGATCCATCGCCGCGGCCGCCTTTCTGTAGACGACGCGCTCCAGGCCGCGTCCCGCAGACCACGCCCCGCGCCCCACGGGTCAGGCACCACGGACGCGTCACACACAATGCACTATTTCGGTGCATTATGTGCTTGCATTTCGTTCAGATTTTGGGTATCCTTGGCGTACGGACATCAGGGAGGCCGTCTGCCGTGGCCAAGAAACTCCATATCGAGATCACGCCGGCGAACTGGAAGAGGATGAAGGAGTACATCAGCGTCTACAACGCCGACCCGGGCCGCGTCACGCCGAAGTTCAAGCCCGCGGACATCGTAAACCGGGCGCTCCATGAGTTCTTCCCGGCGGGAAAGGGGCGTCGCTGAGCATGGGAGGCAGGAAGAAGGAAAAGGAGCATTCACGCACGATCAACGTGGAGATTGCTCCGGGGAACCAGGCCAGAATGCTCGACCATATCGATGGCTACAACGCCCGGCCGGATCGCCGGACTCCGAAGCTGAAGTACACGGACGTCGTCAATGACGCCCTCGACAGGTATCTCGAAGCGCGGCTCGCGGAGATGCGCGCCGCTGCAAGCCGAAAGAAGAAACCGTAAGAAGGAGGTTGCCATGCCCAAGGACAAGACCAAGGAAAAGAAGAAAGAAAAGCCCGAAGCAAAGGGCGCCAAGCTGGAAAAGACGGCAAAGCAGAAGAAAGCGGGAAAGGCGGGCATCACCGACGTGACGGTGACGATGCTCCCGTCTGCGGAGGCTGCCACCAGCTCGCTTGATGCGGCCTCGGGAAAACTGGCTCTCGGAATCCCGCGTGGAGAGAAGGGATCGCCCGGAGAGAGAGGCCCCGGAGGGCCGCAGGGTGAGCGCGGTCCCCAGGGCCCGCAAGGCCCGCAGGGACCGGTCGGGCCTCAGGGACCACAGGGGATCAGGGGAGAACCGGGGTCCAAGGGAGACCCGGGCGCCCGGGGAGACAAGGGTGATGCCGGCGCGGGAATCCGCTACGAGGGCGGCGCGGGAAAAGAGTCATCGAGTTACCTTGTCGTCGGCGCGGACGGCCTTCTCAGGTTCGTCAGCAAGGGCGTGACGTATACCGTGCAGCTCGTTCCCCCTCCTCAG
>DATKLM010000002.1:0-14077 GCA_035542415.1 Spirochaetia bacterium
GTGCCGGGGCCTCTCATGTGGAGGTGACCGTGGCCGGGTTCGGAGAGCGGGCTGGAAACGCCGCGCTGGAGGAAGTGGCGTTCCTCATGACGGTATTCGGCCGGAGGCTCGACATCTCCCACGGTATCCGGCTGGCAGAGATCTCCCGAACGGCCCGGTTGTTCGACAGTCTCACCGGTGTCCGATCCCACCCGAACAAGCCCATCATCGGCCGCTGCGCGTTTGTGCCTTCCCCCGGCGGCTTTTCGGGTCAGTCGCTTGATCCGGAGCTGCGGAGCCTGCTCCGCGAGAGCACCATCGGCGGACCTGATGAAGAAGGCCAGGCGCCTGCACCAGCCATGGACGAGCGGTCAGGGCCCTACGAGCTCGAATCCTTCAACGTCATGACCGCCTCCCACTCGCCTCCGGTGGGCGTCGTGGTCATCCGCCGCGGGGGAAAGAGCCTCACGCAGACGTCGCACGGAAAGGGACCGATTGATGCACTTTTCCGCGCCGTGGACAAGGCCCTGGGATTCTCCACGCGGATGCTCCTGTACTCCGTGGCGACGATCGGGGCCGGTACGGATGCCATGACGGAGGTCACCGTCACGGCAGAGCTTCGCGGGAGGAAGTTCCACGGCCGCTCACGGAGCACGGACGTGATCGAGGCGAGCCTCCGGGCGTACATGAAGGCGTGCAACGCCATCGGAGAGTCGGGGATCCTGGAAGGACCATCCGACTTCCACGTTGCCGGCGAATACCTCTGGGAGTGAGCCTACTCGCGGGGCAGCCGCAGGCAGGCGAGCACCGCGGCCAGCGGGAGAAGGCTCCCCGCCGCGAGCGTTGCCTTGATCCCGATGAGCTCCCCGAGCGCTCCCAGCGGAACCATGAGGAGCCCGGCAAGTCCCCATGAGATCCCCATGATGAGAGACGATGCCATCGCGGGCGACCCTCGGGAGTGCTTCTGCGCTGAAAGGATCAGGAGGGGGTTGGAGAACGTGAGAACCATTCCACCGAGGACCGCAAGAACGCTTCCCCAGATCGAGGGCATGAGGAGAAAGCCGGCAACCGACAGCGGAACACTCGCCGTTGCAGAAGAGAGAATCAGCGCCCGCCTGCCCGCTCGGCGGGAGAGCGAGCTCACGAAAATGGAGATGACCGCTCCGAGGGCGAGCATGACGGTGAACGTGACGCCAATTACCGTCACCGGCACCTTGAGCCCGGCCATGTAGACCGGCAGGAACGTCTGCAGGCCCCGGACCGCCGTCTGCAGCGTGAAGTTGATGAAGACGAGCCGGATCAGGACCGCCAGCTCGGCGCGATCCTCCAGGAGCGCCCGCCACGTCACCCGCGACTCATTTTTCGTCTTTCGCTCGATCTCCCGGGTGGGGAGGAGCAGGAACAGGACCAGGGCAACGGCCGCCGCGGGCAGCGCCAGCACCGGGGTCGCGCCCAGGCCCCACACGGCGACGAAGAAGGCGATCACCGCCGGTCCCGCTGCGAATCCGAGATTTCCTCCGGCGCTGAACACCGCCATGCCGATCTCGGGATGGCGTCCGCTCAGCGAGGGCGTCACCGAGGCGCCCTTGGGGTGGAAGGCGGCCGAGCCGAGGCAGCCGAGAAAGAGCAGGACGAGGAACAGGGGAAAGCTGCCGGCTACGCCGAGGCAGCTGATCAGGATCCCGGTCACGAGGGGCGCCAGGTAGACCGATGAGGCAATCCCGTATCGGTCGAAAATGGTGCCGAACACGGGCTGGCTCAGCGCCGAGGCCAGGGCGGCGATCATGGAGATGGTCCCGATCAGCGGCAGGCTGAGCCCGAACCTCTCCATGACGATGGGGAAGAGGGGGGTCAGGAAGCCCATGTAGATGTCGTTGAAGAAGTGGGCCGCGGAGACGAGGTAGAGGATCGGGGAGAGGGACATCAGCGGGGACGCTCAGTCGTTCACGCGTTCCTGGTATTCGCCGGTCTCCGTGTTGACGAGGATTTTGTCTCCCTGCTTGATGAACAGGGGCACTTTCACCTTGAGGCCCGTTTCGCAGGTGATCACCTTCGTCGCGCCGCTCACCGTGTCGCCGCGTTCCGCCTTCTCCGCCTCCGTCACGGTGAACACCATCTTCGTCGGAAGCTTGATGTCGATGGGCGTCTGCTCCCAGAACACGACCTGGTAGTTCTCCCCGTCCTTGAGGTAGTCGCGCTTTTCTTCCTCTCCCTCGATGGGAATGGTGAACTGCTCGTAGCTCTTCGTATCCATGAACGCGTAGTTCTCGCCATCTGCGTACAGGAACTGGACTTCCTTGAACTCGACGGACACGTCCTCGAGGTTGTCCTGGACCTTGTTGGTCTGGCGCAGGACGCTGCCGGTCTTGATGTTCTTTAGCTTCAGACGCACGAACGCCGAGCCCTTGCCCGGATTCACGTACTCCCGCTCCACGCAGACGTGGGGCTGGTTATTGATGAGGATGAACGTACCTTTCGCGATGTCGCTGGCCTTGATCATGTGCTCCCTTTCACGATGTCCCGGATTGCGATGGTACTATAGCGGAGAACGGAAAAACAATCACCCCCTCGAGGGACCGCTCGCCCAGAAAGACCATTTCCAGCCGGTCCACGCCCAGCGCGGCGCCGCTGACGACCGGGAAACCCGCGGGGAACGCCCGGGCCAGATCCCAGTCCGTTCGATGCGGGACCAGCGCGCCTTTCTTCCGCGCATCCTCGTCCTGAAGCAGACGCTCCAACGACGCGGAGTCGGTTTCTTCCGTGTAGCAGTTCGCGATCTCCACGCCGTCCACGAATAGTTCCCACCTCTCGGCCCACGGCGTGCCCGGCTTCCTGCGGGCTGTCGTGGGAACGAGAGCCGGGTAGTCGGTGAGAACGAGCGGCTTCCCACGGGGCAGAGCTGGCTCCACCGCGGAGAGGAAAGCGACATGGAAAGCCTGCTCCCACGTGCAGTCCGCCGGCATCCCGATGCCCGCTTCACGCCCGGCGGCACGCATGCTCTGAACGTTCTGGCAGCGCGAGAGCTCGATGCCCGCGAACCGGCGAAACGCCTCTTCCATCGACAGCCGGGCAAAGGGAGGCGAGAGACGGTCCTCTCTCCCCGGATCTGCCGCGAACCATCCTTCTGACCGTCCTGCCTCCAGAAGCCGGGAGAACAGAGACTCTGCGACGTCGATGGACGCCATGTAGCCGCCTCGGGTCGTGTACCACTCCAGGAGACGGAACTCCGGGTTGTGGGCGGGCCCGCCGAAATCCCCGTTTCTGAAACAGCGCGCGATCTGGTAAATGTCGCCGGATCCGCGGCCGAGAAGCCTCTTCATCCAGAGCTCGGGAGAAGGCACGAGCCACAGCTCGGGGCCGCGCCCCCGGGAGGAAAGGTACTCGGTTTGGAATACTTCGATGGTCGGCTCGGGAATGAGAGAGGGGGCGAGCACCGGCGTGTCCACGTGGACGTAGTCAAGCCCGTCAAGGCAGTCCCGGATGGCGCGCTCGAACCGGGCGTGCCTGCGGAGCCGGGCTCTCAGGCTGTCATCCATGGCCCGCCAGTATACCATGGAGCCTCCCGCGAATAGACACGGCGGGGAGAGGTTCGTATATTGTTACAGCGATGAGCACTCCTGAGACGATCAGCGCCTTCGATGTCGTGGCACGCCGCGAGCTGCCCGAGTACCGCTCCCATGCAACGCTTGCGCGCCACCGCGCCACCGGCTGCGAAGTCCTCCACCTTGCGGCCGCGGACCCGGAGAACCTGTTCGCGTTCTGCTTTGCCACTCCGCCCCGGGACGACACTGGCGTTTCTCACATCACGGAGCATTCGGTGCTCAGCGGGTCGCGCCGCTATCCCCTGAAGGAGCCGTTCTCGGTTCTCCTGAAGGGGAGCATGCACACGTTTCTCAACGCGCTCACCTATCCGGATCGGACGGTGTATCCGGCGGCGAGCTGCAACCGCGCGGACTTCTTCAATCTTCTCGAAGTGTATGCGGATGCCGTCTTCCATCCGCTCCTGAGAAAAGAAACGTTCATGCAGGAGGGCTGGCGCTTGGAGCCCGTCGAACCGGGGAGCGCGGACCTCCAGCTTGCCGGCGTCGTGTACAACGAGATGAAGGGCGCCTACTCGAGCCCCGAATCCCTCGTCGGGGAGTGGGCATTCCGATCGCTGTTCCCGGACACTCCGTACCGTCACGATTCCGGTGGGGATCCTCGCTTCCTCCCGGCTCTGACGTGGGAATCCCTGCGGGAGTTTCACTCGCGCTACTATCATCCGTCGAACTGCCGCGTCTTTCTCTACGGGGACATTCCTCTCCCCGACATCCTTGAGTTCCTGCAGGAGCGCTGCTTCTCGGGGTTTTCAGCGTCGCGCATCGAGGCCTCTATTCCCCTGCAGCCGCGCTGGAAGAGCGCGGCTGGGCTGGAGAAGACTTTTCCCGTCAAGGCGGGGACGCCGCTGGACAAACGATCCAGCATCACCCTGAGCTGGCTCCTGCCGGGCGCGGAAGATCCGGTCTCCCTGGTCGCGCACGAGGTTCTTTCCGAGGTCCTCATCGGAAGCGCAGGATCGCCCCTGCGGAAGAAGCTCGTGGACTCCGGACTGGGAGAGGACCTCTCGCCGGTGAGCGGGCTGGAGACGGACCTGAAGGAGCTCGTGTTCGTCGTGGGACTGAGGGGCAGCGAGCCGGAGCGGGTAAAGCAGGTCGAGCAGCTGATCCTCTCCACGTTGACGGACCTGGCGCGGACCGGGCTGGACCCGCAGCTCGTGCAGTCCGTGATCAACCGGGTGGAGTTCCGCCACCGAGAAATCAGGGGAAACGGCTCACCCTATGCGCTTCGGCTCATGGGCAGGGCATTCCGTGGCTGGGTGCACGGGCAGGACCCTTTTTCGTCCCTGCAGTTTGCTCCCGCAATGGAAGGCCTCAAGTCACGGCTCTCCGGGACACCCCGATATCTCGAATCGATCATCGAAAGGAGCCTCGTGACCAATGCGCACCGGGTCACCCTGGTTGTACGTCCGGACCGGGACCAGGAGCAGAGGGACGCGGCGGAAGAGAAAGAACGCCTGGCACAGAAAGTCGGCGCGTTGAGCCCCGCGGAACGGGAGGCGGTTCTGAAGGAAGCGGCGGATTTCCGCCGTTACCAGCTCTCCCCGGACTCCCCGGAGGATCTTGCGCGGCTGCCGTCGGTGACTCGATCCGATCTCCCCCGCGAGGTCGAGCGGATTCCCTCGCGGGATTCTGTCACCCCTCTGGGCGTTCCCCTTTCCCTGCACGACCTCTTCACGAACGAGGTGGTCTACATCGACCTGTGCTTCCCGACGAACACCATCCGCGGGGATCACGCGCTCCTGCTGCCCCTGTTCGGCAGGGCGGTGTGCGGCGGGGGGCTGCCGGGGAAAAGCTACGACAAAGTGGCCCTCGACCTGTTCCGCCTCACCGGAGGATTCTCCGCGTCCCTGGATGCCGGTGGGGTCGTCCGGGACACCACGTCGTTTGGTCAGTATGCGTTTTTCAGAATGCGCTGCCTCCGCCAGAACCTCAAGGACGCGGCGGACCTCAGCGCTGCTCTTCTCTCCTCGGCAGACTTCCAGGACCTGGGACGTCTCCGCGAGCTCATCCTCGAGCTTCGAAACGGGATGAAAGCGTCCCTTGTTCCGGCCGGGCACCAGTTCGCCATGCTTCGCGCCGCGAGTGTTCTCTCCCGTCCGGCAGCGCGTGAGGAGGAGTGGCGGGGGGTGACCCAGCTCCTCTTCCTCGAAGGCGTCATGAAAGACCTGGACCGGAGGCTGCCGTGGGTCTCCGAGAGCCTGCAGTCCATCCGCGGGGACCTCCTCGTCCGCGGATCGCTCCTCGCAAATGTAACCGCGGACTCCGCGGTCTTCGCTGAGGCCATGAGCGCCGTGGACGCAATAGCGCGGTCACTGCCGGCATCAGCCCGGCAAACAAAGGCGGAGAGCGGGGAGTCCGCCGAACGGAAAGCCGACGCCCGCGCGGAGTCACTGCTGTCCAGCGCGTCCGTCGGATACGTTGCGCGCGCAATCCCCGGCTTCCGGTTCGAGGATCCCACGAACGGCCCGGCGACAGTGCTCGGGCACCTGCTGTCCACGGGGTATCTCTGGGAGAAGGTCCGCATGGAGGGCGGGGCGTACGGCGCGTTCTCCTACCAGAGGAACATGGAAGGCCTGTTCCTGTTCGGATCCTATCGGGACCCCAACATCGCGCGCACCCTGCGAAGCTTCCGCGAAGGGCTCGCGTTCATCGAAACAGGGAACCTGGACGAAGCCGAGGTGGAAAAAGCCGTCATCGGCGCCGTGGGCCGGGAAGACCGCCCCCTTGACCCGGGAGAGAAGGGATTCGTGAGCCTTCAGCGGAAGCTTCACGGAATCACGGATGCGGACCGGCAGGCGCGCCGGGACCGGCTCATCGCCACCCGGGGCGGAGAGCTGCGCCAGGCGGCGCGGGAGCTTTCCCGGGGATTCGACCAGGGATTCACGTCAGTCATCGCAAACCGCGCCTCGCTGGCCGAGGCGACCACGGCAGTACCCGAGCTCGCCGACAGGGCGATCGATCTGCCCGAATAACGCGAGGCAGGCATGAATCTCGAAGTGTTTGTTCTCGGGACCGGGGGCATGATGCCCCTGCCCGGCCGCGGCCTGACCTCCGCGCTTGTGCGGAGGGAAGGGGAGCTTTTTCTCTTCGACTGCGGGGAGGGGACCCAGATCGGGCTGCGGCGTCTGAACTTGCGCTGGAAGAAGATCACGAGCATCTTCATTTCCCACACGCACGCCGACCACGTGACGGGCCTCCCGGGGATCCTCATGCTGTCCTCCCAGGTGGACCGTGACGAGCCGCTGTATATCTACGGCCCTCCGAAGATCCGGGAGTTCGTCGAGGCCATGCGGCGGACGCTGGACATGTACATCAACTACGAGATCATCGTGCGCGAGGTGGAGGGCAAGTGCACCATCGTCGAGGCGGAGGACTACGTCATCCGTTCCCATCCGCTGCAGCACACAAAGCAGTGCCTCGGCTACTGCATCGAAGAGAAAAAGCGCCCCGGGATCTTCTTCCCGGAGAAGGCGCTCGCCCTCAACGTTCCCCGGGGACCGCTGTGGTCCCGCCTGCAGGGCGGGGAGACGGTGAACCTCCCCGATGGAACAAGCGTCCGGCCCGGCCAGGTCATGGGGGATGAGAGAAACGGGCGGAAGTTCTGCTTCGTCACGGACACCGTTGCCGCCGCGGGTCTCGCGGACTTTGTCAGCGGAGCTGATCTCCTGATCTGCGAGGGAATGTTCGCCGACGAGCTTGCGGAAACCGCGGCAGAGAAAAGACACCTCACCGCGGCCCAGGCGGCGCGGATTGCGCGGGACGGCAAGGTCAAGGAGATGGGACTGATTCACTACAGCCCGCGGTATTCAGACCGGGAGCTGAAGAAGCTTCTTCAAGAGGCGCGGGAGATCTTCCCGGCTGCGTTCCTCACCCGGGATCTCCAGCACATAGAAATGCCTTTCGAGGAGTAAAAAATGAAGATCTCGATCATCGGCTCGGGGGCAATGGGCTCTCTGTACGGCGGAAAGCTTTCCCTTGCCGGTCACGACGTGGTTCTCTACGACGTGTACCGCGAGCACGTGGAGGCGGTCCGGAAAAGCGGGCTTTCCATCGAGGAGGCCGGCCGCGGAGACGTGGCCGTCGCGCATCCGGGCGCCAGCTCGGATCCGGCGTCCCTGGAAGGGTCTGACGTCTTCATCATCTTCGTGAAGTCTACCGCGACTGAACAGGCCGCGGCGCAGTTGGCGCGATACGCGGGACCGTCCACCATCGTCCTGACGCTCCAGAACGGCCTCGGGAACGAGGAGATCATCCGCAGGCATTTCGGGGAATCGAGGACGGCAGCAGGGGTGACGTCTCAGGGCGCCACATTTCTTGGCCCGGGGAGGATCCGCCACGCCGGATCAGGACCCACGCACGTTGGCATGGCGGATCGAGACAACACACGGCTTTCACCTCTGGCGGATGCGCTGAACGGCGCTGGATTCGAGACGCACGTCGTGGACGACGTGGCGAGCCTGGTGTGGAGCAAGCTCGTAATCAACGTCGGGATCAACGGGCTCACCGCCCTCATCGGGCAGACGAACGGCCGGCTGCTGGAGTTCGAGGAGACCGGGGCCATCATGGCGGATCTCGTTGCGGAGGCCGTGGCCGTTGCCCGGGCCCGGGGAGTCCGCTTCACGTATTCCGACCCGCTGGCCACGGTGCGTGACGTGGCGGCAAAGACGGGCGCCAACCGCTCCTCGATGCTCCAGGATTTCGACCGGCATCGGGAGTCTGAAATAGACTTCATGAACGGCGCCATCGTCCGGGAGGCGGCAGCCCTCGGGATCGCAGCCCCGGTCAACGCCACGGTGACGCGGCTCGTAAAGACGCTGGACCGCATTCACGCGGGCCAGCCGGTCTGAGGCAGCCGTGATCAGCGAGAAGGAAGAAAAGCTCATCGGGCAGATCGATCAGCACGAGCTCGTCGAGCTGACGCGGGACCTCGTTCGAATCGACTCCGTCATCCGTCCGGAGACGGGGGGTACGGAGCGGCAGGTTGTGAGCTACATCGCTGCCTGGATCAGGCGTGAGCTGGGGATCACCCCTCTCGTGGAGGAAGTGGAGAAGGGACGCGAGAACGTCATTGCCACGCTGGACTCCGGGGCACCAGGACCCTGCCTCATGTTCGAGGGTCACACGGACGTCGTCAGTGAAGGGGACCGCGGCCGCTGGACGCGGGACCCCTTCGGCGCCGAGATGGCGGAGGGAAGGATCTACGGACGGGGCTCCTGCGACATGAAGGCCGGCCTCGCCGTGGCGCTGCTGTCGGCCCGGGCCTTCTCCCGATCCGGGTTGCCGTGGCCCGGCCGCATCCGCCTCGGCTTTCTCTGCGACGAGGAAGGCATGATGAGCGGCGTAAAGCACTTCATCCGCGCCGGCCATGCTGACGATGTCGACGCCTGCCTCGTTCTGGAGCCGGAGGAAAACAACCTCTGCATCACGATGAAGGGTGCCATCCGGGCCGTCGTGCGCGTCCGGGGAAAAATGGCCCACGGAGCCATGCCGCTGACCGGGATCAACCCCAACACCCGGCTTGCGCGGATCATCCTGGCGTTCGAGGAGTTCGAGGCAGAAGAGAAGGACCGCTGCGGCCCTGATCCGTTGATCGGCCTGCCGTCCATCACGTTCACCGTCCTGCGGGCCCCGCCGGCGGGAAGCCCGCCCCAGCTCAACGTCATGCCGGGTGAGGCCATGGGATGGGTCGACATCCGCACCACGCTGGCGCAGTCCCACGAGACCCTGCGCGCCCGGCTCCGCCAGATCCTGGAAGGCCTGGCCCGTGAGGACCCCGACTTCCAGGCGGACATCGAGTTCATCGAGGACCGGCCCGTTGTCGGCATTGCCAGGGAAGAGCCCATTGCGCGATGCGCGGCGGACGCCCTGCGGGACCTCACCGGCCGGGAGCCCGTGTGGAACGGGGTGCCGGGGGCGACGGACGGGACTTTTCTCAGTGCGTGGAAGGGAATTCCCTGCCTGGTCAACGGCCCCGGACCGCGTCACCTGCCGCACCAGGTGGACGAGTACGTGGAGATCGAGCAGCTCTTCGAAGCAGCCCGGCTCTCTGTGCTCACCGCATCCCGGTTCCTGGCCGAACGCCCGGCGAACCCCCCCTCTCATTGACAGGGAGGGTGTCGATCTCCTACTCTCCCGGCACCATGGCCGACCGGATCCTCAACGTCTCAGCGCTCAGCAAGTCGTTCGGGGCGATCACAGCGCTCGATGGGGTCGACATCGAGATTGCGCGAGGCCGGATCCATGGGATCATCGGCCCGAACGGCTCGGGCAAGACCACGCTGTTCAACTGCGTCACCGGGCTCCTGCGGGCGGAGGCCGGTTCCATCCTCTTCGATACCCGCGAAATCACGTCTCTGAAACCTGACGTCATCGCGAACCTCGGAATCCGCCGGACCTTCCAGGCGGGAAAGATCATTAACAGCCTCACAGTTCTGGAGAACGTGATGGCCGGTGTGAACGGAGGCATCTGGGGTTCCGCTCTGGACGTGGCGTTCCACCTGCCGTTTGTCCGGTCGCGCCGCGAGCGGGAGATCGAGGAGCGCGCGTGGCGGGCGATGCGGCTCACCGGCATTGAGGCAGCCGCGGAACGGTGGGCGGCCGACCTCGTGTGGACCGAGCGGCAGCTCGTGCAGATCGCGCGCGCCCTGGTGGCTGATCCGCGGCTGCTCCTCCTGGACGAGCCAGCCTCCGGCATGGGGGGCCGGGAGATCGAGTCGGTGGAGGAAATCATCCGGCAGGTCCGTGACCGGGGAATCACGGTTGTCGTCGTCAGCCATGACGTGAGGATGCTCATGAACCTTTCGGATACGGTCACCGTGCTGAACTTCGGGGAGAAGATCGCCGAAGGGACGCCCCGAGAAGTGCAGAGTGATCCGCGCGTGCTGGAGGCCTACCTTGGGGCAGAGTAGCTTGCCGGCGCTGCTCCAGGTCCGCGGGATCTCGGTTTCCTATGGTCACATTCGGGCCCTGCGGAGCGCGAGCCTGGAGGTGTTTCCCGGCGAGATCGTCGTGCTGATCGGAGCCAACGGGGCCGGCAAGACGACGCTCCTGGAAACGGTCCTGGGAATCAATGCCCTCCAGGAGGGAAGCATTGTGTTTGACGGACGGCAGATCGGCGGCGTGGCCGCGGACCGCAATGTCCGCTCCGGCCTGTGCCTCGTTCCGGAAGGCCGCGGGGTTTTCGCCTCCATGAGCGTCCTGGACAACCTCCTGCTCGGCGCGCATCACAACATGAAAAACGTCCGGGCCAACCTTCAGCGCGTCTACGACTGGTTCCCGGTGCTTGCCGGCAGGAGGAACCAGATCGCGCGCACGCTGAGCGGCGGAGAGCGCCAGATGCTCGCCATTGGCCGGGCTCTTATGTCGGCGCCGCGGCTGATCATGGTGGACGAGCCGTCCATCGGCCTTGCGCCCATCGTCGTGAACGATATCTTCGCCATCGTTCGGAGGCTCAACGAGGAGGGGTATACGATTCTTCTGTCAGAGCAGAACGCGAACAAGGCACTGAAATGCGCCCACCGGGGCTACGTCCTGGAAACGGGCTCCGTGGCGCTCTCCGGCACCGCGGAGGAGCTTCTTTCGGACCAGGGCGTGCGGGAAGCGTACCTGGGAGCGTAGCAATGCAGGTCCTCATCGCGCAGATCATCAACGGACTCTCGCTGGGGAGCATTTACGTTCTGCTCGTTACCGGCTTCAACATTCTCCTTCTCGTGGCGATGATCATCCACTTCACCTATCCGCAGGTCGTCGTGTTCTCCATGTACATCACCTGGGTCGTCCTCGAGCTCACGGGGAACAGCGTCCCCCTGGGCATTGCCGCCGGCGTGGCTTCTGCCGTCGTCCTCAACCTCGTTTCCGCGCCGCTGTTCCAGAAAGTGATGACGAAGCGGGGAGAGGTTGACATCAACAGTACCATGGTCCTGTCCATGGGGATCGGCATGATCATCACCGACGTGCTGTCGCACACGTTCAACAAGGGGCTTCCCATTGCGTTCCCCGAGGCGCTTGCCGGAGGCGCGCCGCTCATTCAGGCAGGTCTCATCAGCGTCTCCACCGGGCAGGTGTGGTCCCTCGGCGTCGGCATCGTTGCGGTTTCGGGATTCTTCCTTCTCCTCTACAGGACCCGGCCCGGCCGCGCTTTTCGCGCCATCGCCGAAGACCCGAACGGGGCGCGCCTTGTCGGGATTCCGATCCTGCGCACCGGCCTGGCCAGCTACGCCTTCTCCGGGATCCTCGGCGGCGTGATCGCCATTCTCCTTGCCATGGTTCTCGGCTCGGCCTCGCCGGGGCTCGGCGAGCAGGTCGCCCACAAGGTGCTCGCGGTTTCCATCATCGCGGGGCTGGGCAATCTGGCCGGGGGGCTCGTCGTGGGGCTGCTCCTGGGCGTGCTGGAAGCGATCGTCCAGGGGTACATCTCGGGCACGTGGTCGAACGCCATCGCCTTCCTCGTGATGCTCGTCGTCATTCTGGTGAGGCCGAAGGGACTCTTCGGCACGAAGCTGTAGGAGGTCCCCGCGGTGCCGCTTCCCCTGTACTACTACCTTTCCATCACCGCGGTGAACATCCTCATGAGCTGGGCGCTGTACCTCCCCTACCGCGTCGGCCATCTCCATTTCATCACGGTTGCGAACATGGCCATCTCCGGGTACACGGCGGGCTTCCTCGTTCTCAACCTCCATGTTCCCTTCGGCTGGGCGCTTCTCTGCGGCTTCCTCCTCGGGGGCCTGATCGGGTTCGTCGTGTCTCTCTTCATCGGGGACGCGCCCACGTTCGCTGTCGTCATCGTCGGGTTCACCTTCATCTTCATCAGCCGCACGATCATAGAGAATCTCTCCATCATCGGGGGCACCATGGGGATGTTCGGCCTGCCGAACATCGGGGGAAGCCCCTCGGCGCATCGCTGGATCGTTCTTGCCATCCTGTACGCGTTCGTCCTTGCCGCGGGCTTCCTCATCTACCGTTTCGACCACTCCTGCCTGGGGAGGGCGGCGTCGGCCGTGTTCGTGGACCCGGACCTCGCGGCGTCTCTCGGGGTCAACCGGAAGAAGCTCGGCATGCTCGTACAGACGGTGAGCTGCACGATCGCGGGAGGGTGCGGGGTCCTGTACGGCTTCATCTACAAGAGCTTCCACCTGGACTTTTTTACCTTCGCCCTCGTGGGTATCTTCATGACGGTGATCTTTGTCGGGGGGTACACGACGCAGTGGGGCACGGTCGTCGCTGCCCCGATTCTCTACGGAGTGCCGCTGCTCCTCCCGCCGGTGGTTCAATCCTGGCGGATCGTCCTGTACGGCGCGGCGCTGATCCTCGTGCTCGTTCTGAAGCCGGAGGGGTTCATGACCCCGCGGTTCGTTCGGTCCGTGGAAACCTTTCTTTCGGGATCCCGAAGGAGAAGGAATACATCGCTCAAGGAGGTATCATGAAAAGGGTGTTGAGTGCGCTCTTCCTCGCGGCGTTCGCAACCGCCCTCGGATTCGGGCAGGCAAAGGTCGTTGCCACCGAATGGCAGATCCCGTTCCTGAACTGCCTCACCGGCGCGATCGCGAACATCGGCGAATATCTCGAGTGGGGCGCCGAGCGCGCGGCATTCGAGATCAACCAGGCCGGCGGCATCGCCGGGAAGCCCGTGAAGGTCGTCGGCGTGGACACGGCCCTCGACCCGCAGAAAGGCTCCGTGGAGATGGCCCGGCTCGTCAAGGATTCCCTTGTCGCCCTGGGACCGGTCCCCGAACCGGTCATCATGGCCGCGATGCCGATCGCGGTGGAGAACGGCATGATGTCCATCACCGCCACGACCTCCCTGGAGTATGCGCAGAAGTTCTTCCCCTGGACGGTCTCGTGGTTCCCGCCGACAGAGGAGCGGCTTGGCATGCTCGTGGCGGCATGGGGGAAGCAGTTCCCCGACATGAAGAATATCGTGCAGTTCGTTGAGCCGTACGGGCCCTGGCCCGGCATGGCGGACGCTCACGCCAAGGGGCTCGAGGGCGCGGGCAAGAGGATGCTGCCCAAGGTGGAAGTGCCCACGGACGCGGTCACCTTCGGCCCGCTCGCCGTCAAGGCCCTCAACCAGAAGCCGGACGGCATCGTGTTCGTCTGCAACGCGGAGAAGGTCGGCAAGCTCATCAAGGAGCTGAAGAACCGCGGCTGGAAGAGGATGGACCACCTGCTCGTGTTCTCCAGCGCGGATGCCCCCGAGCTGTACGCCACCGGCGGCGCGGACGTGAACGGCGTGGAGATCTACAACTACATCGATCCGAACCTCAACACGCCGCGCTGGAACGCCTTCAAGGACGCGTACGCGAAGGACCACGCCGGCAACCTGCCGCCGAGCCTTTCGACGAACTACTACGACGCGGTATACATGGTGAAGCAGGCCATCGAGGCCACCGGCGTCACCGGGGACCCGGCGAAGCTGATGGATGAACGCAAGAAGATCGCGGACTACCTCGCCAACGTCAAGAGCTTCCACGGGATCATGTTCAACTGGGACATGAAGGACG
>DATKLM010000003.1:0-9530 GCA_035542415.1 Spirochaetia bacterium
CGTGGACAGCACGTTCTTCCGTCGAACGAGACCTCCATAGAACAGGGCGAGCCCTGGCGCCGTCATGAGCAGCACCAGCGCCGTGGATGTAAGAACCCACGCTGTGTCGCCCGAGTTTATCGCATTCTGCATCGAATCCTCCTCTCACGAAGAATTGATGCAGTCAGCTAAGCAATTTGCGTGCCAAAGCGAGCGCGGGCGAAGCCCCGCGAAGGCCATTACGTCGCCTTGAACCTCTTGGGGTCGATGCTGTACGCGTGGACCCGCAGGCCCATGATCCGCTCCGTGATCCCCAGGGACGACGCCGCCAGCGCCATGTTGCCGCGGGAAGACTTCAGCGCCTCCAGGATCATCTCCCGCTCCACGATCTCCATGGTCGCCTGGAGCGTACCCCGCGGAACGGTGCCGCTTGCCTCCGCGGTCTGCAGCGACGGCGGCAGGTGCTGTCCATGGATCACGTCGTCATTGCTGATGAGGACCGCCCGCTCGATGCAGTTCTCCAGCTCCCTCACGTTGCCGGGCCAGTGGTAGGCCATGAGCATGTCGATGGCCGGGGTGGAGATCCGCCGGACGTTCTTGTGGTTCTGCTGGCTGTAGCGCTCCGCGAAGTAGTCCGCAAGGAGCAGGATGTCGGACTTGCGTTCCCGCAGGGGAGGGATATGGATGGGAAAGACGTTGAGCCGGTAGTAGAGGTCCTGGCGGAACTCCTCCTTTTCGATGAGCTTTTCCAGGTCCCGGTTGGTGGCCGCGATGACGCGCACGTCCACCTTGATGGTCGTGGTGCCGCCCACGCGCTCGAACTCCCGCTCCTGCAATACCCGCAGCAGTTTGATCTGCATGGCAGGCGAAAGGTCGCCGATCTCATCCAGGAACAGCGTCCCGCCCTGGGCAAGCTCGAACCGGCCCTTGCGCGCGGCCACGGCGCCGGTGAAAGCGCCCTTTTCGTGGCCGAAGAGCTCACTTTCGATCACGCCCTCGGGCAGGGCCGCGCAATTCACCTTCACAAAGGGCTTGGACGATCTGCGGCTGGCGTAGTGGATGGCGTGCGCGACCAGCTCCTTTCCCGTGCCGCTTTCCCCGCGGAGGAGAACGGACGTGTCGCTCACGGACACCTGGGCGATGGCCTGATACACGGAGCGCATCGCCTTGGAGTTCCCGATAATGTTCGACGGCCGGAACCTGTCCTTCAGCTCGTCCTGGAGCCTGAGGTTCTCCTCCATCAGCCGCTCCCGCTCCTCCTGGGCGGACTGGCGCAGGCGCACCGCCTGCGCGATCAGGGAGGCGATGATGGACAGGATGTGGGCCTCCTCCTGGAGGTAGGAGAGGGCGGCGGCCGGCCGGTCCGCGCTCAGCGCCCCGATCACCTCCCGGCCGATCTTGATGGGCACGCAGATGAACGACAGCTCCTCTCCGCTTCGCTTGCGGCGGGCCCCGGTGCGGTCCAGGAACTGCGGCTCCTCGGAGATCTTCGGGACGATGGAGACCTTGCCGGTCTGGATCACCTTCCCCGTGATCCCCTCGCCCAGCTTGTATCGGCCGCGCCTCTGCTGGCTCGGCGACAGGCCCCAGGCCGCCTCTATGGAGATCTCCCCGGTCCCCCGGTTGAGGAGGGTCAGGGTGGCGAACTTCATGGAGAGGGAGCGGGTGATGGCCTCCAGGACCGGCTCCACGACGGTCCGCAGGTCGAGACTGGAATCCAGGATCTGGCTGATCTCGAACAGCAGGGAGAGCTCCCCCGGACCCCCGTCCACCCCCACCAGGCGCTTTCTCTCCGCCGCCATCATCGCTCCCTTGACCCCGGAAAGCTACGGAATTGTAGCCATGTCCACAGGAAAGATACGGAAATGTAGCTCCGTTTTTCTCTGCCGTCAACAGCCCCCGGGACGGCGGCGCCGAACAGCCCGCGGGCGCGGCGGGGGCTCGTTGACAGCGAAGCCGATCCTCCGTATAACCCTTCCATGAACCCTCTGGCACAGGAGTTGAATGCCGTTCTGGACGGCTGCGTGGCAGGTCCCCTGCTCTCCGATCTCGGGAGGCGGGTCTTCTTTCCCAAGGGGATCGTCGCCCAGTCCGCGGAGGCGGGAAAGAGCGCAAACCGCGCAAATGCCACCATCGGCATCGCCACGCGCAAGGGCTCGCCCGTGTTCCTTCAGGCCATCCGGTCCCTCGTTCCCGCCCTGGAGCCGAAGGAGATCTTTCCCTACGCGCCCACGCAGGGCATCGAGAGGCTTCGGGAAGCGTGGAAGAAGGAGATCCGGGCCAAGAACCCCGACCTGAGCGGCTCGGAGTTCTCTTTGCCGCTTGTCGTCCCGGGGCTGACGGCGGGCATCTCCATCCTTGCAGACCTTTTCGCCGGGCCGGGAGACACGCTCATCATCCCGGACCTGCACTGGGACAACTACCCGCTGATCTTCGAGACGCGCCGGGAGACCGCGATTCTGACCTTCCCGTTGTACTCGCCCACGGGCGGCTTCAATACGGAGGGACTGGCCGGCGCCCTGCACCAGGCCTCCCGCTCGGGGAAGGTCATTCTCCTTCTGAACTTCCCGAACAATCCCACGGGGTACTCCCTCACGAGGGCGGAAGCTGATGCGGTCGTGAGCGTCATCAAGGAGACGGCCGCCGGAGGCGCGCGCTGCCTGGTCATCACGGATGACGCCTATTTCGGACTGTTCTATGAGCCGGACATCTACACCCAGTCCCTTTTCGCGCGCCTGTGCAGCGCGCACCAGAACATCCTTGCGGCCAAGGTGGACGGGTCCACCAAAGAAGACCTCACGTGGGGATTCCGCACGGGATTCATCACGTTCGGCGGGCAGGGGCTCCGCGCGGAGCACTACGAGGCCCTGACCCGCAAGCTCATGGGCGCAGTGCGCTCCACCGTCTCCAACTCCAGCGTGCTGGCTCAGAATCTCATCCTCCACGCCATGGAGAACCCCGACCGGCAGAAGGAAAAGGAAGGCGCGGCGAAGATCCTTCGGGAGCGCTACGAGCGCGTGAAGGCGTTCCTCGCCGGGAGGAAGAGCGCCGTCATCAAGCCACTGCCGTTCAACTCCGGGTACTTCATGAGCTTCCGGCTGGAGAAGGGGAGCGCGGAGACGTTGCGGAAGGCGCTGCTCGCTGATGAAGGGGTGGGCACCATCGCCGTGAACGACCGCTGCCTGCGCGTGGCTTTTTCCAGCCTGGACACGGAGAAGATCGAGGAAGTCTTCGAGCTGATCTTCAAGACCGCGGAGCGGGTACTCTAGCTCGTCAGACCCGTCCAGCGAGCGCACGGCTGATACGGATAGACACTTCTCCCGGATCGCGCGCTTCGCGCGCTCATGCATTGACCAGGTACCGGCCGATTTCCTTCAGCTCGGGTATGCGCTCGTAGATCGGGTGCTTCGTCTCATGGGCGTCCCGATCCAGCGCCGTCGTCCTCATGTACAGTTCGTTGACCATGTCCGCGAGGATCCCCAGGTTGACGGGGAAGTTCTGCGCGGCCATGTCCCGCAGGACCCGGTCCGCGTCCCCGGCGCCCTGCGCCATCATGCCCCTCATGTTGGGAACGAGCTTCGTGCGCGCCTGGTGAATGAAGTGCGCCGCGGAGATGACCATCTCGTACAGCTCGTCGAACTGGAATCCCTGGTTCCTGTAGTATTCCGACTTGCTCGTGAGGTTCTCCAGCCGGTCCCACTCTGACTGGGGCAGGTCCAGGACCACCAGGACCTTGCGGATGAAGCGGTTGGAGATGTTGTTCTGGTAGTGATCCCCGATGCGCTCGATGATCTTGAAGATTTCAGGATCCTTGATATTCATTCCATGCCGCCTCTCTGCAGGTCAACGCTACCCAATGGGAATGGCGAGGTCAAGGGACGGGAAAAGCCTGCCCTGGCGGGCCCCTCGCGCGCGCATCTCAGACTGGAGGCGCGAGGTGAACTCCCCCTTGGACCAGAAGCTGCGCGGCGCGGCGATATCCGGCGGCAGGGCATCACAGGTGATCCGCATGATCACCGTCTCCGGGGGCAGCCGCTCGATTGCCGCCAGCGTGTACTCCAGGTGGCGCGCCGCCGCGGGGGCCGTGACTTCGCCCATGAGCATCTCACGGGCCAGGGGTGAGCCGCGATGAACAAGCAGGTTGTGGATCTTCACGCCGTCTGGTGAGAGCCGGGCGACAAATGCAATCGTCTTCATCATGTCATCAAAGGTCTCACCAGGCAGGCCGAAGATGAGGTGCACGCCTACTTTAATACCGCGCTTCTTCAGCAAGAGGTGCGCGCGCCGGAAGTCCTCCGCGGTGTGACCTCTGCCAACGCGCCGCAGCGTCCGGTCACACGCGGACTGCAGCCCGAGCTCGACCCAGACCTCGAGGCCTCGGTCGAGATAGGAGGAAAGCAGGCGCGCCTTGTCCTCATCCAGACAGTCCGGCCGTGTTGCGACACTGATGCCGCGGAAGGAAGCCGCGGCAAGACCGGCGTCATACACCTCGGCGAGCCTTTCAGCCGGCGCGTTCGTGTTGGAGTAGGCCTGGAAGAAGAGAATGAACGCCTCGGCAGAGTATCGCTTCGACAAAAATGAAATTGCAGACCGGATCTGGTGGTTGAGCCCCTCGCGGTCAAAGCAGCTGCCCGCGGCGTCAAGGCCGCAGACGTCAGCTCGCAGCCCGGACGGAAGGTACGGCGCGCGCGACCCGTTCTCCGAGCAGTACGAGCACCCGCTGGCGTCCCGTCCGCCACGCCGGTTGGGACAGCAGAATCCGGCATCCACAGCGACTCGATAGACGGTGCAGCCATGGCGCTGGCGCAAGTAGCGGGAATAGGTGAGGTAGGGGGGCTCGCTCACGACGGTGATCCGAGCACAGGGTAGCAGATTGCCAACCGAAGGGAAACCGCCCTTCGGGCGGTGGGCCTGTGGAGTGTTCACGCGAGCGTGCCGGCTGACCCGGATGATGACGTTTACCGGATACCGCGCTCCGCGCGGTGGGCCTATGGAGTGTTCACGCGAGCGTGCCGGCTGACCCGGATGATGACGTCTACCGGATACCGCGCTTCGCGCGGTGGGCCTTTGTGTTGACATTGCCACACGCCGTCCCTAGAGTGCCCCCATGATGCGCCGCCTGCGGGCATGCGGAACCGTGTGTTGTCTTCTTGCCGCGAGCATCGCGCTTGCGGGCTGCGGGCTCATACCTGATCCCACGGTCCGGCTGGTCACGGACCGGGCTGAGATGGCCGCGTACGTGGATCGATTCAATGCCCTGCAGAGTGACGTGAAGGTTGAGATCGAATACCGGGATTCGCCTTCCCAGGCTGTCATTGACGGGGTGCCGGGGGACGTCGTGGTGGGGGAGTGGCTGGCAAGCCCGGCCGTGATGGACCGGTTCGACTCCCTGGGAGACCAGGTGAAGCCGGGCAGGATCGACCCGTCATGGTTCTACGCCGGCCTGATCGCCATGGGGTCCCGTGACAACCGCTCCGTCCTCATCCCGATGTCTTTCAGTCTTCCCGCCATCGTCTTTTACAAGCCCACGATGCAGGCCGAGCTTTCCAGCATGTTCATGCCGCTGGACACCCTGAAGACGCTGGCCCGCGCGTTCAACGCGGACGGAAAGAGCGGTGACCTGGCGGCTGTCGGCTTTTCCCCGCTGTGGAACAAGGACTTCCTGGACGCTGCCGCCGTTCTTTTCGGGGCCCGTTTTCGGCCCGGGCGGAACGGCCTCCCTGGATGGGACCAGGAGGGGCTCGCGCGGGTGGTGGAGTTCACCCGGTCGTGGCTTTCCGACGTGAACGAGAGCGCCGCCGCGGATGACGTTTTCACGACACGGAACTTCGTTCAGCCGTGGTACAAACTGCTCACCGGCAGGAAGATCCTCTTCGCGCTGGATTCGTTCACGAAGTACTACGCATTGCCGGAGGAGAAGAGACGGGACCTCGACTTCCGCTGGCTCTCCCAGGGCGGGACGATCCCCGTGATGGAGGACGTTCTGTTCGCCGGGGTCCTGAGCTCATCCCGGAACAAGGGCGGCGCCCGGGCATTCCTGGACTGGTTTTTCGGCCCTGCCGTTCAGCGAAGCCTCCTCGACGTGAACCAGTCCCGGCGGATCGGCGTCTTCGGGGTCACGAACGGGTTTTCTTCATTCAAGAGCGTCAACGAGAAGGATTTGCCCCAGAAATACCCCTTCCTCCTTGGCCACATCCCCGCGGAGAACCTGCTCGCTTTCCCGGAAACCCTCCCGGACAACTGGCTGCGGGCGCGGGACGAGGTCATCCGGCCCTGGATCGCCGCAACGGCGGCCAGGACGGAGGCCCAGCCGCTGGAAAAGCGGCTGGACGAGTGGCTGAAAAGCACTCAGAAGTAGCGCCGGGGCGCCGTCCGGCGGCCCGGAAGTCAAATATTCATTGACAACCTTGGCGGTAGTATTTTATCATTTGCCCAATAGGATAATCCAACCGGGAGGCTGTAAATGGCGACAGTAGAGTTGCGGAACATTACCAAGGTCTATGAAGGGGGAGTCAAGGCGGTCGACAGCGCGAATCTGACGATCAACGACAAGGAGTTCGTGGTTCTCGTCGGACCTTCCGGATGCGGAAAGACCACCACGCTTCGGATGGTCGCGGGGCTGGAGGAAATCTCCTCCGGTGAGCTGTACATCGACGGGAAGATGATGAATGACGTTGCGCCCAAGGACCGGGACATCGCCATGGTCTTCCAGAACTACGCTCTGTATCCCCACATGACCGTCTATGACAACATGGCGTTCGGTCTGAAGATCCGCAAGTACCCCAAGGCGGAGATCAATTCCCGCGTGCATGAAGCGGCCCAGATCCTCGACATTGAGGAGCTCCTTGACCGCAAGCCCAAGGCGCTGTCGGGCGGCCAGAGGCAGCGCGTGGCCGTGGGCCGCGCCATCGTGCGCAAGCCCAAGGTCTTCCTTTTCGACGAGCCGCTGTCCAACCTGGATGCCAAGCTCAGGGTCCAGATGAGAGCGGAGCTGTCGGCGCTCCACCATCGCCTGCAGGCCACCATGATCTACGTCACCCACGACCAGGTGGAAGCCATGACCATGGGTGACCGGATCGTCGTTCTCAAGGACGGGATCATCCAGCAGATCGGAACGCCGCTGGGCCTGTACAACACTCCGGTGAACAGGTTCGTGGCCGGGTTCATCGGCTCCCCTCCCATGAACTTCATCAAGGTCAGCTTAAAGTCGGAAGGCGGCCGCATGCTGGCGGATGAGGGAAGCTTCAAGATGCAGCTCCTCCCGCAGCAGGCGGAGACGCTGCGCAACTACGCGGGCAAGGACGCAATCTTCGGGATCAGGCCGGAAGACCTGATGTACGTGGAGGCGCCGGATGCCACCAACAACATCCCCACGAAGGTGGAGGTCGTCGAGCCCCTCGGCGCGGAAATCCACCTCTGGGTGAGCACGCCGCACAACCAGCTCGTTGCGCGGGTTCCTCCCCGGTACGCATTCCACGTGGGAGACACGGCCAACCTGAAGCCGGATCTCCAGAAGATTCACTTCTTCGACCTGGAGACGGAGAAGGCGATTTTCTGAAGCCATGGATGGCGAAGGAGGCCGAGGCCAGGGATGGCCGACAGGCCGACCTGCGTGTTCGAAGGACGCGCAAGAAAGTAGGAAGGCCGGCCTCTCAGCCGGCCTTTTTTATGCCCGCGCCCCGCGCCCGCGCGGTCCGCAGCCCAGGCAGCCGCCGGGACGGCCTTACAATATCGCAAACACCTTCCAGGTACCGCCGTCGTTGACGAAGTAGTACCTCTGGAACGATGACCAGAAGGGAATTGCCTTGGAAAGGTTCAACTTCGATTGCACGCTCAGGCTGTAGACGTCCCCCGTCACGCCGGAAACCGGGCTTTCCGCACGCTCGATGAACACGCTGTCCATGTCCAGCGCATCCCCCAACTCGGACGTGCTGATGTCACCGTTTTCCAGGGAGCCCTGCAGGGACGTCTTCAGCTCCGCGGCCGTCACGCTCTGGCGCAGCCTCAGGAACCGGATCTCCTGCGCCACGTATGCCAGCGCTCCGTCCGCATCCTTCTTCAAGAGTGCCCCCATGCAGTTGGAGAAAGCTTCCGTAATCGCCTTGCTCGCCTCGGCATCCATCGCCCCGGCAGGCGCAGCGGCCGCGGCGGCAGCCGCGCTCTTGGGCTTCCACGTCATGGGCGGCGCCTGCCGGCCCACGGCGAACACGGACCAGTCTCCTGCAACGCGGTGCACGAAGAACTGCTGTTTCGCTTCCCAGAAGTTCAGCTCCGCGGAGTAGTCCGCGCCGGCATCGACGTTGAGCGTGTACGCATCTCCCCAGGCTGCGCGCATGGGCGCGGCGACCGGGGAGATGACGACGCTGTCCAGGTTGTACAGTGCTGAAGGCTCTTTGCCCCGCATTGAGTTGGACTGGAAGAACATTGCCAGCTCCGTCTTCACGTCATCACGAGTTACTTCCGTGGGGACCCGGGAGACATACACCGAGCCGTCGAAGAACGCGGAGGCGCCTTCTGCGTCTTCAGAGAGCAGGGAGCCGACATAGCGCAGGAAGAAGCTGCTCAGGGACTGTGTCGGAGTCCCCGCGGAACCGGCGCCCACCGGGGCGGCGCCTCCGCGGGCAAGGAGCTCCGCAGCCGACGGCAGGGCCTGATCCGTGATCTGCGACGGGTCGAACTGCGGATCAATGACCTTGGCGAGCTCCATGTAGTCCAGGCCCTTGTCCGTCTTGCCCGCAGCCTGGTACTGCTTGCCGGCAAGCCAGTACGACTGCGCGAGGAGCTTCCGTTCACTGTCGCTGTATCTGTTCCACGATTGGGCGCCCAACGCCGCGGCGGCGAACGCGAAGACAACGGCGCACGCGATGAAAGCCAACGACTTGTTTCTCATACGACGCCTCCTCACAGAGGAAAGGGTACCGCCTCATTCTACACAATACCTCGTTCAGTTGACAACGGGTGCAGGGCGGCGCTACACTGGAAACGGTGCCCTGACCCGTTGTGCGAGGGAGGCTAGAAATGTCTCGATTGATCCGACTCGTCATCATCGCAGGGTTCGCCGTACTGCTCGTCAACTGCCCGTCCACTCCAAAGCCTCCCGAAAACGCGGTTGCCGCCCCGACGTTCACCCCGGCAGAAGGCGCCTACCAGACGCCCCAGAGCGTGACCATTGCCACGGCCACGGAGGGCGCCCAGATCCGCTACACCGTGGATTCCTCGGAGCCCACCGCCACCAGCGGCACGGAGTACAGCGGCCCCGTCACGGTCTCCGCAACCACAACAATCCGCGCAATCGCCATAAAAAAGGGCATGAAGGACTCTCCCGTGGCCAGCGCGACATTCACGATCTCGGCAGCAGCGAAAGAGGGTGTTGCGCCGATCACGGATGACGAGGTAGCCGCAGCGCAGAACGCGCTCGTGCGCGCAAAGGAAGTGGACGCGGACTACTACGACCCGGATAATTTCGACGCGGCGCGCCGTCTCCTGGACTCCGCGCTTGCCGCGCGTACAAGCGACCCTGCGGCCGCGCGTGCGCAGCTCAAAGAGTCCAA
>DATKLM010000004.1:0-12362 GCA_035542415.1 Spirochaetia bacterium
CCGGCGTGCCGGACAACCGGCCGCGTACCAGGAGGCGCTCACGCTGTATGCGGGAGAGCTTCTTCCGGAGGACCGCTACGCGGAATGGACCCTGGCGCGGCGCGAAACCCTCTACCAGGAGCGCCTGCGGCTTCTCCTCGAGCTGGCAGCAATCCAGGAGAAGCGCCGTGACCATGACGCGGCGGTCTCTACGCTACGGCAGGTCGTCGATATCGATCCCGCGCATGAGGAAGCCCATGCGGGCCTGATGCGCCTGTACGCCATCACCGGTCGCCGGCAGCAGGCACTGCGGCAATACGAGGCCCTTCGTCGGAACCTGGAAGATGAGCTGAGCGTGCAGCCCGGGCCGGAGACCGAAAGCCTCTACCGGGAAATCAAGGCGGACCGCGTTCCCCGTCTTCCCGCGGAGGAGCGCGCTCCTCTGCGCCTCAGGGGCAATCTTCCCGCCCAGCTCACGAGCTTCATCGGCCGTGCGCGCCACATCGTGGAGATCAGGCGCCTCCTGGCTTCGACCCGCCTTGTGACGCTGACAGGGCCCGGCGGTTGCGGAAAGACAAGGCTGGCCCTGCGCGTTGCGGGCGGGCTTGCAGCTGGTTTTGAAGACGGGATCTGGCTGGTGGAGCTGGCGTCTCTCACGGACCCGGCCCTGGTGGCGCAGGCGGCGGCCACGGCACTGGGCGTGCCGGACCGGCCGGGCTCGGCGCCTGAGGAGGCGCTCATCGACTACCTGGCGCCCCAGCACGGCCTGATCATCCTGGACAACTGTGAGCACCTGCTCCACGCCTCTGCCCGGCTCGCTGAGAGACTCCTGGGCGCGGCCCCGGAGATCAGGATCCTGGCCACGAGCCGGGAGGCGATGCATGTTCCCGCTGAAGTGTCCTGGCCCGTTCCCTCCCTGACGCTCCCCCCACCCGACGTCTCGCCGGACGGGCGCGCCCGTTCCCGGAGGCAGGTGGAGCGCTCCGAGGCCGCGCAGCTCTTCGTTGACCGCGCGCGGGCCGCGTCCCCCGGCTTTTCTCTTGCTGACGAGAACGCTGCCGCGATTGCCCAGATCTGCCGGAGACTCGACGGAATCCCCCTGGCCCTGGAGCTGGCCGCAGCCCGGGTGAGGGTTCTCTCTGTCGGGCAGATTGCAGAACGACTGGATGACGCCGTGGGGCTCCTGAGCGCGGGGGCGAGAACGGCGTTGTCACGCCAGCAGACGCTCAAGGCGACCCTGGACTGGAGCCACAATCTTCTCTCCCCGGAAGAACAACGACTGTTTCGCCGCCTGTCCGTGTTCAGTGGAGGCTGTACGCTGGACGCCATTGAGGAGGTCTGCTCCGACGCCGGGGACCATGGACCGGGCGCCGTCGAAATCCTTGCACGGCTCGCCGGAAAATCCCTTGTCCAGGTGGAGGATCACGGAGACATCAAGCGATATCGGCTCCTGGAGCCCGTGCGGCAGTACGCGCAATCCCTTCTCTCGGCGTCACGGGAGGACAGCGCCGTGGCGGCGGCCCACTCGGACTGGTACGTGAGCTTCGCCGACCGCGCGGCCCGGGAGGAAAACGGCACCGAACAGGCGGCGTGGTACGAGCGCCTGGAGGCGGAGCATGAGAACATGCGCTCCGTGCTCAGGCGCAGCCTGCAGGACGGGGGGATCGATGCCGGGTTTCGGATGGCTGCCCGGCTCTGGCACTTCTGGCTGATGCGCGGCCATTTCCTGGAAGGAAGCCTGTGGATGCAGCAGCTGCTGGCCGGGCCGGCCGGCACGCCGGCGCTTCGCGTGGAAGCCCTCCTGGGCGCGGCGGCTCTGGCGTTCCGGATAGGAGAAACAGAGCGGGCCGCCGCACTCGGCAGGGAAGGCCTTTCCCTCTCTGAGAGTCTCGGGGACGCGGCAAACGCGAGCCGCGCGGCGTACGTCCTGGGAACGCTGGCATGGATGCATGGGCAGGAATCGGCAAAGAAGTTTTTCGAACAGGCACTCAGCCTCGCGCAATCATCGAGGCACCACCTGGCTGAAGCCGGGGCGATGAACTCCATGGCCTTTCACGCGTGGAGCGGCGGCGACTACGCCCGGGCAGAAGAGTTCGTGAAGGACGCGCTGCGGAAGCTGCGCGTGAGCGAGGATGACGGGTCCGGCCGTTGCTCCTTTCTCAACCTTGCGTGGGCGACGGCGGTCCAGGATGAGACGGGGGACTGGCGAATGGTCCTGGAGGATACGCTTGCGCCCTTTCGGGAGGTGGGGAAGCGGTCCGCCATAGGGTATACGCTGGCCAACCAGGGCGCCCTGGCACGCTCCGCGGGGAAGTTCGAAGAGGCGAGGTCCTTCCTGGAAGAAGGTCTGCTCCAGTTCCGCGGCGCTCACGACGTCGCGGGTACTGCCCAGGTCCTGGGTCAGCTGGGCAACCTGGCCGCCGCGAGGAGCGACTTTCCCCGCGCATGCGCCCTCCTGGAGGAGTGCCTCGCGCTCCGCAGGGAGCTGGGGGACCGGCGGGGCGTGGGGCGTGCCCTCGCGAACCTGGGCAGGGTGGCGCACATGATGGGGGACCGAAGGAAAGCCCGGGCCGTGCTTGACGACGGTCTCGCGCTTTTCCGGGCCCTGGGGGACAAGCCCGGGCAGGAGCAGGTCCTGTCCAACCTTGCGATGCTGGAGGCGGCGGAAGGACACGTGCCCCGGGCGCGTCAGATTCTTGCGGAGTGCCTCGCCATGCATACGTCCATCGGCAACCGGATCGTCCTTGCGCGTATCCACTTCAGCATGGGGGTTACCGCCCGCGACAGCGGGGACCTGGAAGCCGCGCGGCGCCACTTCACGGACAGCCTCGCACACTATTCCTCAGTCGGTGACCAACGGATCGTTGAAACGGTCAGCCGGCACCTGGCAGGAGTAAGAGCCCCGTAAGCGGGCCGGGCCACGATGCCGTTATGAGCGGACCGATGATCCCGGGGGATGCGACATTCAACGATCTCAGGTCGAGCCTCCGCGGCGAGCTGATTCGCCCCGGGGACCCGGGCTACGAGAGCGGCCGGCAGGTCTGGAACGGGATGATCGACAGGCACCCTCTCCTCATTGCCCGGCCGGCCGGCGCCGCGGACGTGATCACCTGCGTCCAGTTTGCGCGGTCCAACGGCCTGCTCCTTGCCGTCCGGGGAGGGGGCCACAACGTTGCCGGTTTCGGAACGTGCGACGATGGAATGGTGATCGATCTCTCCCCAATGAAGGACGCGCGGGTCGATCCGCAGGGGCTCAGCGTCAGGGCGCAGCCGGGCCTGACCTGGAGGGACCTGGACGCGGAGACGCAGGCGTTCGGCCTGGCGACCACGGGCGGCCTTGTCTCTTCGACAGGGATTGGGGGCTTCACGCTCGGGGGAGGGATCGGCTGGCTGATGCGGAAGCACGGGCTGGCCTGCGACAATCTCCTTTCCGCTGACGTTGTCACCGCGGACGGCAGGCTCCTCCGCGCAAGCCCGCGGGAGAACGACGACCTCTTCTGGGGTCTGCGCGGCGGCGGCGGGAACTTCGGAATCGTCACGTCCTTCGAATACCGGCTTCACCCGGTCGGGCCCGCTGTCCTGGGCGGCGCGATCTTCCATCCCCTGGAACGCGCCCGCGAGCTGCTTGCTTTCTACCGGGAATGGACCCGCGGGCTCCCGGACGAGGTGACGAGCATGGTCGCCGTGCTGACTGCGCCCCCCGCGCCGTTCATCCCTCCCGAGCATCGAGGCACAAAGATGATCTCCGTCGCGCTGTGCTGCTCGGGGCCGGGGGAGGAGGGCAGGGAGGCGGTCCGCGCGCTCAATGCCTTCGCCCCGCCCGCCTCAGGCGCGATCGGTCTCATGCCGTACACGTCGCTGCAGTCCATGTTCGATGCATCCGCGCCCTTCGGCATCAATGCGTACTGGAAGACCGCGTACCTCTCTGACCTGACACAGGGCGCAATCGACTCCCTTGTTCGCTTCGCCGGCTCCATGCCGTCTCCTCTGTCGGCGATCCACATCCATCACGCTGAGGGCGCGGTTCAACGGGTCGGGGAGGAGGAGTCAGCGGTCGGCCACCGGGATTCCCCCTACATCCTGAACCTGCTGGGCATGTGCGCGGACCGGGGGCAGAGCGAAGAAGTGACGGCCTGGGCGCGCGCGTGCCATCGCGAGATGGAGCCGGTGAGCAATTCCGCCGGGTACCTGAACTTCCTCGGTGACGACGGACAGGAACGGATTGCGGCCGCGTATGGTCCGGCCGGATTCCGCCGTCTGCGCGATCTCAAGCGGAAATACGATCCGACGAACCTGTTCCGGGTGAATCAGAACATCAAGCCGGCCGCGCGGAGCTCCCGCGCTCGCGTAAGCGGCACATAAGGCCGCAATAAGCCCTCCCGTCTACATTCCCTCCCTGGAAAGCCGAAGTCGTCCTGAACCGGAGGTTCTCCGGCAGTCTTCGGCAGATCGTCCAAGGAGGTGACTCCATGTTCACACGTCGATTTCCTTTGGCGCTCTCGGCAGGGCTGATCTGCCTTGCCGTTGTCTTTTTCGTGCCGCACGCGGGCGCGGACGCGGTGATCGACTGGAACCAGACGGCGGCCGACATCATTGCCGGCGGCAAGATCCCGCCGGGAATCCAGATCCGGGCCATGGCCGTGGTCCAGGTGGCGGTCCATGAAGCGGTGAGCGCGATTTCCGGCCGGTACCCCGCATACCGGTTCAAGATCCCGGCCGCCCCCGGCGCGTCCCTGGATGCCGCGGTGGCCAGCGCGAATCGAAAGACCCTGCTGGCGCTCGTTCCGTCGCAGCAGGCCGCCATCGAGGCTGCATACCAGGCATTCCTCACGAAGATACCGGATGGCCCTGCGCGGCTGAGCGGCATCGACATCGGGGAGAAGGCCGCGGCGGCCCTCGTGGCTTACATCGCGGAAGACGGCATGGTCGTGCCCAATACCTACCGTCCCCAGGCAACGCCCGGCCTCTATGTTCCCACGGCCATGCCGGCAACGCCCCAGTGGGGACTGCGAAGGACATGGCTGTTGCAGCGCCCTGACCAGTTCCGCCCGGGTGCTCCGCCTCGGCTCACCAGTGACGTCTACGCGCGGGACTACAACGAGATCAAGGCGCTGGGTGCGCGCACGAGCGCGACGCGGACGGCGGAGCAGACCGAGATTGCAGGCTTCTGGGAAGCCGCGGGGTCGTCCATGTTCTGGCCTGTCGTACGGTCCGTGGCCTCCGGAGTCGCGGGCAGGGACGCTTCAGACAATGCGCTCCTGCTCGCCGTGTACGGAATGGCAGAAGATGATGCCATCATTGCGACGTTTGACGCCAAGTACGCGTTCAATTTCTGGCGTCCCTTGACGGCAATCCGCAACGGGGACATCGACGGGAACGCCGCAACGGATCGTGATGCGGCCTGGATGCCGTTCATCGAGACTCCGCCCCACCCCGAGTACCCGTGTGCGCACTGCGTTGCAGCCGGGGTCACCGCGGCCGTGCTCGAGGCGGTCATCGGCAGCGGGCCGGTGCAGTGGCTCTCGTCCCCCAGCCCCTCTGCCCCGAACGCTGTCCACCACTGGGCGCAGCTCTCTGACATTGTGACGGAAGTCCGCATGGCCCGCATCTATGACGGAGTCCACTTCAGGAACTCCACGGAGGTTGGAGCTGCTCTGGGCAAAAAAGTCGGAGATTGGGCGGTCAGGACTTTTCTCAAACCAGCGCTTCTGTCCGCAAAGGCGCCGTGAATCCCGGATCCTGGAGCCCTGCCGAGGGCTCCAGGATCATTGAAGCCGTTGAGGCGGGATTCTCAGGCCGCTTCCTTGACCCGATTGCCGACGGCCAGGGCGAGCGCCATGACCGTCAGGATGGGCGGGTTTCCGATGGAGCGGGGGAGCAGGCTCGCATCCGAGACGTAGAGATTTGCCGGCAGCCAGGACGGATGGAGACTGAGCGCGTCAGCAGCGTGGAGGGCGACCATGCCTCCGGGATGGCCGGCATTCACCGTGCCCGGCACCAGGGAGCTTTCCTTCACCCCGAGACGGAGAAGGATGTCCCGGCACACACGGATTCCCTCGTCGAGCTTCGCCTTGTCCCGCGCAGTCAGGCCCTTGCGGATCCGGCGCTGCGCTGCGGAGCCCTCGCCTGAGTCGGCCAGCTTCACCATGAGGGAGAGAGTCCCCGCGCCGGGACGCCTCCAGCGGCGATTGTAGAAGTAGCTGAGATAGTCGAAGTAGGGGGAAAGGATGTATCCGTCCCGTTGTATGACGAACGGCATGGAGATCTCTCCCTGGGGCCCTGCGCCGTCCCAGCGTCCCGAAAGGCAGAGGACAGGGTCCACGAACAAGCCTCCGTCGGAAGGGATTCCCGACCGCGTGAGAATTGCCGGCGTGTCCAGGCCTCCCGCGGCAACGACAACCACGTCCGCCGGGAAGAATCTCCTCCTGCCGGCATGGACTGCCCACACCCCGGCCGCGCGCTTTCCCTCCACCTGGACTTTCTCCGCGCGGCAGCGGTCCACGAGCCGGGAGCCTTTCTCCACCGCCTGGCGGACGAATGCCCGCGCGTCCCACTTCGCGCCCGTCGGGCAGCCCAGGATGCAGCGGCCGCATCGCCCGCATTTTCGGAAGTCGATCAGCTTGGGCGTCGGGCGCGGTGAAAGCCCCATGCCCCGGCAGAGCGCAAACAGGTCCCGCGTATCCGATCTCCAGCCCTGGGCATGGTCGTCACTTACGGGTACCTCCCGTGAAAGCTGTTCGAACTCCCGGTCCAGGTCAATGCCGATGTCCTTCAGGTCGTGGTCCATGCGCAGGGCGTTGCCGGCGCTGATCGTGGTGGTGCCCCCGACGCACCTGCCGCTCACGAGCGCCATCCCTCCCGTGCTGCGGCGGATCCTCATGGGCGGGAACAGGGCGCCGGTCATCCGCTCATCCAGGAGCATGCCGCTTCCTTTCAACGTCTCCATGAACGGCATGGTGAACGAGAGAGGACGGAAGGGCCGCCCTTCCTCCAGGATCGTGACATCAAACGAGCCGGCAAGCTCCCGCGCGATTGCCGCTCCCCCGGCGCCGCTTCCCACAACGACTGCCTGCTTCAATCGTTCCCCCCGCTGATGACGCCTTCGCACGAAGCCGCGCCTTCCGTGATTCTCCGGCAGAAGCTCATCTCTGCTCCGTCCGTGAGACCGGAGAGGAGCCCCGCATCCAGAGAGGAAATCATCCGGCAGACTGCCGGGGAATAGTATCCGCTGAAGAAGCAGTGTGGAACTGTAAAGCCCGCGGAGCCGCGGGAAGGCCGGAAGTCCACGCCGATCAGGCGATACAGGGAGCGCGCGGCTTCCAGAGCGTCCTGACGGTCCCTGATGCCGAGCCGGGAGCGGAGCCGCGCGCCAAGGCCGCGAGCGTTGGCGAAAAGCCGGTCCCGGGCCCGCGCTGTTCGCCCTTCGTCCACTGCAGCCTGCTCTGCCACCGCCCGCGTGAGCTCCGCGTAGGACTCCAGGCGCCGGCGCGCGGAGCCGTGCGGTGCGGGTGCCTCTGCCTGGAACGCATCCGCGGTGAGCCGATGCAGGCGGGAGATGCACGCCCGGCGCAGGAGGCCGGGCATGGGCAGCCCGAACAGCCGGTGCCTGAAGCTCACGCGGACTCCCGGCCGGCAGCGTACATGCCGTCGATGGTCGCCCCCAGCCTCTGGAGGATGACCTGGCGTTTGAGCTTCAGGTTCCCGGTGAGCTCTCCCCCTTCAATGGACAGGTCGTTCTTCAGAACGCTCCACTTCCTGATCTGCTCCGGATGGGAGAGCCTTCCGTTCATCTCGCGGATGCCGTCATCAACGTCCGCGGCCATGTCCCGGGCCCAGAGAAGCGCGGTGCAGAACGGCCTGCCTTCTCCGATCACCATGGCCTCCACGATCCCCGGTATGCCCTTGAGCATCGTCTCTATCTTGCCGGGGTGGATGTTCTTCCCGTACGACGTGACGATCAGGTCTTTCTTCCGTCCGTCCAGGACCAGGCTCCCGTCTTCCAGGTGCCCCAGGTCGCCGGTGAGGAGCCAGCCATCCTCGAAGGGCTGCCGGAGGGCGCCTGCCCGCTCGTCGTACCCCGTGGTGACCTGAGGACCTTTCACGAGGACCTCACCGTCTGCGGCGATCCTGACCTGCGTCTCCGGCAGCGGCGCCCCGACGGTCCCGGGCCGGTTGGCTCCGTACCTGTTCAGCGTGACAAGCGGCGCCTCTGTCAGGCCGTACGCGTTGTGAATCGTGATCCCCATGGTCTCGAAGCCCGCAAGGAGCGCAGGGCTTGCCGGCGCGGAACCCGATATGAGCTGGGCGCACCGGTCCAGGCCTGCCGCGCGCAGCACCGCAAAGCGCACCATGGGCTGCAGGAGCCGCCGGAGCAGGCCGTCCGGCAGCCCTCGATACATCCGTCCCAGGGGTCGGGACGTGAAGGAATCCCACAGCTTCTCGTAGAACCGCGGCACAGAAAAGAAGACGGAAGGCCGGGCGCGGGGAAGCGCGCTGGAAAGAGCGCGGAAGTCTTCCAGGAACCAGATGTCAACGGGCGCCGGCAGGTACCACGGAGAGTACGTGCCCAGGATGCCCTCCACCACGTGACTCATGGGAAGGAAGGACAGCCAGGAAGCCGGGCGCACGCGCGCCTTCCACGGAACCAGAGACGCGATGGTCTGGGCCATCCACCGGACCTGGTCGTGGCGGAAGAGAGCGCCCTTGGGTCTCCCGGTGGTGCCGGAGGTGAAACGCAGTGTTGCGTCGTCTGAAAGCCGCACGGGAGCCACAACGGAATCCCGGCCTCTGCCGAGCTGTACGAAATCCCCCCACGGCATGATCCGCAGGCCAGCCGCCGTCTCAGGGAGCTTCCGGCAGAACGAGATCACGGGAAGCCGGACTTCGCACTTCGCCAGCTCGGGGATGAGTCCGGGCGCTCCGATGAACAGGAGCCGTGATCCGCTGGACCGAAGGATGTCGTCCATCTCAGCAGCCGGGGTGGTGTAGTACAGCGGAACGCTCACCGCCCCGCAGAGACCCAGGGCAACGTCAAGGACGAGGTAGCGCACGCCGTTCAACCCCGCAATGGCGATCCGGTCTCCGCGCGCAACTCCGAGCGCGCGCAGACCGCTCACAGCGCGGGAAATCTCCTGTCGCACATCCGCCGCTGTCCGCGTGGCCTCCTTTCCCTCCGCGATCTCGTGAAAGCGCACGGGTCTTGTTCTGCTCTGGAGCCGGAAAACCACCTGCTCGTGAGCCGTTCTGCCCGAGGTGTGGAGGAACCCTTGCGACGCTCCATATTCCAGCAGCCGGGGCAGCGCGTCCTTCCAGTTCATTGTGCAGGGACCGAGCAGACCTTCGGTGTTTTCCGTTCCAAACTGACGGTCTTCCTTGAAGTAGGACAGCAGCGCGCTGGGAATGGCCCGCAGGAGCTTCCGGTCCAGCACGCTGTCCGGCACGGATATCATGACGGGCGCGCGCAGCCGCACATTCAACGCCTGGGCCGCCCAGGCGCGAACAGCCTCCAGGAGCTCGCACGCTGTCGGGAGCAGCCGCGGCGGAACGGTGAGATGGAACGTCCGGCCCACAGCCCTGTCGTCGAAGGTGAGCCGGGCTATTGCGTCAGCGACATAGTCCACCGGAACGACATTGACGGGGAGATTCCCTCTGCATGGCATGACCGGAAGCTTCCCGGCAAGATAGAGCCTCAGCGGCACGTAGACGGTGTTGAACGTGGCGATTTCTCCCGTGCGGGAATCCCCGACGATCATGCCGGGCCGGAAGATGGAAAGCGGAAGCCCCTTCGCGGTGTCCCGAACAAGACGCTCTCCTTCGAACTTCGTCTGCTCGTACGTGTTGGAGAATCCGTCGGCATCGCTCAGGGATTCTTCGGGCACCGGGCCGGTGCGTCTGCCGGCAACGTACGCCGTGGAGACGTGCGCCAGCCGGGCCAGGCCGTGATGCCGCTGGGCCGCCAGAGCAAGCTCGACAACCTGCGCGCTTCCCTGCACGTTGATCTTTCGAAGCTCCTCTACCGGGCCGTCCAGGCGAAGGTCCGCGGCGGAGTGGATGATGTGCGTGACCCGGGCAGCAAGACCGTCATACGTTTCCTGCCCCAGGCCGAGCCGCGGAAGGCTGACGTCGCCTGCCAGCACCTCCACGCGCGTTCCGATGGCTCCCGCCAGCTCGGGCCACAGCCACCACGTGCGCTCCAGCCGGGCCGCTGCTTCTGCCCGGTCCTTTCCACGGACCAGCACGACGAGCCGCAGGCCGTCCCGCGCCATGAGCCGGCGTGCCGTCTGCGTTCCGACGAACCCGGTGGCGCCGGTGAGAAACACCGTCTCCGTCATGACTGCCCTCCCACGGCGGTTGCGAGCTCCCCGACTGGCGCCGGGACCGGTTCCCGGCCCAGGCTCCGGCCCATCTCCCGCGCCAGGAGGGACTGGTTTCGAAGAGCGCGGCTGAGGTGCTCCGCATGGCCGGCGTCCAGAAGCCTCCGGACCTGCTCGGGGCGCGCCAGAAGCTCGTCCACGCGCTCGTTTAGCCACTCGAACACCAGCGGTGACCGGGGCTCCATGAAGAACTGGTCCAGGAGGCCTAGGTCCTCGAACAATGTGCGCAGCCTCAGGTCATGCCCCACGGCGATCAGCGGCACCTGGGCAGCAAGAGAAAGAACGGCGGCATGGTAGCGGCAGGTGACCAGGAGCTTCAGGCTGCGAAGGAGCACGGTCATCTGCGAGGCATTGTACACTCGAGAGGAGAAGATCCTTGCCATCTCGGGATGGGCCATCCGTTCTCGGACAGCGCGGGCCAGTCTTTCATCCACTTCTTCCATGGCGATGAGGGCAACCGGCAGGCCATGCTCCGCGGCAATCCGGTCTGCAAGGGCCGCATACCCCGCGGCCAGCCGTTCGCTCTGGCGCCTGCGCTCGCGGGAACGGGAGAAGTAGTACGGCCACTTGTAGCAGTCCTCTTTCCTGCCCCATGCTCTCGGCACAACGGGGAACAGGCTGTAATCCACGACGGCCAGGCCCATCATGCCGTCACGCGCCCGGGACCACGCTCTCTGCGGCCAGCCGGCGTCCACGGGACTGGTCCGGTAGGTGAACGCGTTGTCTGCCGTGGCTTCCATCGGCGCCCGGACGCCGAAGGACGCCAGGCGAAGCAAGGCCGCCCGGTTCCTGGTCACAATGAGGTTCGTCAGGCTGGCGATCTTCCTCACGAGCCACCTGTTGAGGCGGGATAGCGACCCGACATCCACCGCGTACGCAAGGCAGCGCTTTCCCAGACGCGCCGCGCACAACGTTGCCCAGAGAAAAGCCCACAGGAGGACTGACCCCCAGGTGTCCATGTAAGTCGAGCCTTCCACGAGCATGATCACGTCGTGCTCTTTCACGAGCCGTCTCAGCGCGGCAAAGTAGAGAATGGGGATCGGGACGATCCGGAGAGAAGCGTCCTCCCGGACGTAGCGGCGGAGGTTCTGAGGTGCGAGGCTCGGCACCGTGATCCGTGCCGAGGGTCCCAGCACGCGCCGCACATCCTCGATGTCGGAGAGCAGCAGCGCTTCCGCCCCCGTGTTGTTTGCCCCGTTGTAGCCGACAAGGAGCACCCTGGTCTCTTTTTCTTTCATGGTTTCTGACATGGTTGCTGATAAAACACCGAAAGGAGCGGTTTGGTCCCTGATCTCCCCGCGCCTTTTGTGCGATTTCTTTACTACATTTGGGGTATGTCGATTTCAAGCTTTCCCGGCGACCATGAGGCAGGGAGGCAGAGACCATGAAATACCTGTGTCTTGCGTACGGTGACCCGCAGAAGATGAAGGCGCTGTCCAAGGGGGAGATGGACGCCATTCTCCGGGAGTGCCAGCCCCACATGGAGGAACTGCACAAGAGCGGCCACGTCATCAGTGACGACGGTCTGAACTGGGAAACCACGACCATCCGGCCGCGGAACGGAGCCGTCAGCGTGACGGACGGACCGTTCACGGAGTCGAAGGAGCAGGTCGGCGGACTGTTCATCATTGAGGCCCGGGACCTGAACGAAGCGATCCTCGTTGCATCCAAGCACCCGGCCGCGCACATCGGAGAGCACCTCGGGTGGGGAATCGAGGTGCGGCCCATCGCCGACATGGGCAGACAGTAGGCGCCAATGCCCGAGGCACCCGGCGCCGAAGCCACGGATGCAGCCCGCCGCGCCCGTGAGGCAGTGGATGCCGTATACCGCTCTGAATCGCGGCGCGTTCTGGCAACTCTCATCCGGCTCCTCGGGGATTTCGACACGGCGGAAGAGGCGCTCAGTGACGCGTTCGCCGCGGCCGTTCAGCAGTGGCCCCGGGACGGCGTGCCGGCAAATCCGCGCGCGTGGCTCGTCTCAGCGGGAAGGTTCAAGGCGATTGACACCAT
>DATKLM010000005.1:0-18425 GCA_035542415.1 Spirochaetia bacterium
GCCACCATGGGAAGCATGAGCATGAGCACCGCGGCAGACAGGGTGGTCCAGTCATTGCCGTACTGCCCGTAGAACACCATGAGCCCCCTCGTGATCGGCATGAGCTGCTTGTTCGGCAGGTAGATCAGGGGAGTCACGTAGTCGTTCCAGATGCCGATGGCATGGAGGAGAATCACACTGGCCAGCGCGGGCTTCATGAGCGGAAAAACGACCTGCAGCACGAATCGCGGATACCCGCACCCGTCCATGGCCGCGGCCTCGTCGAGCTGCCGCGGCAGGGAGCTGATGTAGTTGATGAGGATGATGACGCCGATGGGATCGACGAGGTTCAGAAGGATGTAGCCGAACTGGTTGTTGTACAGGCGCAGGTGGAGCATGAGCTGGAACTGCGGAATGAGCGCATTGGGAAGGAACAGCGCAACCACGAACAGCGTGAAAAGAAAGCGGTGCCCCCCCACGTACCGGCGCGAAATGGGGAACGCGACGAAGACCGCTGTCACCGCGTAGATCGCCGTGGCGACCACCGCGTACAGGAGAGAGTTTCTGAGGTAGAGCGGGAAGCTGGCCTTCTTCCAGGCGTTTCCATAGTTCTCCACGTGCAGCCCCGAGGCCACGGAGGTGGGATCGAGGTTGAACTCCTGCTTCGTCTTCAGCGAGGTGTTTACCACCATGATGATCGGGCCGAGATAGATCGCGGCGATCACCACGAGCACCGCGTAGATTCCGAGGCTCCTGCCCGCCGTCATTCGAGGAGCCTCCTCTCGCGGCGGCGGATCAGGTACTGCGCGGTCAGGCCGACTACGAGAACGAGAGCGAACAACAGCACGGAGGCCGCCGCGCCATAGCCCTGGCGCATGGCGGCCTGCGTTGGGTTGTTGGACTGCCGGCCGAAGGCCAGCGCGTAGATCCAGATTCCCAGCACGTTGAGGCCGTTCGTCGGTCCCTTGATGACGAGCATGAGCTGCCACGCCTGCAGGGAGCCGATGATGTTGAGCAGGAGGTTCGTGTTCAGGCTCGGCGTGAGCAGGGGAAACGTTATGCGACGGAACGTTGTCCATCCGCCCGCTCCGTCGATGCGGGCCGCCTCATGCAGCTCGTTCTGGATCGTCTGCAGTCCCCCGAGGAAGATGATCATCGTTGTGCCCATGTTCGCCCAGATCTGCACCCAGACGATCCACAGGAAGGCTTCCGACGGCGGGCCGCCGATGAAATCACTGCGCGTGCCGAGCAGGTTGAGAAGCTTCTCCGCGGGGCCGCCCAGCGGGTAGAGGAAGAGCGTCCACATCAGGCCGATGATCGTGACGCCGAGGATCACGGGCATGAAGTAGATCGTGCGGAAGACATTTCTTCCGCCCAGGCGCTGGTTCAGGAGGACCGCAGCAAGCAGCCCGAACGCGGTCTGCACGACGGTCACGAGGAACGCGAACTTCAACGTCCGGAAGGTTATCTCCCAGTTGTCCCGCGCGTTCACGCCGCGGAAGAGGAACTCCTTGTAGTTGTCGAGCCCGACCCAGTGGATTGGCGCGCCGACGAGCCCGGAGGCGTCGGTGAAGGAGTACACGGAGGTGGCAATCGACGGCCCGAGGGAGATGAAGAGATACAGGAGCAGGCCGGGAAGGAGCAGGAGATAGGGGACGAACCGGGACTTGCGGGATCCGAACGCGTACACGGTGCTGCTCATCGTCCATCGTCCCCCGTCGAGCGGCGGGGGCGCTCCTGCCCGGGGCGCCCCGCATCGCCCATGATCAACTCTATCTACTTTGTCGCCTTCAGCGCAACTTCCAGGTCCGCCTGGACCTGGTCGGCCAGCTTGGCCGGATCGTCCCACTGGTTGAACGGCTTGAAGAACGACGCGTTGGGCTGCATCCACTGGCCCTGGCCCTTGATGTTCGCCCACAGCAGCTCGAAGCCGAGCCGGAAGTTGGCGAGGTACGGCTTCGCCTCTTTGCCGAACGTGGTGTTCAGCGTGGCGGTCGGCTGGGTCGGCATGATTCCCGTGGCCGTGACATACGCCTGGTAGTTCGCCGGCTGGGAGAAGAAGTCGAGCCACTTCATGGCCGCGTCCTTTTTCGACGTGTGGGCGTTCACCACCCAACCCACGTCGTACTTCCCGCCAAGGTACTTGTTGTCCGCCGGGTTGTCGCTGCCGGGCATGGGGAAGTAGCCGAGCTTCAGGCTGGGATTGGCGGATTCGATGGCAGGCGCGTCCCAGGAGCCCGCGGGGAGCATGGCAGCCGCCCCGGAGGCGAACCGGCCGGGGGCCGCGTCGAAGGCGATGGCGCTGGCGCCCGGCTCGATCAGGTCACGGGAGAGGATCTGCATCCGCTTCCACATTTCCACGGACTTCGGGCTGTTCCACCTGGCCTCGCCTGTCCACAGGCCTTTCACGAGGGCGGCCTGGTCCGGGTAGAAGGAAAGCAGGATGCCATAGCCCGCAACGAGGACCGGCCATCCGTCCTTGCCGCCGCAGGTCATGGGTGCGATCCCGGCCTTCTTGAACGTGGCCGCCGCTGCCAGGAGCTGGCTCCATGTCGTGGGTACTTTCACCCCGTACTTCGCGAAGAGGTCCTTGTTATAGAAGACACCGGTGAAGGCGTAGCGGCCCGTGTTCACCTCGTACACCTTGCCGTTGAAGCTTCCGGCGTCCCTGATGGCGGCCGGATCGTAGAACTTGAGGAAGGGCTGCCCGGTGAGATCCATCAGGTATCCCGCCTCGATGAGCGTCTGCCAGTTCGGCTTGTCAACGCCCTTCATGAACGGAAGGATCCCCTGGGCAAAACCGAACATGTCGATCACGTCAACGTCGTTGGCCGTGAGGCGCGTCTGCGTCGAGGTCGCCAGCTCGTCCGCTTTCACGACCGACACGTTCACCGTGATGTTGGGATACTTTGCCTGGAACTTTTCATTCATGCTGTTGATGTAGCTCACCATCGGGTCGTTCTGGTGGATCAACATCTCGAGCGTCACCGCCTGGGCGAATCCCATGGCCGGCAGGACAAGAAGCAGGCAGAGCAGGACAAGAATCGATCGCCTATCCATTACCTTACCTCCTCTGAGACATCTGAGAGACTCCCGAGAGAACTTAGTTCGTTTCGGGTCCGAACTAACCAGCAGAGTAGCATATTCCCCGCACCTGTCAACAATTTTTTTGTGGTCTTCTCCCGGCGATTGTTGCGGTCCCGACGATCCCGTCGGTCCGACGGCCCTCTGTTGCGGGCCCGTCGTCACGACGGAGGCAGGATTGCCTCCCTGCCCCACCGCACCTCCAGGCGTCAGCGTCCCATTCGTCGTGTTGATGGAGTCGTGTTGATGGAATAGAACGACAGGATGTTCGCTCCGTTGTTGGCAGAGTAGAGCCCGGTGCCGGACGGGTCCGCGCTGGCGGAGACGGGAAGGGATCCGGTGGCAAAGGGCCGCATTGGGTCACTGCAGGAAGGGAGGGGCCGTTGCTGGCGGGATTTCCCGCGCGCGGGCGCGGGCAGGAACCGCATGAGCCTTTCTCTCTATTGCTGTACCAGCTCCACGCGCCTGTTCTTTGCCCTGCCCTCTTCCGTCTGATTCGTGCTCACGGGGCAATACGGTCCAACTCCGTAGGAGACGAGGCGCGATGCCTGAATCCCGTACTTGTCAGCCAGGCGATTCACAACTGCCTCCGCGCGCGCCTGGGAAAGCTTCACGCCAGCGTCTCTGTCTCCGACGTTGGCCGTGTGGCCGACAACGAGAAGCTTGAGGCCCGCATCCCGCGTGAGCAGCTTTGCGATCTCGGAAAGGGCTGCGTCCGCCTCGGGCCGTATCTCCGCCTTGTCCGCCTCAAAGGTGATGCCGTAAACGGATGCGTGCCCCGAAGCCTTGATATCCTCCTTCAAGGCATCGGCGTTGGCCGCCACATCCTGCGTCATGGCCTGCTTGTCGATCACCGTGACGATGAAGCCGCCCCACCCGGCATCCACCTCGGAAGCAACTTCCACCCAGCTTTCCTTGCCGTCTTTGACGACCTTCAGCGTGCAGAAGTCATCCCCCTTTTGCAGGACGACCGAGCCGCCGATCTTCTTGATCGCGTTCTGGTAGTTGCGGATGACCTGCAGAGAGGAAGGCTTTTTGCCCGAACCGGCCCACGCGTAGGAGACAATGAGCTTGCTTCCTTCTACAGTGACCTTCTCTCCCTTCGTGCCGCTGAACTCGTAGGACCCGAACTGGTTCTCCTCATACTGGGAGATCCGCCAGCCGGGCATCCGGGAGAAAAGCGACGGGTCCTTGCTTCCCTCCACGTCCTGCGCCACGAGGTTCGCCGATACCATGATGCATACCAAAGCCAGAGCAGAAAACAACGTCGTTTTCATGATGACTGTCTCCTTCGGGCGGACTCTACTTCACGGTCTCACCGAATGCAAGCAAACGTTGCTCGAAGGCCGCCTATCGCAGCCGCGGCTGAGCGGCGGTTGCCGGGAAGGGGTGCATGGAGAAGTAGCTCGGATCCTCTTCCTGCCGGGCTCGTATCTCGTGGAGCTTTTTCAGGCACGAGAACAGGTTCTTGTGCGCTGCCGAACGTCGTTCTCAATGACCGCGCGCCGCTTCGGAAGACTGAAGAACGGCACCGCGGCATACATGTGATGCCCGGTGTGATAGTTCATGTTCCAGTACAGAAACCTCAGGATCGGGTTCGGGTTCACCGTGTGGCAGACCGCCCCGCCCCCCTGGCCAAGGGCGTGCAGGACGTTGACGCGCATGAACAGGGCGAACCAAGCGCCGGTATCGAACCCGGCAAGCTTACATCATGTTCGTCATTGCCGGCGGATGGCTCATCGTGTCCATCGCGTACGTCGGCATCACCAGCATGAAGAAATCCTACGGCTTGAAGATGATTTCCGCCATGATCCGTCCCGAGTCGCTTGGAATCCTGACCCAGGTATCGAAGGACGAGAAGCTGATCCTGGGCATGACGGTGACGAGGATCAAGGGGTTCGGGCGGCAGCTGGGAAAAGGAGCGGTGAAAGGAGCGCAGACCCCGGGCGGTCTCATCGAGGCGGTTCGCGAGGCGGGCACGATGCGGTTCCTGCCGATCCTCCTCACCTCACTCACGGCAATCGGCGGCCTGCTCCCGCTGATCATTGAGTACAATCCTTTGTACTCGCCGCTCGCCATGGTGCTGATTGGAGGCATTATCAGCTCGACTATTGCCGCGCGTTTTGTCACGCCCGTGCTGTACAGGCTGTTCCCTCCGAAGATCAGGGTGGAGGAAGAGGAAATCGTTACGGCGGATCCGACGGAGGGGGCCCCGGTGGAGGCATAGTCATCAAGCGCGCTCAGAGCGGAAGCATCACCGCGCCGCTGGAGCGGATGGTGAGCACGTGACAGGAGCCGGGTCCAAAAACCGGACGCATCGTGTCCAGGTACTCTTCCAGCTTCTGCTCCGGCGCGAAGGCGAGTATCGTGCCGGCAAAACCGCCGCCATGTACTCTCCAGGCTCCCGCGTCCCCGAGCACTTCTTCAGAAAGGGACAACGCAAGCGGGACCCCCTGCTCCCTCGGGGCCCGTGTCGAATAGCAGTTCTGAAGAAGCATCCACGAGCTTCTTCCGCTGTCCCGCACAAGTTTCAGGAACGCCTCGAACCGTCCTGCTTCCAGCGCTTCCACCTCCTGGACAACGCGTTCATCATCCGCGAAGAAATGAAGCGCCCGAAGCACGGCGCGGTCTCCCGCCCGCTCCCGAATGCGCGGAAGCTCCGCCAGCATGCGCGCGCGCGTCGTTTCGCGAAGGACAGTCCCCCCGAGAGATCGCGCAACGTCCTTCATCTCCCGCTTGACCGCGGCATAGTCGTCAGTGAGGTCTGCATGGCTTCCGCCCGTATCCACGAGAACGGGAATGTAGCCGCTCCCTGCGAACTCCAGGCGCACGGCCTGCACCACCGGATGGGCGAAGTCCTTGAAGTCGATCGTAACGAACCCTCCAACGGCGCTCGTCGTCTGATCCATGAGCCCGCACGGCTTGCCGAAATACTCGTTCTCGGAGTACTGCCCGATCAACGCTATCTGCAGCGCATCAACTGCTCCCTGGTTGAACAGGTGGTTGAGGATGGTGCCGACAAGGACCTCGTATGCCGCTGAAGAGCTCAGGCCCGAGCCCTTGAGGACGTCGCTGGTCACGCAGGCGCAGAATCCTCCCACGCCGTGGCCAAGGCTCTTGAAGCGCGCAAGAACGCCGCGGGTCAAGGCAATTGCCGCGGACATCTCGGACTCGCGCCGGGCCAGGTCCTCCAGATTGATTGACTGCCGCTGGTAGCCTTCGCTCTCTATGGTGATGAGCCCATCCGAGGTCGGCGCCGCCACCGCAATCACATCATGGGCCACGGCGGCTGCCAGCACCCGGCCCCCGTTGTGATCCGTGTGGTTTCCGCAGATCTCCGTTCTTCCCGGGGCGCTGAAGAACTTCAGCCCTGACGCTCTCGGAAACGTCGAATCGAAACGGTCCACAAGAGCGCGGCAGCGAAGTTGCTGCCGCTCCAGCGCTCCCGAAGCGTCTGACTCGAATCCCCCGCCGTAGAGAGACTCAAGCGCCGCGGTTCCCTCCCTCCCCTTCAACGCCTCTCTCAGTTCGTTCGCTGTCATAGAGGTAGTCATACCCGAGGACCACTGTTCCTACAAGCTGGCAGGCCGTACGTGACTTCTTTCGATCTGGGTGTGCTCCGCACGAAGGTCGCTGCAGTAGAGCCTTGTTCCAGGGGCGCGGTATATTCTGCCGTGAGAGAGGGCTGCGGCGAGAAAGCGCTCTGCCGGACCGGACCGACCGGGGCGAGCACCATCTGTCGGGACGGCGAACTCCGGCGGGTCTACTCTTGCTGCTGCGCCGGAAGGGACTGCTGATGGACTGGCAGCGGAGGATGATGGCAGCAATCGACTACCTTGAGCGCAACCTGTATGGGGTGGCCGACCTGGAGGCGGCGGCCAAAGAGGCCAATTGCTCGGTCTTCCATTTTTACCGGATGTTCCAGGTGGTCGCCGGCATCGGACCCGGGGAGTACCTTCGAAGGCGGAGGCTCTCCGAGGCCGCCATGGCCCTCTCCACGGGGGGCGGCGACAAGGTGATCGAGCTGGCTCTGCGCTTCGGCTACGATTCGCCTGATTCCTTCGCCCGCGCTTTTCGCCGGGAGTTCGGCTGCCTCCCGAGCGACGCTCGGAAGCGCGGCGTCAGCCTGCACAGCTATCCCCGCATGACATTCACCGTCGTTCTGAGAGGAGACAGACCGATGGAGTACCGCATCGAAGAAGGTCCCCCGTTCACCCTCGCCGGCATCAGCATCCGCGTGAAGACAAAGGACGGGAGCAACTTCCTCGATGTGCCGGCGTTCTGGGACGAGGTGATGACGGACGGACGGTGGAAGACGCTCTGCGCCAAAGCCGATTTCAAGCGCCTCGGCGTCTGCGGTGTCAGCCGGGATTTCGACCTGGTTGCGGGCGCCTTCACGTACAGCGTCGCGGTCAACAGGCCTTCCACGATGGAGGGAATGCCGGGCGGGAGCGAGCTCTTCGAAGTGCCGGCCTCGACGTGGGGCAAGTTCACCAGCCGCGGCCCCCTCCGTCCGAACCTGCAGGACACCATCAAGAGAGTCTTCAGCGAGTGGCTCCCCGCCTCGGACTGGGAGCACGCCGGCACCGCTGAGATCGAGTACTTTTCTGCAATGGGTTCCCAGGATTCGCCGGACTTCTGGAGCGAGTACTGGGTTCCTCTGAAGATCGGGCGACATGAGCGATAGCATCGCACTCGAGGCGCGGCAGATCTCCAAGTCATACGGGGCCGTTGTGGCCAACGACCGCGTGAATCTCGCGCTCGCCGCCGGCGAGGTCCACGCCCTGCTGGGCGAAAACGGCGCCGGCAAAACAACCCTTTCCAAAGTTCTGTACGGCTTCGCGCGCCCGGATTCCGGGGAGATCCTCTCCGGGGGCCGGGTCGTGGACCTGCATTCACCGCGAGACGCGCGCGCCCTCGGTATCGGCATGGTTTTTCAGAATTTCATGCTGATACCGGCTTTCAGTGTCCTGGAAAACATCGCGCTCTTCCTCACCGATCTTTCGCCGATCGTGCACAAGGCCGCGCTGACGGAACGCGTCCGCCGCCTTGCGGATCGCTTCGGCCTGCGGGTGGATCCCGAAGCGCCGGTCCGCCAGCTTTCCGTCGGAGACCAGCAGAAGGTGGAGATCCTCAAGCTGCTCCTCGCGGAAGCCAGGGTCCTCATCCTCGACGAGCCGACAAAAGTCCTGGCGCCCCACGAGGTCCAGGAGCTGTTCCAGGTCTTCACGGCGCTGAAAGCCGAGGGGTATGCAATTCTCTTCATCACGCACAAGCTGCGGGAGGTCATCGCCTGCGCGGATCGCGTGACGGTGCTGCGGCAGGGACGGGTTGTCGGCGAACTGGCCCGGGGCGAGGCGGATACCGGAGCGTTGGTCGCCATGATGTTTGCAGAGCAGCGGGCCGGCGTTCGCGTCGGGACGCCGGATCCGGGCCGGCGCGTGACCGCTCCCCGGGCGCTCTTCGAGCTCGACAGCGCCTGCACCCATGCCGCGGGAAGTGAGACGGCGCTCCGCGGGATCGACCTGCGCATCAAAGAAGGGGAGATTGTCGGCGTGGCCGGGGTCTCCGGGAGCGGTCAGAAGGAGCTCGGGGACCTCATCCTCGGCCTCCGTCCCCTTGCCGCGGGCAGGAAGCTTCTTCTCGGCGCAGACGCGTCCCGATGGTCCATCGGGAGGATGAGGGACCGCGGGGTCGCTTTTGTGCCGGAGGACTGCCTGGGAATGGCGGCCGTGCCCGGGATGTCCGTGCGGGAAAACCTGGTTTTGGGAACCGGAAGACGGTACTGGAAGGGCGTATCGATAGACTGGCGGTGCCTCGAGGCGCGGATGGCAGATTCGTTTCGGGCGCTCGACTTCCCTCTCCCGCCCCTTGCGATGCGGGCAGGCGGCCTCTCCGGAGGGAATCTCCAACGCGTGGTCGTTGCTCGGGAGATGGCCCATGAGCCGAAGCTCGTCGTCGCCCTGTATCCGACCAGAGGGCTTGACGTGCGGAGCGCGACTTCGGTCAGAGATCTCCTGCGCCGGGTGCGGGATTCCCAAAGCGGGGTCCTGCTCATTTCGGAGGACCTCGAAGAGCTGGCCGAGATGAGCGATCGGCTTCTCGTGATGTACGGGGGCGCCGTCGTCGGAGAGTTTGCGCAGGGCGAATGGACTGCAGAGCAGGTAGGCCATCTCATGACGGGATCCCGTGAGGCAACCGGTGTCAGGTGAGAGAAGCCTCGCCGCGCGCCGCCTTCCGCCTGCGGCGCGGGAGGCGGGCCGGTACGCCGGCATCGTCGTCGTCGTGCTCGGGGTTTTCGGCGGGATTCTCCTTGCCGCCGGCAAGAACCCCCTCAAGGCGTACGCGGATACCTTCCTGTACACGCTTGCGAATGCCTACGGGTTCTCCGAGCTCCTTGTCCGGATGACCCCCATTCTCCTGACCGCGGTGGCCGCGGCCATCCCGTCCCGTCTCGGCCTCATCAACGTCGGAGGCGAAGGTCAGCTCTTCCTTGGCGCCTGGCTGGCCACTGCCGGCGCTCTCAGTTTTCCTCATCTGCCCGCATGGGTGCTTCTGCCGGTCATTACCCTTCTTGGTTTCACCGGCGGTGCGCTCTGGGCGGCGATCCCCGGGATCCTCAGGGCACGCAGGCTCGTCAACGAGACCATCGCGACGCTGCTGCTCAACTACGTCGCCCCTCTCATCGTAAGCTACTTCATCTTCGGTCCGTGGCGCAGCCCGGAAAGCTCCGCCTATCCCCAATCCCCCGCCTTCACGGATGCCGCTCGTCTGCCGAGCTTTTTCAACACGCGCATTCATGCGGGTCTCCTGATCGCGATTGCCTGTCTCCTGCTGTACTGGTTCCTCATGGAAAAGACGCGGTGGGGCATCCAGATGCGGTCCATCGGCGGAAACCAGGAGGCGTCCCAGCGCCTGGGCATCCCCGTGGCCACCTGGATCGTCGTTGCCCTGGCGATCGGCGGCGGCATCGCGGGTCTGGCAGGAATGGGGGAGGTCTCGGGCATTCATGGCAGGCTCCGCCAGGGGCTCTCCCCGGGCTACGGCTTCACGGGGTTCCTCATCAGCTGGCTCGCCGGAGGCCGGCCGCTGGGCATCCTCCTGATGGCCTTCCTCTTCGCCATCATCACCTCCGCTGGCGACATTCTCCAGATCACGCAGGGCCTGCCGTATGCGGTGATCAATATCCTTCTGGCGCTCCTCCTCTTCGTCGTCCTGGCGCGGCGGCCTGCGCAGAGGGCCGGAAGATGAGCACGCCGCTTGTGCTCGGCGTGCTCGCGGGAGCCGTTCTCTCCGGAGCCTCTCTTCTGTATGCGACCCTGGGAGAAACGATCACGGAGCGCGGCGGGATCGTGAATCTCGGGCTGGAAGGCATTCTCCTGATCGGCGCGTCGGTGGGCTTCGCCGTGGCAGCTTCCGCCGGAAGCGCCTACCTCGGGGTTGCTGCGGCTGCCCTTGCGGGAGGATTGGCGAACCTCCTGTTCGGCTGGCTCGTCGTGACGCGCAAGGCCAACCAGCTTGCCAGCGGATTGGCCATGATGTTCTTCGGTATCGGCGCGAGCGCCCTCGTTGGCGGCCCCTTCGTCGGCGCCGTGATCACGGGCCTGCCGAAGTGGAGACCCTCTATGCTCGCAGCGCTCCCCTGGGTCAGATCGACGACCCTCTTCAACTATGACATTCTCATCTGGCTCGCCGTCCCGGTGGCACTTCTGGTGTGGTGGGCGCTGTACAAGACGCGCTGGGGCCTCGGCCTCCGCGCGGTTGGGGAGAGCCCTGCGGCGGCTTTCGCTTCGGGCCGCAACCCCTCCGTGATCCAGTATCAGGGGCTTTTTGCCGGCGGAGTGCTTGGCGGTCTGGCGGGCGCGCATCTCTCCCTCTCCCTGACCCTGACCTGGGCGGAAGGGATGACGGCCGGCCGCGGCTTCATCGCCATTGCCCTTGTGATATTCTCGAAATGGCATCCTCTGCGCGCCATCGCCGGTGCTCTCATCTTCGGAGGCGCCGAAGCCCTCCAGCTCCAGCTCCAGGCGAGAGGAGCGGAGATCTCACCTTTTCTCCTCGACATGATCCCCTATGTGCTGACGCTGGTCGTTCTCCTGGCCTGGGGAGGGGCTCGGAGACTGGCCGCCCCGGCCGGTCTCGGACGGACGTTCTATGGTTCGGATTGAATCTGTTCCCCGGTGGCGTTGCCACGCTCGATCGCTTCAAGGAGGTGATTCCGTGAAAAAAAGACTTGGATTGGTGACCAGCCTGCTGGTCCTGGCCTTCTGCCTTGCGTTTGCGCCGTCTCTTGGGGCGGACGCGCCGAAGCTGATCATCGGCGCGATCTACGTCGGCAGCGTCAACGACTTCGGCTACAACCGCTCCTTCCACGACGCGCTTCTCACGGTGGAAAAGAACATTTCCGGCGTCAAGCTTCTCGAGGCGGAGAACGTTCCCGAGAGCGCCGAGGCTGAGCGTGTCATGGAGAGCATGATCCAGCAGGGCGCGAAGCTCATCTTCCCCACGAGCTTCGGCCACCAGGAGCCGGCGTTCAACGTCGCCAAGCGCCACCCCGACGTGTACTTCGAGCATGCCGGCGGCTGGATGATGTCGGCGAACTTCGGCAACTACTTCGGGAATACCCAGGCCGCCTGGTGGCCCATGGGAGTTGCCGCCGGGAAGATGACAAAGACCAACAAGCTCGGCTTCGTCGTCGGCGTGCCCATCGGATTCGCCGTCGGAAACGTGAACGCGTTCGAGCTTGGAGCGCGCTCCGTCAATCCCGGCGCGGTGACCACGGTGGTGGTGACGGGCGGGTGGTCGGACAAGGCCAAGGAAGCCGCCGCCGCAAACGCCCTCCTGGACCAGGGCTGTGACGTGCTTGCCATGCACGTGGACTCTCCCGCCACCATCGTTCAAACCGCGGAGGCCCGCGGCGCCATGTCCATTGGTTTCCAGTCCATCGAGGCGCGAGCGCTCGCTCCGAGGGGATGGATCACGGGCCTCGGCTTCACCTGGGCGCCGTACTTCACCGAGATTGCCAACAGCGTCATCGCGGGCGCCTTCAAGACTTCCTCCACGCACCTGGGCCTCGGCGAAGGCATGGTCACGGTCGCTCCGTTTGGCCCGGCCGTGCCTGCCGGCGTACGTCAGATCGTGACTGCGGCCGCTGACAGGATCGCGAAAGGCTTCAATCCTTTCACCGGCCCCATTGTGGACAACACCGGTGTCGTGCAGATCAAGGCCGGCGAAAGCTGGGGCGGGGACAAGATGGGCAACTTCAAATGGTACGTCGAAGGGGTCGTCGGGAAGGTCCAATAAATGACCCTGAAGCAGACAATAGAAGCGGCGAACGAGGAAACCCTTCGCCGCATCACGGCGGCCGACCCCGTCCTCGTGGACGTGGCTCCGGCCGCCGAGGTCATCCCCGGCATGAAGGACCGGATGATCCTGCATTCGGGTCCACCGATAGACTGGGCTCACATGTGCGGCGCGCAGCGCGGCGCGGCTATCGGCATGTGCCTCTTCGAAGGCTGGGCCAGGGACGGCGCGGAGGCGCAGAAGATGATCGAGGCCGGGGAGATCACCCTGGAGCCGAACCACCATCACGCGGCAGTGGGCCCGATGGCCGGCACGATCACGAGCACGATGTGGGTGTGGGTGGTGGAGAACAGGGCCTTCGGCAATCGCGCCTGCTGCCGCCAGGTAGAGAGCTTCCAGCAGTTCGGAGACTTTTCAAAGAACGCCCTCGACACCCTTCGCTCATGGCGCGACGTCTGGGCTCCGGCGCTGCGCGCCGCAGTCCGCAGGATGGGGGGCGTGCCGCTCAAGCAGATGGTCGCCCGCGCTCTCCTCATGGGAGACGAAATGCACAACCGCGTCGTCGCGTCTTCAAGCATTTTCTCCAACGCCGTTGCGCCTGTCCTGGTGGAGATCGGGCTCCCGAAGGAGCAGGTCATTTCCACGCTGTACTACACGGGCAACCATCCCTTCCTCTTCCTCGGCATCTCCATGGCGGCTGCCAAGGCATGTCTCGACCCCGCGAGAGGAGTGGAGGCAAGCAGCGTGGTGACGGCCATGGCTCGAAACGGCACCGAGTTCGGGATCCAGGTAAGCGGCCTCGACGGGGAGTGGTTCACTGCGCCGGCGCCGCGCGTCAACGGGCTCCTTCTTCCGGGCTGGAAGGAGGAGGACGCGGGGCTCGACATGGGAGACTCCGCCATCACCGAGTCAGTGGGCTGGGGCGGCTTCGTCATCGGCGGGGCCCCGGGAATCCTCAGCTTCACGGGCGGCACCGCGGAGCAGGCCCTGGCGTACAGCCGCGACATGCGCGCCATCTCCGTCGGCAGGAGCCCCGACTACCTCATGCCGGCGCTTAACTTCGAAGGCGCGGCTGTGGGCGTCGACATAAGGAAAGTCGTCCAGACAGGCGTCGTTCCCGTCATCGACACCGCCATTGCCCACAAGGAGCCGGGTCACGGGATCATCGGCGGAGGAATCGTACGACCGCCCATGGAATGCTTCGCGAAAGCCCTGAAGCGCTTTGCAGAGAAGTACAAGGGGTGACGGGGAGCTGGGATGATCAAGCTGACTGTCGTCAGGAAGAACCGCTATTTCGATTCCGTCTTCCTCATGCAGGTCGCGCGGAAAATCGCCGGGGTGCCGGGAGTTCGTGACGCGTCCGCGCTTCTGGCCACAGATGCAAACAAGAGAATCCTGGTGGAGCTCGGCTATGGCCAGGGAGGGAAAGACAGGGACTTCACAGCCGCGGGTCCCAACGACCTCGTCATAGCCCTGGAAGGAGAGGAGGCCGCGGTCAGGGGGGTCGCCTCGAATCCCGAGGTCTGGCTCCAGAGGCCCGCATCTTCTGAGGGGTCCGGCTCTGCGCCGGAGCCGCGGTCCATCCGCGGGGCGGCGGAGGTGCGCCCGGATTCCAGCGTGGCGGTCATATCCGTGCCGGGCGAATATGCAGCGCGCGAGGCGCGCGCCGCCCTGGATCAGGGAATGAATGTCTTTCTCTTTTCGAGCAACGTGTCTGTCCAGGACGAGCGTGCGCTGAAAAGCGCGGCGCGTGACCGGGGGCTTGTCGTCATGGGACCCGACTGCGGCACTTCATTTCTCTGCGGCGCGGGGATCGGGTTTGCGAATGCGGTGCGGCGGGGACCCATCGGGATCGTGGGCTCATCCGGCACGGGGATGCAGGAGTTTTCCAGCCTGGTGCATTCGGCCGGCTCGGGGATCTCGCACGGGATCGGCACAGGCAGCCGCGATCTTTCTGACGCGATTGGCGGCATATCGACGCTGACGGCTGTGGAAGCCCTGGAGGCGGATCCGGGCACCAGGGTCATCGTCATCCTGTCCAAGCCGCCGGGTGAGCGGGCAGCCGCACAGCTCACGGAGCGGCTGGCGAGTTGCATGAAGCCCGTCATTCTCTGTCTTTTCGGCGCCACCGCGGTGCCCGCAGGGAAGGGAAAGGTGCTTGCGGCCCCGCTCATCGACGATGCCGTGGAACTGGCTCTCAGGGAAGTGGGGCATCGGAGCTCCGCGAAGCGGGCCCACTCGATCGAAGCCCTCCACGTGCTGGCCTCCACTGAGGTGGCGAAGATGGGGCCTGACCAGCGCCACGTGCGCGGGCTTTTTGCCGGGGGAACTTTCTGCTACCAGTCGCAGGCTGTTTTTCGGAGCGCCGGGCTCGTCGTGCACTCCAACTCTCCTCTCGGCGGAATGAAGGAGCTTGCGGACCCGCACAAGAGCCTTGAAAGCTCGTTCGTCGACCTGGGGGCGGAAGTCTTCGTCGAAGGCCGGCCTCATCCGATGATAGATGCCACAGTGCGCCGAAGGAGGCTCGAGCAAGAAGGCCGGGACGCGACCGTTGGCGTCATCCTTCTCGATTTCATCCTTGGAGCCATCTCCTCCAGAGATCCGGTCGGCGACCTCATCTCGACGATCAGGGCCGTTCGGGAATCCGCCAACCGCCGAGGTGACCATCTCTGTTTCATTGCCTCAATCTGCGGCACGGATCGGGACGAGCAGGGCCTGGCGGCGCAGTCGGCGGCCCTGTCTGATGCCGGCGTATCCGTCTTCCCGAGCAACGCGCAGGCCGCTGCCTTTTGCCGGGAAATTGCCCTGCTCCTGGCTCGCCGGGAGGAGAAGCGGTGATGGCGAAATCTTTGAAGGATCTGCTTCAGGGAAAGCCGGTTTTTGTCAATGTCGGCGTGCGGGAGTTCGGCGAAACGCTGCGCAGGGCCGGCTTCGATGTGGTGCAGGTGGACTGGTCACCCCCGGCCGGCGGGGACGCTGAGATGGCCGCCCTCCTCGACGATCTGCTGTGACAGTGACTCTCAGCGCGCTTTCGGTGGGTCCGGCCGCGTCCGCCGCTCTCTCGGCGCGGGAAGCAACCGTGCGCCTGCACAGCGTCTTTCCCTCAACCGTCAACCTCGCCGTGGAGAGAGCTGCTGTTCTGGTCGCGATGACGGGGCCGCTCGGAACCTGCTACCCGCATGCCGTGGCCCTCGAACGTGCCGTGGATTTCAAATCTTTGTTCTTTGCCGCCGGAGACTGCGGCCGTATTCATGCGGATGAGATTCACCTCAGGGGGCAGGGGGGAGATCTGGTCGTGACACTCGGACAGGCGCGTCGGCTGCAGGCGCGCGCCCTTCCCGAGATCACTTTTCTCGGAAACGCGTGGGGAGTATCCGCGCGTCGTCTCAACGACTTCCAGTGCCGCTCATCCTGCGGGCTTCGCCTGGGTGCGCTGTTCACGGACGCGCCGTTCACGGAGTCGCTGTTCGTGGACTTCGGAGCGCCAACTCCGTTCGCCGCGGCGGTTCAACGCTCCGCCCGTGCTCTCGGCCGGGCGGCCGTTGCCGGGGGAGAACTAGGGACAGGATTGTCTCAAGCCGTCTCGTCTCTTGTGGGGGCGGGGGCGGGACTGACCCCTGCGGGAGACGATTTTCTTTCAGGTTTCATGGCGGCATCACGCGCTTCCGGCAGTCCAGCGCTCGTTTCCGCCCTTGGGGAAGCGGTCACGGTGAATCTGGCAGCGACAGGCGAGATTAGCGCCTCCCTGCTGCGCTGCGCGATCGAAGGCTCGTGGCCCACGCCGCTTGCGGACCTGGCAGATGCGCTTTCCGTTGACAACGGGCCTGCGGCGCTGCGCGCCGTGGAGGAGCTCTGCCGGATGGGACACAGTTCCGGCGCCGATGTCGCAACAGGCTTCCTCTTCGGCGTGGCGTGCCTGCTGAGAGAGCCTGCATGACCCGCAGGACCATCGTCGTCGCTTTCGGGGGCAACGCTCTCATTGCGGAAGGCACTCGGGGCACCGTCCAGGAGCAGTTCCGCAACGCGCGGAAGAGCGTGGGAGCCATCGTCGGCATGATCAGGCACGGCCACAGGGTCGTCATCACCCATGGCAACGGCCCCCAGGCCGGTATTCATCTCATCAGAAGCGAGGCAGCCTCCGCGCAGGTCCCGGGTTCGACGCTCAATGTCGTCGTCGCAGATACACAGGGCTCGATAGGCTACATGCTTGCCCAGTGCCTTACCAACGCCCTCATCACGGAAAAGCTTGCAAAAGCCGTCGTCACTGTCCTGACGCAGGTCGTCGTAGATCCCGAGGACCCCGCCATGAAAAACCCGAATAAGTTTGTCGGTCCTTTTTACAAGGCGGAGGACGTCCAAGCCCACATGGCCAGAGGATGGACCGTGAAAGAGGATCCGGGCCGCGGCTACCGCCGGGTTGTTCCTTCGCCCGTCCCGCTCGACATTGTGGAAAAGGAGACGATCAAGAACCTCATTGACGCCGACGTGATCGTCATCGCGGCCGGCGGGGGCGGCATCCCCGTGGAACGCGCGGCGGATGGGACTCTCACCGGCGTGGACGCGGTCATCGACAAGGATCGTGCCTCAGCGCTTCTCGCCCGCCTGATCGGCGCCGACGAGCTCCTGATCCTGACGGGGGTGGACCGGATTGCAATCAACTACGGGAAACCCGACGAAAAGCGGTTCGACCGGATGACCCTCGCAGAATGCGAGATGTACATGGCGGAGGGCCAGTTTCCGAAGGGCTCAATGGGACCCAAGATCGAGGCCGCGCGCGACTTCCTCCGCCACGGCGGGCGGAGGGTCATTATCAGCGCCCTGGAAAGCGCGGCCGCCGCTGTTGACGGAAAGGCCGGCACGCTGATCACGCCCTAGCCGCACATGATGGACTTCCTCGAAAGATCTTTTCTTGACCGGAAAGCGGGCGCAGTACATCCTCGGGATGTCGATCGTCTCCGTTGCCGTGCTCTTGATCTTCGCGTTCGGGCACGCCGCGGGGATCCCCCTTGTCTACGGCGTGATGGCGCTCGCGGGGATAGGGCTGTCGGCCCACTACGTCATGCCGTGGTCGATCTTCCCGGACACCGTGGAGCACGGCTACCTCTTGGCGGGGGACAGGCGTGAGGGGATCTACTACGGCGTAATGAACTTCTTCATCAAGGTAGGGCAGGCGATCGCTGGTTTCCTGACCGGGATCGTGCTGGAACTTTTCCGGTACGTTCCGAACGTTGCCCAGTCGGCCCGAGCCGTCCTGGGAATCCGGCTTCTGCTCGGGCCGTTCACCGTCGTCTTCTTCGTCGCGGCGAACGTCGTGCTGGCCTTCTACCCCATCACCCGCGAGAGGTACGAAGAGATTCGTCGCGACATCGCCCGTATGGAGGAGAAGGCCCGGGCGGACTGAATCGACAACCTCTGGCCCGTTGACACTCCCGCAGTGTTTGTGTAGTGTATTGGCAACCCAGGCAGTCGTGTTACGACGCTTGATGACGTGTGAACGAGTGAACAGGGCATAAAAGTCCTCGCGGCGGCCTCACCGGCGAATCCTCCGAAGAAGCACTCACAACCTGCCGGATACAGTAGTAAGGAACACAATGATTTTCTCAGACTTTTCCCTGGCGCAAGAGTTGCTGGCATCTGTGCGCCACGCGGGCTTCGATCAACCAACGCCCATTCAACGTGAAGCCATCCCGCTGGCCCTCGAAGGACGCGACATCCTGGCCAGCGCTGAAACCGGAAGCGGCAAGACCGCAGCCTTCCTCCTTCCCATCATGAGTCGGCTGCTCTCCATGCAGCGAGGAGCAACCCGGGCGCTCGTGATTGCCCCGACGCGGGAGCTTGCCGCGCAGATCGTGGAGCATTTTCGCGTGCTGGCGCGCGGCACACGCCTTTCCTGCGCGGCGGTGCACGGCGGCGTTGCAATGGGCGCGCAGGAGCGGGCGTTCCGAAAAGGCGTGGACTTGATTGCAGCCTGTCCGGGCCGGCTCCTGGACCACCTGCGCAACAGCTACGCCGACCTGTCCTTTGTCGAGTTCCTGGTCATTGACGAAGCGGACAGGATG
>DATKLM010000006.1:0-13816 GCA_035542415.1 Spirochaetia bacterium
CCGGGCCAGCTCGGCAACCTTCTCCTTTTCCCGTTCCACGACCTCGCGGGGCGCCCGCTCCACGAAGGATGCGGTGGCGAGCTTCGCTTCCGCCCGCTTTCTTTCCGCCTCAGCGCGCTCCCTCTCCTTTGCCAGGCGCGCGAGCTCCCGCGGGGCATCGATGGCCTCACGGATGAACACGAAGACCTCGAATCCCCTGCCGGCCGCGGCGATACTTCCCTCACCGCTCCTGCCGAACGGCGCGGCGTCCGACGAGGATAGGGTGAGCTCGCGGGACCCGGTGAGATGAGCGATGAGCTGGCGATGGCTCTCGAAGTTCTCCCGGGTGCCGGCCCCGGCTTCCGCCACCACGCTCACGTCGATCCTGCTGTCGGGGGGGATCATGAACTCCGCGCGGATCGTGCGAACCGCGCGCACCAGCTCCTGGAGAGAGGCGAACCGGGCCGCGATGGGTCCGCTCACGCGGCCCGGGTCCGCCGCGGGGTAAGGCCGCGTCATGATGGAGACGGGCTTCGCAGCGGCGTCCTGGCTGGGCGGCTTCCGCCATCCCTGGCTCCGCCGCCTCTCGCCCTCCCTGGCTTGAAGCAGCTTCTGGTAGATCTCCTCCGTGATCATGGGCAGGAACGGATGCGCAAGGCGCAGCGACTCTTCCAGCAGGGCGAGCAGGAGCGTGGCGATGCGGTTCTTTTCCGCCTCGTCTCCCGAGGCGAGAGGCAGCTTTGCCGCCTCGATGTACCAGTCGCAGAAGTCGTTCCAGAAGAACTCGTACACCGCCTGGGCGGCCTCGTTGAACCGGTAGCCCTCCAGCGCGGCGCGCGCCGCGACCGCGGCGTCGTTGAGCCGGTGGAATATCCAGCGGTCGATCTCCGTCAGCGCCGCCGAGCGGGGATCCAGGAGCGTGCGGCCTTCCAGGTTCATGAGCAGATAGCGTGACGCGTTCCAGATCTTGTTCGCGAACCGCGAGCCGAGCTTCACGGACTCAGCGTCGAACAGCACGTCCTGTCCCTGGGCGCACATGAAGGCCAGGGTGAACTTCAGGGAATCCGCGCCGAACTGGTCAATCAGCTCCAGCGGGTCAATCCCGTTGCCCAGGGATTTGGACATCTTGCGGCCCTGCTTGTCCCGCACGAGGCCCGTGATGTAGATGTCCCGGAACGGCACCTCTCCCATGAACTCCAGGCCCATCATGATCATGCGGGCGACCCAGAAGAAGATGATATCGTACGCCGTGACGAGCGCCGTGGTGGGGTAGAACCGCGCGAGATCCGGCGTCTTCTCCGGCCACCCGAGCGTGGAGAACGGCCACAGGGCGGAGGAGAACCAGGTGTCCAGCACGTCGGGGTCCTGCTGGATCTCCGTGCTTCCGCATTTCGAGCACGCCGGGGGATCCTCCCGGGACACCGTCATGGCGCCGCACGATGCGCAGTACCACACGGGGATCCGGTGGCCCCACCAGAGCTGGCGGGAGATGCACCAGTCGCGGATGGACCGCAGCCAGTTCGCGTACGTGTTCTCCCAGCGCTGGGGGAAGAACTTCAGCTTCCCGTCTTCCCACGCCTTCAGCGCCTTGTCCGCCAGGGGCTTCATCTTCACGAACCACTGGTCGGAGAGGAACGGCTCGATGACGGAATTGCACCGGTAGCAGTGGCCCACCTGGTGCGTATGGATCTCCTCCTTCACGAAGAGGCCCGCGGCCTTGATGTCTTCCACGACCTTTGCGCGCGCTTTCTGCACGCTCAGTCCCCGGTAGGCCTCGGGAACGTTGTCGTTCAGCTTGCCGTCCTGCGTGAGGATGTTGATCTGCTCCAGGGAGTGGCGCTGGCCGATCTCGTAGTCCACGGGGTCGTGCCCCGGGGTCACCTTGACCGCCCCCGTGCCGAACGTCATGTCGATCTGCGGGTCCGTGATGATGGGAATGGTGCGGCCCGTCAGGGGGAGAGCGACCCTTTTCCCGACGAGATGCCGGTAGCGCATGTCCTCCGGATGCACGGCCACGGCCGTATCCCCGAGCATCGTCTCCGGCCGGGTCGTGGCGATGGGGATGGTGCCCGAACCGTCGGCAAGGGGGTAGAGGTAGTGGTACATCTTCCCCCGGACCTCTTCGTGCTCCACCTCGTCGTCCGAGATCGCCGTGCGGCAGGAGGGGCACCAGTTCACCAGGTAGTACCCCCGGTAGATCAGCCCCTTCTCATACAGGGACACGAAAACCTCGCGGACGGCGCGGGACAGTCCTTCGTCGAACGTGAAGCGCTCCCGGGACCAGTCGCACGAGGAGCCCAGGCGCTGGAGCTGGCGCACGATGATTTCGTGGTGCTCCCGCGTGACCTTCCACGTCTCCTCGAGGAACTTCTCGCGGCCCACGGCCTGCCGGTTCGTGCCGCGCTTCTTGAGAGCCTTCTCCACCACGTTCTGCGTGGCGATCCCGGCGTGGTCCGTGCCGGGGACCCACAGCGTGTCTTCACCGAGCATCCGGTGGTAACGCACTTCGATGTCCTGGAGGCTGTTGTTCAGGCCATGGCCCATGTGGAGGACGCCCGTGACGTTCGGCGGCGGGATGACGATGACGAACCTTCCCGCGCGCTCCTTTGCTCCCGCCGGCGCCGGCGCGAAAAGCTTCTGCTCCATCCACCAGCCGTAGATCCGCTCCTCGTACGTCTTCGGATCGAAGGCCTTGCTCAGCTCGATGGCTTCCATGTGGCGAGGATAATAACAAAAACAGGGGAGCGTAGGCAATTGCGGTTGCGGCCCGGCCCGGTCGGCGCTATACTCGTTCGAAAGAGGAGGCGCACGATGCGTCTCGTCCTGCCCGCGCTTTTCCTTTCGATCTCCACGGCGGCCGCACCGGCCCAGGACTGGCAAAAAGCCCGTGACGCGATGGTCGACACGCAGATCGCCTCCCGCGGCATCACGGACGCGCGCGTGCTGTCCGTCATGCGCTCCGTTCCCCGCCACCTGTTCGTGCCCGAGGACCTGCGCGCGCAGTCCTACCAGGACCATCCCCTGCCCATCGGGGAGGGACAGACGATCTCGCAGCCCTACATCGTCGCTCTCATGACTGAGGTCCTCCGCCTGAGCGGCGCGGACAAGGTCCTGGAGGTGGGCACCGGGTCCGGCTACCAGGCGGCCATTCTTTCCCGGCTTGCGCGGGAGGTCGTGACGATCGAGATCAGGAAACCCCTGTATGAGCGAGCCGTGCCCCTGCTCTCGTCGCTCGGATGCGCGAACGTCACCGCGCTGAACGGCGACGGGTACTATGGCAGCGAGGCGCGGGCTCCTTTTGACGCCATCATGATCACCGCGGCCGTCAACCATGTCCCGCCGCCGCTCCTGAAGCAGCTGAAAGACGGCGGTCGGATGGTCCTTCCCCTGGGCAATCCTTTCAGCTACCAGGAGCTCGTGCTCATCACGAAGAATGGCGCATCGGCGTCAATCGAGCACATCACCGGTGTGCTCTTCGTCCCCCTCACGAGATGATTCTTGCCGCGGTTTTTTCCCTGTCGCTTTCGTCCCTCTCCTACGAGCTCCTGATTACGCGGTTCTTCTCCATCGCGCATTGGAGTCACCTCTCCTTTCTCGCCGTCGGGGTCGCAATGTTCGGTTACGCGGCCGGCGGCGCGGCATTCGGCCTCGTGCGGCGCGGCGAAAGACGCCAACCATCTTCCCTGCTGATGGCGGCGCTCCTGACGTGCTCCCTGTCGACCATCGGGTCCTTTCTCGCCGTCAAGGCACTGCCTCTTGACTACCTCCGTTTTCCCGTCGACCGGGCGCAGGCTTTCTATCTTCTCCTTTCGTGGATCCTTCTCTCGCTTCCCTTCTTCGCCTGCGGCGCTGCCTCAGTCGCGGCGTACTCCCATCGGCCGGACCTCAGCGGCGCGATTGCCGGCGCATCCCTCCTGGGCTCGGCCGCCGGCGCGCTCGCGCCCGCGGTGCTGCTGCCCCTTGTCGAAGAAGGAGGGTGCGTCGTCTTCTCCGCCCTTGTTCCGCTCGCGGCCGCGTTCATCGCCGCGCGGCGGCTTGCGCCGCGCATCCTCTCCGCGTTGTGCTGTGCGCTCCTGGGAGCGCTCTTTGCGTGGCAGCGCGCCGGCGCGCTCGCCGTCGCGCCGTCTCCGTACAAGACCCTGCCGCTGCTCCGCCAGGCCCCCGGGACGGTGGTCACGAGCCGAACGCCGGGCCTTCGAGGCCGGCTGGAAGTCGTGGAGAGCCCGAGCATCCGTTTCGCGCCGGGGCTGAGCCTTGCCTGGCAGGACGAGCTTCCGCGCCAGACAGGTCTTGTCACAGATGGCGACGCTCTTTCGGTGCTGTACGACTTTTCCGACCGGGGCGCGCCGCGTTTCGCCGCCTGGACCCACTCCTTTGCGCCGTTCGTCGTGGCAGGGCAGGGCAACTGCCTGATTCTTCAGCAGGACGGCGGCCTGGCAGCGGCCTGCGCGATCGCGTCGCTCTCCCCCGGCGTCCTCGTTCTCGAAGATCCGCGCGTGGCGCGCCGCGCAGCCTTTCAGTATGACGGGCAGCATCTGCGGGTGATTGCTGAAAGCCCGCGCGCCTATCTCGCCCGGCCGGGCGGCGCGTTTTCAACGATCCTGATCGAGGACTGGGGACCGTCCCTCCCCGGCATGGCGAGCCTTCAGGCCGACAACCTGCTCACCGTGGATTCCTTCCGCGCCTGCTGGATGCGGCTGGATCGGGGAGGGGCGCTGGCCGTTTCACGGAGAAACGTGCTCCCCCCTTCGGATTCGCTGCGCCTTTTTTCGGAAATCCTCCAGGCGTTGTCGGACGCCGGAGTTGCGGACCCTTCATCCCACCTCGCGGTGATCCGCTCCTGGGACAGCTGCACCATCGTCGCGGCGCGGGAACCGCTGCGGGGAGCGACTCTCGAACGGCTCGCGGCTTTCTCGGAAAGCCGGGCATTCGACCTGGACTATTATCCGGGAGTCGATCCGTCCCGCACGAACCGGTTCAGCCGGTACCAGCAGCCGCTGTTCGCTGAAGCCTACCTCGGCATCACGCAGGACGCGGGGTACGTCCGGCGACAGGCGCTCGATGTCGCGCCCCAGACCGACGACAGGCCCTTTCCGTCCCACTTCGTGAAATGGACGCGCGTGAAGGACTTCTCCCGCGCCACCGGCGGCAGGGCATATACGCTCCTTCTCACCGGTGAGATCATCGCGGGCACCGTACTGGTGGAGGTCGTCGTCGTGGGCGCGGCGCTCCTTGCGGCGATGCTTGTCCCGGGCCGCCGGCATCGCGGAGGGCCGCGCGGTGCGGCCGGCCTCTTCCTTCTGGTCGGAATGACAGGTATCGGCTTCATGGCGACGGAGATGTACGCAATCAACGCCGCGTCTCTCCTTTTCCCTTCACCCGGTGTTTCCCTGAGTATTTCCCTGGGAGGCATTCTCCTTTTCTCGGCGCTGGGAGGAGCAGCCTCGGAAGCTGTCCCGCGGCGCGCGCTCGGCCCCATCCTGTTCACGGCGTCCGCGGCTTCGGCGGCCTTCTGCCTGGCGCTGCCGGCCGCTTTCTCGTCCGCTCTGCCGGCGGCCTTCCCCGGAAAGGCGGCGGCCGCCCTGGGTCTGCTCGCGCTCCCCGGGTTCCTGATCGGCATCCCGTTCCCGGCCGCGATGCGCGTTCTGGCATCGGATTCCCGGCAGCGCGCTCAGGCGTGGGCGGTGAACGGATGCGCGTCGGTGATCGTGGCCGCGGCTTCGGCGCTCGTCGCCCCGGCAGCAGGGTTCCGCGCCCTGCTCGTTGCCGCGGCCGCCGCCTACGCAATTGCCGCTGCCGCGGCCGCGGCTCTCCAAAGGCGGCCCGTGACGCCTTGACCCGGAGAGGTTGCCTCCTCTAGGATGGGGCCCATGCGAGGCCGCTCCGCTTGCAGATAGTCGCTTACCCCTGCATCGTCATGGCCGCCCTGAGCGCCTTTGCCGGGTTCCTCCATCTTTTCGTCTTCTTCCGCGGCCGACGATCGCCGGCACACCTGCCCTTTGCCCTGCTGTGCATCAGCGTGGCCGTGTATGATGTCTTCTCCATCGGGCTGTACACGTCTTCCTCGGTGGCTGAAGGCGTTCGGTGGCAGACGTTCCAGCTCGACACCATGGACGCCATCTCCATCTGCATCACGTGGTTCGTCGCCGTGTATGCAAACCGGGCCGGGAGCCGGATCCTCCGCGTCGTCGCCGCATGGTTCGTCATCGTCTTTGTCGTCTCTCTTTTTGCGGGACCGGATCTCACCCTGTCGCCGCTCCGTCCCTCCCTCAAGACCATCACCATCCCTGGCGTTCCGCCCATCACCTACTACGAGGGCCAGCTCGGCATCGTCTACCTGGCGGGAATCGCCTCGGCCGTGCTCGTCTATGTGTACCTCCTGGCCATCCTGGTCCGCGAGTACGTTCGCTCGCACGCGGCGGGGCTGCTCGTGGTCATCGTCGGGATGTCCACGTACTTCCTCGGCGTCGCGAACGACTCTCTCGTCGCCGCCCGCGTGTACCAGTTCGTCTATCTGAGCGAGTATTCCTTCATGATCGTCGTCCTGACGATGTCGTGGGTTCTCCTGAGCGAGCTGGTGATGCTGTACCACCGCATCGAGGAGGCGAACGCCACCCTGGAGGCGCGCGTGGAGGAGCGGACGCGGGAGATCACGAAGCTGAACGAGGACCTTCGGCACCAGGCGGAGCGTGATGCTCTCACCGGGATCTACAATCGGCGATTCTTCAGCCAGTACCTCGAAATCGAGCTGCGCCGCGCGAGAAACCGGCTGGAGCACCGCAGCAGCCCCCCGTCGAATGGCAACGACATGAACTTCGGTCTCGCCATGGTCGACATCGATCATTTCAAGCGCATCAACGACACGTACGGCCATCCCGCGGGAGACAAGGCCATCGTCGAGGTTGTGGCCATCATCCAGGAGGTGATCTTCTCCCGCGATGTGCTGTGCCGCTACGGCGGGGAGGAGTTCGTGATCCTCTTCACGAGGACCGGGCGGGACGGGATCGTCCAGGCCATCGAAAAGATCCGCGGCAGCGTGGAGGAGCACGCCTTCATCCTCGATGACGAGCACGAGGCCATCCGCGTCACCGTCAGTATCGGGGTCGTTATTTTCGAGGAGCTTCCCCAGCTCACCACGCAGCAGCTCCTTCGCATCGCCGACCACCGCCTCCTGGAGGCCAAGGAAGGCGGACGGAACAGGGTCGTCTACACGTCGTCTCGTTGACAGCCCGCCGGGCCGCCCCTACTATCGCTTCTCATGAGCGGCAAGGTGCTCGTCTTCGGTTCCATCAACACCGACCTCATCGTCTACGTCAAAGCCCTTCCCCAGCCCGGGGAGACGGTCACGGGCGACACCTGGGACAGCTTCCCCGGGGGGAAAGGAGCCAACCAGGCGGTGGCAGCAGCGCGCTGCGGCGTGCCCGCGGCCGTGTACGGCTGTCTCGGCGACGACGCATTCGGCCGGGAACGCCTGGCGAGCCTGGAGGCCACCGGCGTTTCAACAGCCGGCGTGACCGTTCGCCCGGGCAAGCGCTCCGGCGTCGCCATGATCACCGTCGATACTCACGGTGAAAACTCCATAGCCGTGGCCCTCGGGACCAATATGCTCTTCGAGCCGGCGGACGTGGATTTCCCCAAACCCCCGCCCGGGGAGACGTGGGTCACGCTGTTCCAGAACGAGATTCCCCGCGCCACCACGGAGGCGCTGATCCAGACGGCTCACGCCGCGGGATGCATGGTGATCTGGAACATCGCGCCGACCATCGGAGAGCGGCCGGACCGCCGGATCCTCGACTGCGTGGACTGCATTGTGTGCAACCGCAATGAGCTGAGGGAGCTCGTCGGCTCCGCCGGCCCCGTGGAGCAACAGGCCTGCGTTCCCCTGGAGTGGGGAGTGGGTAGCGTGATCGTCACGTTGGGCAGCGAAGGAAGCATCTGGGCGAGCAAGGAGGGAAGCGTGCGCCAGGAAGCCTTCCCCGTGGATTCCGTTGACGCGGTCGGCGCCGGGGACTGCTTCTGCGGCGTGCTTGCCGCTTCCATTGCATCGGGCATGCCCATGAAGGCGGCCCTTCGCCGGGCGTCTGCCGCGGCGGCAATCTCGACCACGCGCCGGGGCGCGCAGCCGTCCATGCCCATGGCAGCGGAGGTGGATGAGTTTCTGAAGGCTCGCCGCTGAGGGGCTCGGGCCGCGTTCGTCAGGGCAGCCTCACCGTGAGCTGAGCCCCCGGTGGGCGGGTCGGCTTCTCCGCGGTGATGGTCCCGCCGTGCGCCTCGATGATCCAGCGGGCAATGGAGAGACCCAGTCCCGCCGCGTTCGGCTTCCCGAGCGTGAAGAAGGGCTCGAAGACTTGATGCGGGTCAGCCTTGAAGCCTCGTCCCGTGTCGCGGATGTGAAGGAGGACTCCCGCCGGCTGGCGGCGCGCGGCCTCGATGGCAAAGACTCCGCCATCCGGCATCGCGTCCCGGCTGTTCTGGAAGATGCACTCCAGTCCGCTGAGAAGAAGCTCACGATCTCCTCTGACAGGGAGCTCGCCGGGCGCCGTGATCTCGAAGGCGATCCCGGAGAGGCGGCAGTCCACCCACGTGCGGGACCTCAGGTCCCGCAGGACCTCTCCCACGTCAAGCTCCTGCGGCGCAAAGGGAAGCTCGCCCTTGAGAAACCGCAGGGTGAGCTCGCTGCGATGGATGAGGCGCGCCATCTCCGAGTCGATGTAGGTGCGGTACTTCAGGACGCGCTCGTCACGGGAGACCTCACGCAGCCTGTCGGCGTACCCGCGAAGCGGAATGAACGTCTTCTGGAGGGCGTGGAGAAAGGACGCGCACAGCTGCGCCGCCATCCGGGAGCCGGTGCTGGTGCCGTCGCCGCGCATGGCAGCGTCTTCCTCCATCCGCGCCAGGGCGAGCGTCAGCCGCGTGTTCTCGATGGCAATTGCCGCCTGCGCGCTGAACAGCTCCAGGAGCAGCCGGTCTGACGAGGTGAACCGTGCCGCCGGATCGATCTTGTTGATGACCTCCAGCGCGCCCAGCCTCTTGTCCTTCACGGTGAGGGGAACACACAGGATCTGGCGGGTGGTGTAGCCGCTGGTGGCATCGATTTCGCTGTAGAACCGCCGGTCATTGAGAACGTTGTTGGAGATCACGGAGAGGGAGTTCTCATACACCCACCCGGCAAGCCCCTTGCCCCGCGGGATGGTGAGCTCTCTCACGGCGTCCGCGCGTGAGCCGGTGGGGATGAGAATCACGAGGGAGTTATTGACGTGGTCGTGGACGATGAGGCTCGATGCCTCCGCCTCCACCAGCTGCGCGGCGAACACGAGGACCTGGTTGAGGAGGTCGATGAGGTTGTACGAGCCGTTCATCCGGGCGGTGATCCGCCGAAGCGCGTCGAGCTTCCCCGTCGGCGTCTCCGGCTTGTCCGTCTGCTGGATCTCCAGCGCTTCCTTGATCCGCACCTCCGGCAGGAGCTTCAGCTCGGTCAGGATCTTTCCCAGGTAGAACTCGTCACGGCAGTTGTACTTTGTGCGGGCAACGTCGAGAAGGAAGGTCTCCGTCGCCGTCGTTCCCGCCGAGGGTCCCACGATTTTTCGCATTTGAAAGAGGAGAGCGCGGTTGAGATCCTTGCTTGTGAGGTAGCCCTTTTCAACGAGGATGTCACCGAGAAGTTTTTGCATTAGGCAATAATACCGCGTCGGGAATCGGCGGGGAAGGGGGAAAGACGGAGGCGCCGGACTACGGCGTTGCGATGGCCTCCGAACGCAGCCTGTCAATGCGGTAGATCACCCAATCGCCGCGGTCTTTCTTCATGAAGATACGGTCGGTCACGGCGGAACCCTGGAACCGGGGGGCCGCCGCGGCGCTGCCTGACGGGGCCCCGGATGCGCCCCCGGACGTGCCCCCCGGGGAGGCCGAGTCCCCTCCACCCGGCGTCGGAGTCCACTTTTCGTACGTGACCAGGAACACGGGCTGCGGCTCTCCCTGCTCCGCGGTGATGGACAGGCCGGTGACCCCATACACGGACCGGGACCCGCCCAGCGCCGGACGCCCCGCCCTGTCCCACTCGTCCGCCCCGACGATGGTGGATCTGCCCTCATAGCCGGTGGAGACCCGCGAGATGACGTAGAGGTTCATCGCCTCGTTGATCTCGCCCTGTCCCGCCTTGCCCACGACGCACGCGCTCATGGCCATGTGATCCAGCCGGTTCATTCCGGTGTAGAAAGTCTCCACGACCTTCCGCGGCGGGTATCCGCGGGTGACCCGCGGCGCGAGCGCGCGCGTGAGAATGCTTCCCGCGCCGGCGCCGACCAGCACGACCACCCCCGCGATGATGAGGGCCGTCTTCCAGTTCTTCTCCCAGAACATGCGCCTGCGGAACTTCTTTTCCGAGCTCTGGCTGCTGGCTGCGGCGCTGGAAAGGATGCTCTGCGTCTCCTCTTTTGTCAGCGCGAGCACCGGTTCCACGGCCTGCCAGGCGCGCAGAAAATCATCCCACTCTTCGAGGGACGGCGGCGCCGGCCGTTTTCTTTCTCCCGCCTGCGCGCGGCCCAGACCCGCCATCACGGCCGCGGAGATTTCCGCGCGAAGCCCCGGCACGGCGCGCCCCGGCTCGTTGATCTGCAGCTTGCGCATCTGCTCGTGCAGATCCTCGGGCGTCCGCCCGGTGAAAGGAAAGGTGCCGGTAATGATCCGGAAGAGGAGCGCCGCGATTGCGAAGGAGATCATCCCCTCCCCCCGAAGGTCCGGGTTGGACAGGGCGTCGAAGGTCTCCTGGTTCTCCTCAAACGTCCGCAGGCCCCGCAGTTCCCGCATCGTCTCGGGGGGGAGGAACAGGATGGGGCCCGGGGAGGTGAACAGGACGGCGTCGGTCTGGATGGGGAACAACGGCACCATGCGCTCCCGCAGGAGCAGGATCGCACTGGCCAGCCGGGAGAGAAGGGGAAGGCCCTCGCGGAGCGGGAGCCGGATCACATCGGCGAGCGTCCGAGCGTCCACCCACGGGCCATAGAGAATGGCGGCCCCTGCCCGTTCGGTGATTCCCTGGAATCGCCATTCACGGATCGACGCGGCGTCCACGAGCCACCCCGGCGACCCTTTGAGCGCCAGGATCCTCGTGAGCGCGGTCCCGCGCGCGGGGGACCCCAGCGGGACGCCGAGGCGCCGTGCCCCGGCTTCGTCGACGTCGACTACCATGAGAGAACGCTCCTAGTCCTTTTCGTGGATGACGAGCGCGCTGAAGATCTCGATCTGGGCGAGCGGGGACTTCCACGCGTCCGGGGGAAGCCCTGCCTTGGAGCACACGTGACGGAGGAACATGTCCCGGTCCCATCCCTGCTCCGTGGCCACCTGGGGGAGCAGCAGCCCGGAATGGTGCCCGCATCGGATCATGACGCCGTGGACGCCCACTTCGATGGACTGCACGTCGGTGATTTTCCGAAACGGAGACAGCACCGAAATCTCCAGGCGCACCGCGGGCCATTCGGCGGGCGTGAGGGGCGCAAATCGCGGATCCTCGAAGGCGGCGCACTGCGCCACCTCCCGCACGGTCTGCAGAAGCGGCCGCGACGCCGTGATACGTCCGATGCACCCGCGGAGGCCGCCGTTTACCTTGAGCGTCACGAAGGCGCCGCAGGGAAGGAGCAGGGAGGGCGTCAGGGGCGACTCCACGCAGGCACCGCGGCCGTTGAGCCGCTGCGTGATGGCGGCCCGGGCGGCCTCGATCAGGGCCTGCTCCTCGGATTCAGTCAGAGCGAGCGTCGTTGTCGAAAGCGATTGCCGCATAATGAACCGTTCGTGCCGTCCCCTGTTCGTCGTTGCGCGAGCCTCCACGTTCCACGATACTGACCCGGCATCCGCCGCCGGTCAGCGAGAGCACGGCGGCGATTCCCGTTGCGCCGCAGGCGCTGATCCGCTTCTTCTCTTCCGCGCCGATCACCCCGCGCCAGTCCTTCCGCAGCACGAGATCTTCCAGGAGGGTGGATTCTGCTGCCACGTCCCTGCCCGCCATGTAGGAGGCCGTGTTCGAGGAGACGATGATCACGGTCGACTGTTCCTCTCCTTCCCGGGCTGCGCGAAGGGCCGCTGAGAGAGCCGCCGCCGCGGCCGTTCCGCGGCTTCCCGTGAGGATGGGGAGAACGGCAGCGCCCGGAAACTCGCGCTGGACGAAGGGGATCTGGACTTCCAGGCAGTGCTCCTCCAGGTGGAAGATGTCGTTCCGCTGGAACGCGGGATCGCTGGACAGGACGGCCTGTGCCGCACGTTCATCCACCAGGACTTCGCCGAGCGGCGTGGAGAAGCTCTCCGACTCCGGAAGGTAGAAACCGCCGGGCGGGTCCCGGTGCACCGGCCCCACGAGAATGACGGTCCGGGGCCTGCGCAGGGCGGCGCAGCGGAATGCCGCCGCCATCACGGAGCCTGCGTACTCGTACCCCGCGTGGGGTGAGACGACGGCAAAGCACGAGCCGAGGGGAACGGACGAGGACCCACGAAGCTGATCCACGAGGCCGCGCAGCTGTTCGCTTTTCGCCGGATAGAAGAGCCCGTCGACGACCGGGGGACGGACCCTCGCCCTGAGCGGTGCGACGCCCATATCCAAAAGTATCGTTGATGTGGGGGGTGATTGCAATAGGGATTCCGGCCCTGACATGCGCCTGCGGCGCCGGCCTCTCCTTGACGCGCACGGGAATTCCGTCCTATTTTCATGGGCGTGAGATTCGTCCCCCGAAAGTTGTTCCTGACCCGCGGGGTCGGGATCAACAAGGAAAAGTTGAACAGCTTCGAGATGGCCCTCCGGAACGCCGGCATCGCGCACCTGAACATCGTCCGGGTCTCTTCAATCTTTCCGCCCGGGTGCAAGATCGTGAGCCCGGACGAAGGGCTGGCGGCGCTGGAGGCCGGTGAGGTGACGTTCGTCGTCCTGGCGGAGATGGCTACGGATGAACCGGGCCGGCGCATCGCTTCCTCCATCGGGATCGCCATCCCTTCCGACCTCAAGATGTACGGCTACCTTTCCGAGCACCATACGTACGGCCAGACGGAAAAGGAAGCGGGGGACTACGCGGAGGACCTTGCCGCCTCCATGCTCGCCACGCTGCTCGGCGTCCCGTTCGACCTGGACAAGGACTACAACGAACGGCGGGAGCAGTACCGCATGGGCGGGCACATCGTCGACAGCACGAGCATTACGCAGACCGCGGAAGGGGCGTCGGGCGGGGTCTGGACCACGGTCGTCTCGGCAGCGGTCCTCCTGTAGTGAAAGGGCGCCGGCTTGACCCCCGGCCCATCACCGCGGGCATCGGGGTCGATACCCTCGTCGACGAGTTCCTCCTCTCCTTCAACGCCGCACGGCTTCGCGAGGCGTGCCATATCTTCACCGACAGAATGCTGGAACCAGACGTCACGGTGGGGGTGACCATCAGCGGCGCGCTCACGCCCACCGGCCTGGGCTCTGCGGCGTTCGTGCCCCTGATCGAGGCCGGCTTCATCGACTGGATCGTCTCCACGGGCGCCAACCTTTACCATGACATGCACCGCTCCCTGGGGCTCTCCCTCTACGGAATCCCGCCGAGCTTTGATGACGTCGCGCTCCGGCGGGAACGCATCATCCGCATCTACGACATCGTCTTCGACCAGGACGTGCTTTTCAAGACGGACGAGTTCGTCGCCCAGGTGCTGAAATCACCGGAGTTCCAGAAGCGCATGAGCACGGCGGAACTGCACTACAGGCTCGGCCGCTACGTGAGGGAACGGGAGAAGATCCTCCGCACGAGCTACCGGTCCCTCATCGGGGCCGCGTGCGAGGCGGGAGTGCCCGTCTACACGTCCAGCCCGGGAGACTCGAGCC
>DATKLM010000007.1:0-6668 GCA_035542415.1 Spirochaetia bacterium
AACAGAGTCATACACGATGCCGGCCCCGGCCTGCAGGACCATGCGGTCCCCCTTCTTCAGCGCGCTCCTGATTGTGATGCAGGAGTCCAGGGATCCGTCTGACTCCACGTGCGCGACGACCCCGGCGTAGAAGCCGCGAACCACCGGCTCCAGGGAATCCAGGACCTCGATGGCGCGGATCTTCGGAGCGCCCGTGACGGTGCCTGCCGGGAACGTGGCCCGAAGCGCGTCCAGGCCTGTCACCCCTTCCTCCAGCCTTCCTTCCACCTGGGAGACGATGTGCATCACGTGGGAGTAGCGCTCCACGTCCATGAACTCGGGCACCGTCACGCTCCCCGGCGTGCAGACGCGGCCCAGGTCGTTGCGGGCAAGGTCCACCAGCATGAGATGCTCCGCGCGCTCCTTGGGATCGGCCAGGAGCTCCTTCTCCAGGGCCTTGTCCTCCTGCGGGGTCGCCCCTCGGCGGCGGGTGCCGGCAAGCGGGCGGATCATTGCCCTGCCGTCCTTCGCCTTGACGTGAACCTCCGGTGAGGCGCCGAAAAGCTGGACGTCCTCGAAATCGAGGTAGAACATGTACGGAGACGGATTCAGGCTGCGCAGAGAGCGGTATGCTTCGATGGCGGGCATCTCCGTGCGAAGCTCCACGCGCCGGGAGAGAACGGCCTGGTAGAGGTTTCCCTTGACGATCTCCGCCTTCAGCGCCTCAACGCCGGAGAGGTACGCTTCCCGGTCGTCCGGACGCGGGATGCGCTCCACCGTCCAGGTGCGGGTGCTTCCCGCCATGAAGTTGAAGTCCAGGTCGTTGATGCGCGCCTCCGTTTCGTCCAGCGCGCGGGCAAGGTCGATGCTTTTCTGCCGGTAGTTCACTCCCACCAGGGAGATCGTGTCCGTGTAATGATCGAAGACGAGAAAAACGTTCCCGAAGAGGAACATGGCGTCGGGGACGCCGAGGGGATCCTGCCGCTGCCGGAGCCTGATGGTGTCGAACCGGGCGCAGTACTCGTAGGAGAGGAACCCGATGCCCCCGGTGGGCAGGGGGAAGGGGGTGGACAGGCCGTCGTGCTGGCCGCTGAAATGGGCCAGGACGTCGAGGATGTCGCGGGCCCGCGTCTTCAGGGACAGCGTCGTCCCGTCCCGGCTCATGAAGAAGTCCTCCCCTTTCTGGAAGACGCGGAAGGCTTCCCGGACCAGGAGGAAGGAGTAGCGCTCCTTCCCCCGGTGAAAGGAAGCGGACTCCAGGAGCGCGCGCGCTCCCAGCTTTCGCGCAAGGGAAAGCGGGGTGAAGCGCTCCCCGTTGATGACGCGGATCATCACGTTTCCCGTTTCTGTGGCAACCGCCATGAAAGACCTCCCTCCGAACGAATAAAAAAGCCGCGATGCCCGAATATCAGGCACCACGGCTTTTTACAAAAAAAAGACGCAGGCCTGGCCTTTTTTCGCCAGAACCTGCGCTCCTGTTTCCGCTACGCGGGCATGGTTCTGGCTATTCCCAGAACCACCACCAGTTCGAGAGATTGAGAGATGCGCTGGCCTGTGTGCTGCTGCGCGTGATCATGCAGGGAACATAGTGAAAAGACGCTGACGCGTCAAGAGGCTTTTTCTGCCCGCATCTTCGGGGACTCCTTCAGGGAGAAGAGGAAGATGCCGCTCACCGCGAGAAGGGCGGCGAGCCCGAGAAAGGACGGGAGATACGAATTGTGGAACGAGCCGCGAAGCGCGTCCATGAGCACGATCAGCAGTCCGGAGGCCTGCACGACGAGTGCGAAAATACCATTGCTCGTACCCTCCGGCGCGGGGTGCGTGATCTCCGCTCCGTACTGGTAGGCAACCGGGGTGAAGCCGGTCATGAAGAACCCGACGACGAAGAACAGGACGGCTTCCGCGGCGAAGTTGCGCACCAGCACGAGCCCGACGGTGGCCGGCACGGCCGCAAAGAGACCGATCAGGAGAATGGCCTTGCGGCGGCGCACTCCGTCCGAAACGGCCGGCACGACGACGCTTCCGACGATTCCCCCGAGGAGGAGGAGAGCCGTCAGGAGGACTCCCTGGTCCACGCCGAGTCCCTTTTCCTGGTCGAGCCCGTCGATCAGCGTGAAAACCCCGTTGACGATGCCGCTGCCCAGGAGGAGAGCCAGGGACAGGAGGTAGACGTTCCGGTTCCTGAGGATCTGCTTCATCCCGTCAAAGATCAGGGCGCGCACCTGCTCACCAGCCGGGCCGGGAGGCGTGGGCGGCTTGGCGCGGGCGAACGCGAGGAAGAGCACCGTGGATGCCGCGCTTGCAATCCCGACGACCAGCTGCATTCCGCCGAAGCCGAAGGCGCTGACCATCGCAGGGCTGAGGCTTTCTCCCAGGCCGATGCCGAGAAACAGCGAGAGGAAGATCAGGCCCGTGATCGTCGCGCGCTGCTTCTGCGGGAACCACTCGGCAGCAAGCTTCGTGAAGGCGTTCAGGAGGAACGGCTGGCCCACGGAGATGCCGATGGACCCGATGAGCGCGGCCGTGTAGGAGAGCGGGAACGCCGCGCGCACGAGGCCGAACACAGCCATGAGGATCGCGCCGAAGCCGACGGCCTTCTTGAACCCGAACTTGTCAATGGCCCACGCCGCGGGGATGGCAATGGGGATATAGATCAACAGGAAGAGGTTTGCCAGCAGGTCAATGCTCTCCCGGGGAACCCCGTATGCGGCCGCGGCGGCCGATGCCACCGGGGCGTAGCAGATCCAGAGAACCTGGACCATGACGTTGATCAGCATGAAAGCCGCCAGGACCACCCAGCGGTACGGGTACAGCTTGTACGTCGACTCAGTCATGAAGGAGACCTCCCTGCATGATAGATCTTCCGGAGCCGTCTCTGAAAATACCGATGGGCGAACAGACCGGTCAAACGAATTGACGCTCCTCCCGGTCATTGACGAAATTCGCAGGATTGCCGATCTTTGGCTTCGGACGGGTATGAGCCCGAAAGGAGAACGTGATGGACACTGTGAAAGACATGCTGGAAGTCAAGGGCAGGGCCGTCTACAGCGTCCGCCCGAGCGCCTCCGTCTACGAGGCACTGGAGCTCATGGCCGAAAAGCAGCTGGGCGCCGTGCTCGTGACTGACGACGCCGGCAAGCTCGCCGGCATCTTTTCCGAGCGGGACTACGCGCGCAAGCTCGAGCTCAAAGGAAAAAGCGCGCGCGACACCCAGGTCAAGGATGTCATGACCTCGGAGATGCTCGGCGTGGAGCCCACCACCACCATCCGGGAGTGCATGGCCCTCATGACCACCCGGCGCATCCGACATCTCCCCGTTCTGGACAAGGGCGCCCTCGCCGGTCTGATCTCGATTGGCGATGTCGTCAAGGCCATCATCACCGAGCAGGAGCTGATGATCTCCCAGCAGGCATACATGATCGGCCAGTACGAGCGGTCGCTTGCGGGAGGGCCGTAGACAGGGCTTTCGAGCCGCGCCGAGGCCATGGATGGCCGAAAGCCGCGGCAGAGCCGCCCGAAGGGCGCGCGAGAGCCTTGGGGATCTCAAGGACATCAGGAGAACACCTCCTCCAGCGCCTTCCTCATCACGGTGGGATCCGGGTCCACGCCCGTCCAGTACTTCACGCCGATCACTCCCTGGTTCACGAGCATCCCCAGCCCGTCGATCACGCGGCAGCCCTTCTTTTCCGCGCTGCGGATGAGCCTCGTGCGCGGGGGATTGGGGATCACGTCGGCAACGACCATGCGAGGCGCCAGAGTGTCCAGGTCCACGGGAAGCTCAGCGTCGATATCCGGGTACAGGCCAATGGACGTGGCGTTGATCACCACGTCCATGCTTTCGGGTATCCTGAACCCGTCCTTCCAGGGCAGGTGCTGGACCTTCGCCTTCGTCTTCTGCTCCAGCAGGGTCGACAGCTCGAGTCCGCGCGCGCGTGAGCGGTTCACGACGGTGATGTGCGACGCGCCGGCCAGCGCGATCTCAACCCCGATGGCCCGCGCGGCCCCGCCGGCGCCGAAGAGCAGAATGCTCTTCCCCCGGGGATCGATGATCTCGCGAAGCGATTTGAGGAAGCCCTTTCCATCCGTGTTTTCCCCGACGAGCTTCGCGCCCCGGCGCACGACGCAGTTCACCGCGCCCATGAGCCGCGCGGATTCGCCCAGCTCGTCCAGAAAAGGGATGACCGCGACCTTGTGCGGGATGGTGCAGTTGAACCCGGCGAACCCCATGGCGCGCGCCCCGGTGACCGCGTCTGCCAGCCCGGACGGATCCACCTCCAGCGTCAGGTAACGCCACGCCAGTCCGTGATGCCGATACGCCGCCTCTACCATGACCTGGGTGGGGTTCTCCGCGACCGGCTTGCCGAACACGGCGGTGATTTCCTGCTTGAAGCTCACGGGGGATTTCATGTTCGTCCTCCTCGCGAGCGGCATTCTATCCGACTCAGCGGCCCTCCGTCACCTGCACGGGAACGAGATAAGCGCCCTTGTCCTGCACCGCCTTCCCGTTTTCCAAGACGTTGACAAGCGAGTCGGCTCCCGGCGAAGCAGCGAAATGTCCCCCGAGCATCGTGAGCACCCATCCCCCGTCCCTGAATACGGAAAGCTCGGCCAGGGGGTCGCCGTTCCCCGGGCTCGAAAGGGACACCGTAGAGTCCTGGTTGAGCGCGTACAGGACGCCTGCACCGCTGCCGAGAGCAACCGCACCTCGCGCGGACGCGCGCAGCTGCGTCAGCGTCCCGTTCTTCCAGCAGGAAATCCTGTCCCGGCCGAGGGTCGTGTACAGAGCGTCGTCCGCCGGGTCCACGGTCATGCTCGCCCCCAGGTGCTCCCCCCGGGAGGTCGCCACGGGCGTCTCCGTCTGGAAGTCCGACCCGGTGCGCGCAAGCAGACTTGTGGCGCCATCAGCGTCCACGCCCAGAGAATAGAGGACGGCGGTTCGGGGATCGAACAGAACCGCGTACGTGTAGCGGTTGCGCGACCTCACGGGATCCGTCTCTCCCGTGTTCAGGTCGATCCTGACGAGAGAATCCCGCGCGCCGACTCCCGGGTCTCCCGCCACGACCACGGTGCCGCCGGGGAGGAGTGCCGCGTCCACGGCTCCCGGCCGCGAGACCTCGAATCGTGGTGCGCCGCCGGGAAGGTCGATCAGGCGGATGGTGCCGTCCCGGGAGAGAAGCAGACAGCGCTGGTCCTCGACCTGTGCGTCCACGATCGGGCCCGGCAGCGGCGGCAGGGAAGGGCGAAAGCTGCCGGAGGCGATGTCGAAGATGCGGTACTCTCCCGGGCCGTCCGCGTTTCGATAGATCAGAAGGGTGCTGTCATCCAGAAACCGGACACCCGCCGCTGCCCTCAGGGGATTGGCGACCTGGATCTCCCGAAGGGGGCCGGCTCCGCGGGAACCGGCGCGGGCAGTGTCCGCGAGTCCTGAGACGAACACTTTCAGCCAGTCGACCGTGGCGAGGGCGAGCATCTCTCCACGCACGGCGCTGCCGGTGACCGACGCCCTCTGGTCGCCGGGGAGCACCTGCGTGTCCCCGGCAGGCGGTACGGCGGAGATTGAGCCGTCGCGACCCCCGACGTACAGCGCATCCGGACCGAAGCGCACCACCGAGCCCCCGGGGGCCGGCGGGAGCGCCTCTGGTGTGAGAACGCCGGATACAAATGTCCACCGCGAGACTGCTCCTCCCTCGCCGGAGCATGCCACCGAGTCGTCAGACGGCGCGATGTCCAGGCTCGTCACTCCCTCCAGCGTCACGCGCGCCTGCACCGCACCCGTCCCGGGGTCGATCCTCTGGACCTCCGATCCGGTGCTGCCCACGATGAAGCTCAGATCGTGGGAGATCCGCAGGTGAGAGAGGCCGGCAGTCGTCTCTTTCTCCGCAAGGAGCCTGCCCGAGGAAAGCTCCCAGAACGACAGGGCTCCGGTGAGGCGATAGGTCATCAGCACTTTCTCGGTGCGGGAAAGCGAGGCGAGCGCGATGATCCCCTCACCAGCCTGCTGGAGGGGAACCGGGGAGCCGCTGCCAGCGTCCATGATCCGCAGGCTTTTCCATCGGGGCAGGCCGAACAGAAGGTAGCGGCCGGACGTGGAGTAGCGCATGAACAGGGGAGCGTCATCAAGAGGAATGGTGAAGAGCAGCTTTTCCTGTTCCCAGTCCCAGACGTCAACAGAGTAGCTCCGGATGCCGTCCGTGCTCAGGACCGCGACGCGCGGAGCATCCGGATCCGCGGCGAGCATTCCCACCCGGAGGTTCGTCACCGTCAGGCCGCGGATCAGAATTCGCCCGGCCCAGATCCGCACGGTGCCGTCCGCTCCGCCGCTGAAGAGGAGCCCGCGGCGCGCGTCCCAGTCCAGGGCAAGCACGGGTCCGCGGTGGCCCGAGTTGACCACGGCCTGGACGCCGCCGCGGTCAGCGATACCGCCAGCCCACGCAGGGCGCGCGAGCAGCATGCACAGGAGCGGGGCACCCGCCCAGAGCAGCTTCTTCATCAGACCATAGTACCGGTGCAGAGGGTACCGCGTTGCAGCAGGGTGCGGGTATCGGCGGGAAAATGATCCTGCTGTCGAATATCCCTTACAGGAACTTCCTGAAGAACCTCGAAACCGCCGATCCCTTCTTCTCCTCCGGAGAAGGCGTGGCCGGTACGGGGTCCGCAGCCATCTGATCGCCGCCCGTCTCGCCCGCCAG
>DATKLM010000008.1:0-9474 GCA_035542415.1 Spirochaetia bacterium
GCTTGCGCCCCGGACCTTCCCGGGCCTGATCCTCAGCAGGGCCCAGAAACTGGCCCGGCTGGCCTCCGTGGGCATCGCGGCGGTCGTGGAGATTGACTTTTCAGGTGAAATGAGTCATCTTTCCGGAAAGGCTTTCATCGGCCTCCTGAAGGAAAATCTTACCATCGAAAAAATTGTCGTCGGGTATAACTTTCGGTTCGGCAGGGCGAGAGAAGCCGGTTCCGGCGACTTGAGAGAGATGCTGGTGGACACCGGGATCGATGTGCGTGTGACGGACCCCGTGCTCAGGGGCCACTCCATAGTGTCGAGTTCCCGGATCAGGAAAACAATCCAGGAAGGGGACTTCGCTGAGGCCCGCGCGATGCTGATGGCGGACTACAGCCTCGATCTGCGCGGCGTCGATTCCGCCGGAGGCCGGGGATCAGAACGGCGATTTCTGCGGCGGTCGATCGAGCAGGTTCTTCCGGCACCGGGCCGTTACGAGGTCTCCGTCGAATCCGGCGGCCGCCGGAGCTCGGCGGAGCTCGATGTTGGTGAGGACGCTCTGACCCTTGCGGGCGGCGACATTGCCGAAGCATCGGAAATCATATTTCACTGACGACTGAACAAATGCACGGTGCACCGTGCCGCGAAAGGAGTTTCGAGGATGCCTCTCACCAAGGTAAAGAAGGAAGACCTGATCAAGACCTACGGAGCAAATGAGAAGGATACGGGAGCCACGGAGGTGCAGATTGCCCTGCTCACGAGCCGCGTGAACGAGTTGACGGAGCATTTCAAGAGGCATCCCAAGGACAACAATTCCCGCCGCGGGCTTTTAAAGCTCGTCGGGCAGAGGCGGCGGCTCCTCGCATATCTGAGGAAAAGAAACCTCACGAAGTACCGCGAGATCATCGACAAGCTCGACCTGCGCAAGTAGCGAAAAGGCAAGGACAGAGATGGAACATCGAGTCTCATTGAAAATCGGCGAGGATGAGCTGATCCTCGAAACCGGGAAGATGGCGAAGCAGGCCAACGGGGCCGTCTTCGGCCAGCTGGGCGGCTCGGCCGTCATCGCAACAGCCTGCTGCGCCAGCAACGAGAAGGAAGACCTGGACTTCATTCCCCTGTCCGTGGACTACCTTGAGAAGTACTACGCGGCGGGGAAGATCCCGGGGGGATTCATCAAGCGGGAGGGAAGGCCCAAGGACAAGGAGATTCTCGTCTCCCGTCTCATCGACCGCCCCATCCGGCCCCTGTTCTCGAAGCTGTTCAAGCGCGAAATCCAGGTCATCCCCATGGCCATCTCGACGGACCAGGTCAACCCGCCGGACATCCTCGCCATGAACGCCGCTTCGGCGGCCATCACCATCTCCGACATCCCCTTCGAAGGGCCCATCGGGGCGGTGCGCATGGGGTACGTGGACGGCTCGTTCGTCGTCAACCCGACGTTCGACCAGATCCAGGCAAGCACGATCGAGCTCGTGGTTGCCGGCACCTCCAGGGGCATCACGATGGTGGAGGGGGGAGCCCGTCAGGTGTCGGAAGCGCTGATGATCGAGGCCATCGAGAAAGCGCACGTCACCATCCGCGAGCTGTGCCGCATCCAGCTCGAGCTGGCCCAGAAGGCCGGAAAGAAGAAGCTGCCGCTCGTGGAAAAGCCTTCCACGTACACGCTGGCCAACGATGTGCGGTCGTATGCGTTCGACAAGCTGGACGTGGCCTCGTTCGTCAAGGGCAAGGAAGAGAGAAGCAAGGCGATCCGCGCGGTGCGGGACGAGACGCAGAGCCACTTCGCCGACCGGCTCGCGGAAAGCGACGTGCGGCCCTTCAAGGCCCAGTTTGAGGACATGGAGCAGGAGATCATGCGCGCCTCCATCGTGGAGAAGGGCAGGCGGACGGACGGGCGCGGCCCGGCGGACATCCGGCCCATCACGTGCGAGATCGATGTTCTTCCCCGCACCCACGGCTCCGCGCTGTTCACCCGCGGAGAGACGCAGGCCCTCGTGGTCACGACGCTCGGCACCGCGCTGGATGAGCAGATCATGGACAACATCGATGGGGACAGCAAGAAGAGCTTCATGCTCCACTACAACTTCCCGCCGTTCTCCGTCGGGGAGACGGGACGCCTCGGTTCGCCGGGCCGCCGCGAGATCGGCCACGGACATCTTGCCGAGAGGGCCATCGAGAAGGTCCTCCCGTCCAAGGAGAACTTCCCGTACACGGTCCGCATTGTCTCCGAAATCCTGGAATCCAACGGCTCCTCGTCCATGGCAACGGTATGCGGGAGCACGCTGAGCCTCCTGAACGCGGGCGTGCGGATGATCAAGCCGGTCGCCGGTATCGCCATGGGGCTCGTCAAGGAAGGCGACAAGTTCGTCGTCCTCAGCGACATCCTGGGAGAGGAAGACCACCTCGGCGACATGGATTTCAAGGTGGCGGGCACGGAGGACGGGATCACCGCGCTCCAGATGGACATCAAGATCGAGGGGGTGAGCGCGGAGATTCTCCAGAAGGCGCTGGGCCAGGCCCGCGACGGCCGCCTGCACATCCTGGGGATCATGAACCGCACCATCTCGGAGCCGCGCAGCGACATCTCCGATTTCGCTCCCAAGGTGATTTCCCTCAAGGTTCCCACGGAGAAGATCGGGCTGATCATCGGGCCGGGCGGCAAGAACATCAAGGGAATGAGCGAGAAAACCGGCTCCACGATCAACATCGACGACGACGGGACGGTAACCATCTACAACCACCAGAAGGACGGCGCGGAGAAGGCCCAGCGGATGGTGGAAGCCCTCGTGGAAGAAGCGGTGGTCGGCAAGGTGTACACCGGCCCGGTCAAGCGCATCATGGATTTCGGGGCGTTCGTGGAGATCCTTCCCGGCAAGGAAGGCCTCGTTCATATCTCCAAGCTGGCGCCCACCCGGGTAGAGAAGGTCACAGACGTGGTCCACGAAGGTCAGGAGCTCACGGTCAAGGTGACCGAGATCGACCACATGGGCAGGATCAACCTGGCGACCCTCGCGGCGCTGGAAGCCAATCCCGCCCTGATGGACGAGAAACCGGCCCGGCGGCCCCCGCGGCGGGACGGCGACCGCCCCTTCGGACGCTCGGATCGAAGGCCGGGAGGGGGGTACTCGGACCGGCCGCACGGGGGACCGCGGGGCGGCTCTCATGACGGACCCCGGGGTGGGTCCCGGCCGCACCGGAGAGATGGGTGATCCTCAGGGAAAAACTGGCCAACGGGGCGACCCTGCTCCTGGAGCCGGTTGACCGCACGGATACTCTCTGCATCGGATTCTGGTTCCTTCACGGTTCCCGAGACGAGTCGCCCGGGGAACGGGGATACTCCCATTTCCTCGAGCACATGCTCTTCAAGGGAACCGGAAGGCGAAGCGCGCTCTCTATTGCGCAGGAGATCGACCGCGTAGGCGGGATCATCAACGCCTTCACCGAAAAAGAGTCCACGTGCGTCTACGCCATTATCCCCAAGGAGCACCTGAGGCTCGCCTTTGACGTTCTCACCGACATGACCGTCGGCTCCGTCCTGGACGAATCGGAGATGGAGAAGGAGAAGGCCGTCGTCGTCAACGAGATACGGTCCGTGGACGATTCCCCCGAGGAAAAAGGCCACGACCGCTACCTCCGTGAAATGTGGGGTGACCACCCTCTGTCCCGCAAGATCACCGGCGAGGTGGAGGAGGTGGAGAAGATCCGCCGCGGCGACCTCATGCGCTTCTACCGCGAGCACTTCGTTGCCTCCAATACGATCTTCGCCGTGGCCGGCAACTTTCCCCTGGACGAGGTTCGCGCGCTGGCAGCTGCCGTCTTCCCGTCAGGCGCCGGATCGCACAACGGGGCCCGCCGATCAGCGCCCACGTGGTCGCCGAAGACCTCCGTGGTATCGGACCGGTTCAACCAGGTGCAGATCTACGCCGGAACCTGCTACCCCATTGACCACGAGCTTTCGCACTACTACACGTCCCTCGTCTTCAGCACGGCCTTCGGTGAATCCATGAGCTGCCGCCTGTTCCAGAAGCTGCGGGAAGAGCGCGGGCTGTGCTACACGGTCTATTCCTTCCGTTCCTTCTTCTCTGATGCGGGGATGTGGACCATCTACGCGAACGCGACGCCGGGCCAGGCCCGCGCTCTCCTGACGGCCCTGGATACGGAGCTCTCCCGGCTCCTTCGGGATCCCCTCACGGCTCGCGAAATCGACGACGCAAAAAGCCACGTGGTGGGGAGCATGATCCTGTCCCGGGAGGACATGGAGACCCGGATGAAGAGGCTCGTCCGGCAGTTCATCACCATGGACCGGATCCTGGAGTTCGACGAATCGGTGGAGGCACTTCAGAAGGTCCGCAATGAGGACGTGGACGCCTTTGCCCGGCGGTGCCTGAAACGTGACTCCTTCAGCCTCCTCGCCTACGGGACTAAAAACCTCAACGGGGTGCGCGGCTTCGACTTCACGTTCGCCGGGTAAACGGGATGGAAAACCACGTCGTCAGATACGCCGGCAACGGTGGTTTTCTCCCGGAGTATCAGACGGAAGGGGCCGCGGGCGCGGATCTTCGGGCCCATCTTGCAGAGGATATTCTTCTCCGCAGGGGGGAGCGCGCGGTTGTTCCAACGGGCCTGACGCTGGAGATCCCCGCGGGACTGGAAGGACAGGTAAGGCCCCGGTCCGGTCTTGCCGCAAGGCACGGAGTCACGGTCCTCAACTCCCCGGGCACCATCGACAGCGACTACCGCGGCGAGCTGCAGGTTCTTCTCATCAACCTCGGCGACCAGGATTTCCGCATCCGCGACGGGGATCGGATCGCCCAGATCGTTTTCAGCCCGGTGTTCCGGGTTTCCTTCCTCCGCGCAGAAAGAGTCGACGATTCCAGGCGAGGGAGCGGCGGCTTTGGCTCCACCGGGATTTAAGGCGCTTTTCGCGGTCCTCGCGGCCTTGCTCGCCGGCGCGTTCCCCGGCCCGGCGCGGGCCGACCCCGTGGACACGGCAGCCATGGAGCTCCGCGTCCGTCAGGCTCTCTCTTCGGGAGACGACTTCCGAGCCCGCTACGTCGCCCAGAAGCTCTTTGCCGCTGCTCCCGGCGCCCCGGAAACCTTCCGCACGTGCCTCCTCGTGGCCGAGCGTTCCTACGCGGCCCGCTCTTTTCTGACAGCGCTGGAGTTCTACAAGAACGCCGTGGCAGGCTTCGACGCCGGGTCGGCCGCCGCGCGGCCGGACCTGGACCGGGCGCTCCTTCGCGCGGCGGAGATTTCTCTCTATCACGATGGAGACGCGCGGTCCGCGGCGGCCTACTTCCGGCGCATCGACCGGCGGAACATCGCAAAGGCGGAGCTGCCGCTCCTGAGGGCCCTGCGCGTCCGCCTTTCGTGGAGCGCGCTCGGCCCCGACGCGCTGGGGCTGGCGGACGGGAACGTCTCCACTCTTGCGATTGACGGAGACGACCTGTGGGTGGGAACATGGAGCGGGGGCGTTGCCCGGTATTCCGTGTCGGCCCGACGCAGCGACGCTTTCGCGGCCCCCGCGTACCCGCGGACCATTGCGGTCGGGCAGCGCAGGATCTGGATCGGCGGTGCGGAGGGGCTGTCATGGTTCGGAAAGGGGACCGGCACATGGGGAAGCGAGAAGGACTTCCAGCTTCCCGCGGCCCGGCGCGTCCAGGCGCTGAAGCTCGCCGGCGGAATCCTGTACGCGGGTACGCTGGGGGACGGCCTCTACCGGCTCGGACCGGACGGGTGGGCAGAGGTGAATGACGGAGGCCTGCCCGGGCCGTTCGTCACGTCCATCGAGGAAGGAGCGGACGGAAAGGAGCTCTATCTCGGGACCATGAGCTACGGTCTTGTGATCATGGACACGAACACCGGATCGATGAGGAGCCTTTCCGACATTGCGCCGGGCTTCTCCGCCTCCAACGTCACCAGTCTCCTGGATGACGGCCAGGGCTGGATCTGGATCGGCACCTACGGTGACGGGCTGTACCAGTGGACCCCGGGCGCGAGCTCTCTCCGCCATTTCAGCAAGGCGACGGGGGAGATCGGCGATGACTGGGTCCTCGCGAGCTGCCGAACCGGCCGCGGCCTCTACTTTGGGACCTTCGGTGGCGGGGTGAGCGTGTTCTTCCCCGCGCCTGGCACCTGGCGCCGATACGGGATCACGGACGGGCTGGGCTCTCTGGACGTCGCCGCAATTGCCTGGCGCGCGCCGTTCGTTTTCTTCGGCACCCTCGGGGCAGGGGTCAGCGTCTACGACGAGGAATCCGATGGCCCGTAGCTACAGGACGACCTACCAGTACCTTGCCCGGGAGTTCCTCCTGTCCTTTGCCGTGGCGTTCCTGTTCTTCTTCTTCATCTTTTTCATCAACCAGATCCTCGTCATGGCGGAGGAGATCTTCTCGAAGAAGGTCCCGTTCTGGGACGTGCTCCTCCTCGTCATCTACTCCCTCCCCATCGTCATCGCTTTCTCCTTCCCGTTCGGGTCGCTCGTCGGCGCGCTCATGGCCGTGGGACGGCTTGCATCGGACAACGAAACGCTCGCCTTCGGGGCGCTCGGGGTGCCGCCGCGGCATCTCGTGATACCGCTCCTTGCCCTGGGGCTTGTCTTCTCCCTCGTGTCATTCGTCATGAACGATTATTTCCTGCCCCTGGGGAACATCCGCTTCGCGGAAATCTACCGCCGGATCCTGTACACCAACCCCGCTGTCGAGCTGGAATCGCACTCGGTGAAGAAGTACGAGAACACGACGATCATCACGGGTCAGGTGGACGGCAAACGCATCAGGGACATCGTGATCATCGACCGGTCGCCGGAGGGCAATCGCAGGGTCATCACCGCAAAGGACGCCTTCCTGGAGGAGAGCCAGTCCCAGCGCGGCGTTGTGTCCCTCACCCTGGACTCGGTATTCACCGAGGTGAGCTATCCGGGGGAAGGGGACCGTTATGACTACACCACCGCGGACTCCATGATCTACAACATATTGCTGAAGGACATTGCAGTTTCCCTGGGAGGGCTCAACCCTTCCTACCAGAGCTCGGTGGACGTCTGGAAGTCCATCCGGGCCAAGAGGGCGGAACAGGACGTCAGGGATCGGGAGAAGGATGACCGCGTTCGCTTGTCGAGATTCGCCGTGGCCTCGGCGCTTGGATCCGCCGAGCTTGCCGTGGCAGCCGATCCGTCCCTGCTCGCCTCCCAACGTGCTGCCGTGGATGAGGCATGGCGGTCTCTCGCGGCGGAAGAGAACCGCAACGTGACGGACCAGGCACTCCAGGCGTACCTCCTGGAGTTCTACCGCAAGTTCTCCATGCCCGCCGCGTGCCTCGCGTTCGCGTTCTTCGCCTTCCCCGTGGGCGCCATGGCCCGCCGGGCCGGCCGCACCGTGGGCTTCGCCGTGGGCCTCTTCGTCGCCATCGTGTACTGGGGGATGCTGTTCGCCGGACAGACATTCGGGGTGCGCATGTCGCTGTCCCCGGCGCTGTCCATGTGGTTTCCCGATGTCGTGGTGCTCTGCACGGGCATCGTCTTCTTCCTCCTGAGGAGGGCCCGGTGAGAATCCTCTACCGCATGCTCCTGAGGCAGTTCCTGCCGCTGTTCATCATGGCGGTGCTGTTCTTCATGCTCCTGCTGCAGCTGATCGACGTATTCGGAAGCATCTGGCGGTACTTTGCCCACGCGGTCACCCTCGGGGAGGTCGGTTGGATCGCGCTGCTGTACGTGCCCAAGTGCGTGTCCTTCGCCCTGCCGGTGTCCTACCTGTTCGCCATCTCCTACACGCTGGGGCTCTTCTACGGAAACAACGAGCTGTTCGCCATCTTCGGCTCCGGCGTCAGCCTTCACCGGCTCGTCCTCCCTTTCATCGTCCTGGGAACGGCGCTCAGTGTCGGGGCGTTCTTTTTCGAGGACGCCGTGGTGATCCCGACGTTCAAGATGAAGAACGATGCCTACGCGGCCGCCGTGAAGCAGGCCGTCTCCCTCAGCCAGTCGAACGTCACCGTGACGAGCCCGGACCAGCGCGTGGTGTACCAGGCGGACTACTATAACGACGCCGAGCGGAAGCTCTCCGGCGTGACGGTCGTCATCAGGGATCCCGAGATGGGATTCGCCCAGCGGATCGATGCCCCGTGGGCGGAGTGGAAGGACGGCCGGTGGCTGCTCCACGATGCGCGGGTGTTCACGTGGACAGCCTCCGCAAAGAATCTCGCGGACATCAAACAGGTGACATTCGATTCGCCGCTTCTCGCCGAGCCGCCTGACACGTTCCGCAAGCTCTCCCGGAACATCGAGGAAATGAGCCGATCGGAGTCCGAGCGCTACGTGGCGGCAATCCGCAAGGCGGGTCTTCCGTTCCGCGAGGCCCTCACGGACTACTACCGCAAGTTTTCCTTCGCGGCCACGCCCCTGATCGTCGCGCTCATTGCAAGCAGCCTCGGGAGCACGTTCCGCAAGAACATCCTGCTCATGAGCCTGCTCTCCGCTCTCGTCATTTCCGTCGTGTTCTACGTGGCCCAGATGGTCGCCGCCATTCTTTCCAAGAACGGCTACATCCCGCCCCTCGCGGGCGCGTGGACGCCCTTCAGCCTTTTCCTGGTCCTCGGTTTCATGCTATTCAGGACCGCGCGGACATAAGGATCGGGGAGGGCACAAATGGATTTCGCCGCGGGAATCGATTTCGGAGGGACATCCACGAAAATCGGGCTGGTGAGCCGCGAAGGGACCGTCCTCTGCCGCGACTTCGTTCCCCTGGACACGGCCGCCGGCTACGAGCAGACGCTGGACCCGGTGGCGCGCCGGCTCACCGACATGGTCCGGGAATGCGGGGCCTCATCCCGTCTCGCGGTGATCGGAATCGGGATGCCCGGATTCATCGAAAAAAGCGGCGGGACAGTCGTGGGCGGATGCGAAAACATACCCGTGCTGCGCGGGAAGTCTGTCCAGGACTACCTGTCACGGGCACTGGGGGCTCCCGCCTTTTCGGAAAACGACGCAACAAGCGCTGCCGCCGGCGAACTGGTCTTCGGGGCAGGAAGAACGATATCGAATTTCCTCCTCATCACCCTGGGCACTGCCATCGGCGGCGGGCTCGTGCTCGGGGGCCGGGTGTACCGCGGATGGCGCGGATTCGCCGCCGAGGCGGGCCACGTCTGCGTAGTTTCTGACGGCCTGTTGTGCAGCTGCGGGAGCCGTGGATGCTTCGAGCAGTACGCCTCCGGAACCGCCATTGTCCGGGCCTACCGGGAAAGGCTTCGAAAGCGTGGCACTGACAATCCGCAGGCGACCCCGCGGCTGGTCGCTGAGAAGGCGGCAGCCGGCGATCTGGCTGCCCGGGACACCCTTGAAGAGGCCGGCCGGTACATCGCGCAGGCGCTGGGGACCATTCTCAACCTCCTGGACCTGGAAGCATGCCTGGTCGGAGGAGGCGTCTCAAGCGCCGGGGACCTGCTCCTGGAACCGGTGAGGAGACGCCTGCCGGACTACTGCTGGCCGGAAATCGG
>DATKLM010000009.1:0-6875 GCA_035542415.1 Spirochaetia bacterium
CCGGCACGCCGGCGGCCACGGGTGCCGCTGGCTCAGCAGGCGCGCAAGGCCCCGCGGCCGCACCGAACGGACAGGCGGTGCAGGCCGCTCCCCAGCACACGCCGTCCGGGATCCCCGCGGTGGTGCCTTCCGCGGTTTCCGCCGGCGCGCAGCCCGGTGGAAGCGGGCCGTTCTTCCGCGGGCACAGCGGTTCGCGCAAACAGAAGAAGCACAAGAAGCGGCATCACTAAAGGCCCGCCATGAAGCTCCTCTGCCTTTCGGACATTCACGGGGAGGGAGCTGCGCTGAAGGAAGTCCTCGCGGAAGCGGCCGCCGCGGACGCCGTGATCCTGGCCGGAGACATCACGCACCTGGGAGGCTATGAGGAAGCGGAGGCGCTCCTCGAGCCGCTCCTCTCCGCCGGGTTCCCCGTCTTCGCCGTCGGCGGAAACATGGACACCGAGGGAGCGCGGCGGTTTCTCAGGGACAAGGGGATCGACCTCCATGCCCGGGGCGTCATGGTCGGGACCGTCGGCTTCCTGGGACTGGGCGGCGGGACCCCCTCGCCATTTCACACGCCCTGGGAGTTGTCGGATGATGAGGCGCGAGGGTTTCTCAGCGCCGGCCTCGCGCAGATCCCGGACGCCGCATTCAAGGTGCTCGTGTCCCATGCGCCTCCGCGTGGAACGAAGATCGACCGCAGCTTCGCCGGCCTGCACGCGGGATCGGGCGCGGTCCGGGAGTTCGTGCTTTCCGGCGCGGTAAACCTGTGCATCAGCGGTCACATCCACGAAGCGCCGGGAGAAGAGAACCTCGGCAACGCGCTGTGCGTAAACCTCGGCCCGTTCAAGAACGGCCGCTACGCTCTCATCACCATCGAAGGATCCGACCCGAAAGTATCCTGGAGGAAAAGATGAATCTCTCCGCTTTGTCCGCAGTCGCAAACTCGGTCCGCTCGCTCACCATTGACGCCGTGGAAAAGGCCAAATCGGGCCACCCGGGCCTCCCTCTGGGATGCGCGGAGCTCGGCGCCCTGGTGTACGGGGAGCTGCTCAATCACTGGCCTGGGGACCCGCGCTGGATCAACCGGGACCGCTTTGTCCTGTCCGCCGGTCACGGCTGCATGCTCCTGTACTCTCTCCTCCACCTGTCGGGATACGACCTGTCGCTGGACGACATCAAGAGCTTCCGCCAGCTGGGCTCCCGGACGCCCGGCCACCCCGAGTGGGGCCATACCCCGGGCGTGGAAGCAACGGCTGGCCCGCTGGGCCAGGGCCTGGCGAACGCCGTCGGGATGGCCATCGCGGAGCGGATTCTCGCCGCAAAGTTCAACACACCGGCGCGGAAGGTCATCGATCACGTTACCTACGTGCTCGCCAGCGACGGCGACATGATGGAAGGGGTCGCCTCGGAGGCCGCCTCCGTCGCCGGCCACCTGGGCTTGGCCAAGCTCATCGTCTTCTACGATTCCAACCAGATCACGATCGAGGGAAAGACGGACCTTGCGTTTTCGGAGAACGTGCTGAAGCGCTACGAAGGCTACGGCTGGCGCGCTCTGGACGGCAGCATGTACGACCTCCCCGCGATCATGAGCATGGCGGAAGAAGCCCGCAAGGCCGGCGAAAAGCCGACCATCATCCGTCTGCAGTCCACCATCGGAAAGAGCGCGCCGACGAAGGCCGGCACGGCAAAGGTCCACGGCGAGCCGCTGGGACCCGAGGAGGCGGCGGCGGCCAAGAAAGCAATCGGCGTGCCTGACGGCTGCCAGTTCTACGTTTTCCCCGAGGCGGCGGAGTATTTCCGCTCCCGGGAGAAGAGCTGGAAGTCCCGCTACGATGAGTGGAACAGCAACCTCGCTTCATGGAAGGCGGAGAACTCCGAACTTGCAAAGGAGTGGGACAGGTACTTCGGTCCCGCGGCCTGGGACGTCAGCTCCATCGTCATGCCTGCATTCAAGCAGGGTGAGAGCCTCGCCACCCGGGCCGCGAGCGGCCAGGCGCTGAACGCCTTGGCAAAGGCCGTGCCGAACCTCGTGGGCGGGTCAGCCGATCTCGCCCCATCCAACAGCACGAACCTCAAGGACATGGGGGACTTCAGCCGCACCAATCCCCTGGGGAGAAACTTCCACTTCGGCATCCGCGAGCACGGCATGGGCGGTATCTGCAACGGGATCATGTACCACGGGGGGCTGCGGCCGTTCTGCGCCACGTTCCTCGTGTTCTCGGATTACATGCGTCCCTCGGTTCGTCTGGCGGCAATTGCGAAACTTCCGGTGATCTACCTCTTCACGCATGACTCCGTGTTCGTTGGAGAAGACGGTCCCACGCACGAGCCCGTGGAGCATCTTGCCGCGCTGCGCGCAATCCCGAACCTCCTGGTCCTTCGCCCGGGAGACGCCGAGGAGACAGAATTGGCCTGGAGGATCGCCTACGAGAGGCAGGACGGGCCCACGGTCCTCGCGCTGACCCGCCAGGGCCTGCCGGTGTATCCGAAGTCGGACGCGGCCTGGCGCTCAACAATTCGCAAAGGCGCCTACATCGCAAAGGATTCCGCCGGTGCACCGGACGTCGTCATCGTTGCCACGGGGTCCGAGGTTTCCGTTGCACTTGCGGCGGCCGCCGAGCTTTCCGACCGGAAAGTCCGGGTGGTGTCGATGCTTTCCCGCGAGCTGTTCGCCGGCCAGTCCCCGGAGTTCCGGGCCTCTCTCGTGCCGGCCAGCGCGCGCACGGTCGTTTTCGAGGCGGGAGTTACCTTTGGGTGGAAGACGCCGTTCGACGACTCCACGCTCGTCGTGGGGATCGACCGCTACGGCGCCTCAGGCCCGTATCAGAAGATTGCCGAGCTCCTCGGGATCACCTCCACGGCGCTGGCAAAAAGGATCCGGGACGGGAAGTAGCGCCGTCCGCGCCCGCTAGATCCTGCGACGCGGTCTTCGCGCCCCCTGCTTCAGGGCGCGCCTGCCGGCGTTCGTCGCCCGGCGCAGCTTCTTCATCCCCTCCGACTCGTCGATCCGCCGCGTCAGCGCCTCGCCCTCCGCGACCACCGCGTCGCGGAACTTGCGAAGCGCATCCGCCATGGTGACCCTCTGCCGCGGCTTCTTCTCCTTCACGAGCGCGTACAGGAAGTGGCAGATGTCGGCGGCGCCGGCGTGCAGCTTCAGGCGGCGGATGTTCACCTGGTACTCGGCGATGATGTCCGGTTTCGCGGCCAGCTTGGCCAGCAGCGTGGCCAGGTGCCCCGGCGAGCGGGTCAGCCAGCCCACGCGGTTCGTGATGACCCAGTTCGTCGTCTCCTTTTCGTTGGCGAGGAAACTGGAGATGATGATGGGCCTCCCCTGCACGAGCGTTTCGAAGACCTGGTTCGGACCCGACTTGCCCACGACAACGTCCGAAGCGGCGATGTAGTCCGCAAGGTTCGTGACGAAGCCGGTCACCGCGATCCGCAGGGACCCCGTGGGGCCGGCGGCCAGCGCCTCGAGGTCCCGTTTCAGCCGTTCGTTGCGGCCACAGATCACCACAACCTGCATGTCGATCTCCCGCTCGATGAGAGCGGCGATGTACTTCTTCACGGGGCCCAGGCCTTCCGCGCCGAAGAACAGGAGCGCCGTGAAGGGGCTCTTCTCAAGGCCGAGGGCCGCGCGCAGCTTCGCCTTTCCCTGCGTGCGGCGCGCGTAGGACGGCTTGATGGGGAACTGGAAGGTCCTCACCCTGCCCGCCGGGATCCCCTTGTCCACGATTTCAGCACGCGACTTCTCGGAGAATACGAGGCTCCAGTCGAACGCCGGGGAGAACCAGATGTAGTGCGAGTCGAAGGGCTCCGGGTTGAGAACCACGGAGACGGCATCCAGCTGACCGACGCGTTTCAGCAGCTCCAGGTAATGGGTGAACGTGAAGTACGTCGACAGGACGAGGTCCGGCTTCTCCCGTTCGAGGTACTGCACGAACTTCGGAAGGATCGTGATCCCCAGGATCCGGTCGATGATCTTGATCATGAACGGATTGTCCGCCCCTCGGTAGAAGGCGTTGATGAGAGGCGGGTAACGAAGGGCATTGTTCCAGTAGAATCGGTACACGTAGCGGAGGAAGTTGGCGCCCAGGGCGATTCCCAGGTTCACGACTTTCACCTCGACGTTGCGATACCCGAGCATGTCGAACTGCTCCTTGATCGCCATGGCGGGGGCGATGTGGCCGCCGCCGATATCGATGGTGTAAATGTCGATGCGCTTCCTCATGCCATGAAAAAGTGTAGCCCCCGCCGCAAAAAGATGTCAACGCGCCGCGCTTGACGCGCGGGCGCTGTTTCCCGATAATCCACGGAAAGCTGTGACGGAGACGAGTACGCGGACGCTCCGGCCAGGAGAGAGGGCGCCCAGGCATAGACAGCCCGGGTGAGAGGCGCCCGGCCGTCTGCCGCGGAAAACCACTCCCGAGCTGCGGTCCGAAAGACCCTCGAGTCCGAAGGACACGCCGGCTGACTCCCGTGACAGGGTCAAGGAAAAAGAGCGCACGGCCGCGCCGGCGACTCCAGAGGAGGCGTGAGGAGGACGGCGTGCGAATCAAGGTGGAACCGCGGGAGGCCCTTTTCGGCTTCTCGTCCTTGAAGGCGCGGATGGATTCCGCGCCGCAGAGCAGGACGAGGCAGCCGGAAGGGGCTTCGTTTTTTTGGAGGCAGGCATGCAGGACACCGCGGTGAAGGATCAGAGGGCGGACAAGCTCCTCAGGATGAGGCATTCCTTTTCCCACGTCATGGCCGAGGCGGTTCTCCAGGTCTTCCCGGACGCCAAGCTGGCCATCGGCCCGGCCATCGACGAAGGCTTCTACTACGACTTCGACCTCCCGCGGGCCCTCTCAAAGGAGGACCTGGCGGCGCTGGAGGAGAAGATGCGCGCCATCGTGGCGGGCAGCCACCAGTTCTCGAAGAAGGTCATTTCCCGGGAGGAGGCGCGCCGGCTGTTCAAGAACCAGCCGTACAAGCTCGAGCTCATCAACGAGCTTCCCGAGGGAGAGGAGATTTCGACCTACACCCAGGACATGTTCACCGACCTCTGCCGGGGGCCGCACGTGGACAGCACCAGAGAGCTCGCACCGGACGCCTTCAAGCTGACCTCCATCGCGGGGGCGTACTGGCGCGGTGATGAGAAGAACAAGATGCTCCAGCGCATCTACGGCACGGCGTGGGAGAGCAAGGCGGAGCTGGACGCGTATCTGAAAAAGCTGGAGGAGATCGAGAAGCGCGACCACCGGCGCGTGGGGAAGGATCTGGACCTGTTCTCCGTCCACGAGGAAGCCGGGGCGGGCCTGATCTACTGGCATCCCAAGGGCGCGCGTATCCGTCTCGCCATCGAGGACTTCTGGCGCCGCGAGCACCTGCGTCACGGCTACGACATTCTCTACACGCCGCACATCGGAAAGTCCTGGCTCTGGGAGACCTCCGGGCACCTGGGATTCTACAAGCAGAACATGTACGCGCCCCTGTCCATTGACGATGTGGACTACTACGTCAAGCCCATGAACTGCCCGTTCCACCTCATGGTATACCGCAGCCAGCAGCGCTCGTACCGCGACCTGCCGCTGCGCTGGGCAGAGCTGGGCACCGTGTACCGCTATGAACGCTCCGGGGTGCTTCATGGGCTCCTGCGCGTGCGAGGCTTCACCCAGGACGATGCTCACATCATCTGCACTCCCGAGCAGATCGACGATGAAATCCAGGAAGTGCTGCGCTTCTCCCTCTCCATCTGGAAGGCGTTCGGCTTCACGGACGTCAGGGCATACCTCGCGACGAAGCCCGCCGACGGCATCGGGGACGACGCGACGTGGGAGCGGGCCGTCGGCGTGCTCAAGCGGGCCATCGCCAAGGAGAACCTGGATTACGTCATGGACGAGGGCGGAGGCGCGTTCTACGGCCCCAAGATCGACCTGAAGATCAAGGATGCCCTGGGCCGGGAGTGGCAGATGACGACGATCCAGTTCGACTGGAACATGCCCGCGCGTTTCGGGATCACGTACGTCGCGTCCGACAACACCCAGAAACAGCCGTTCATGGTGCACCGCGCGCTCCTCGGGTCGCTGGAGCGGTTCTTCGGGGTGCTCGTGGAGCACTACGGCGGCGCGTTCCCCGTCTGGCTCGCCCCGGTGCAGGTCATGGCAATTCCCGTGGCGTCGGCGTTCGTCGGGTACGCCGAGGAGGTCGTCAGGACCCTCCGATCCCGAGGGGTCAGGGCGGAGATCGACCGGGGGGACGACCGCATGAACGCGAAGATCCGCAACGCCCAGAACCAGAAGATCCCCTACATGCTGATCCTGGGAGAGAAGGAGCAGAGCGGGAAGTCGGTCTCCGTGCGCAGCCGCTCCGGCGAGCAGAAGAACCTGATCCCTCTGCCGGATTTCCTTGCCTCCATCGAGGAAGAGGTGCAGCCGAAACCGCTGCCCTGATATGATCGAGATGATCATCACGAGGGACGGCCGGGCCGTCCCCTTCGACCGGCAGAAGATCGTCTCGGCAATCTACCGCGCGGCGGTGGCCTGCGGCGGCAGGGACAGGGAGGAGTCGGAGAGAGTGGCCTCCGACGTGATGGCCATGCTCGAGGCGCGCCGTGATCCCAGAAGCTTCCCCACTGTTGAGGAAGTCCAGGACCTCGTGGAGAAGGCGCTCATCGAGAGAGGGCACGCGAGGACCGCCAAGGCGTACATCGTCTACCGCTACGAGCATGCGTTGAAGCGTGCCGGCAAGGAAAGCCTCACCTACAACGCGGAAAACATCCCCTATCGGAAGCTCTGGGAAGCCCTGTCGTGGGCCACCGACCACTCCTGCGTGACCGTCGGCCAGCTCTCCCGGATCGTGGAGGCCGGCCGGATCGCCGACCTCGTGGAAGCCGCGGAAGCGTTCTACGAGAACGA
>DATKLM010000010.1:0-2804 GCA_035542415.1 Spirochaetia bacterium
GAGCAGCAGGGGAAGGAGGTGGCGCTTTCCCACCTTGTCGCCTTCCACGGGGTCTTCCCACACGGTGGTCCGGCCGTTGAGGCCCTCCTCGATGACGACATAGTCATTTCCCAGGGCGGCCTGCAGCACGCCCGTCCATCGCACGGCTCGCCCGAAGCGTCCCCCGGTTGCCGGGTCGTACCCCCAGGTGTTGGAATCTCCGAAGCACATGACCTCGTACATTCCTGCCTCCTTTGCGCGTTCGCGCGAGCGGCCTAGTACACGAACGGGATGACGCGCTTGCGCTCTCTCGGGTAGTCGGGGAACGTGGCCAGGTACCACGTCCGGTTGGCGTGGGCCCGCGGCACCAGGTTTGCGATGGTGAACACGGCGAAAGCCAGCCCGGCGAGAGACCACGTGGCCAGCGCCCAACCCGTCCATTCCGCGATCTCCCCGAAGTAGTTCGGGCTGGACACGTAGTCGAAAAGCCCGCCGCGCGGGATACGGTAGCCCGTCTCCCCGGGTTTTCGAAGACTGCGAAGAGCGTGGTCCGTGCTGACGTGGGTGATGAATCCCGCCAGGAACAACGCCACCCCGATCCCCAGGCGGACGTCCGTCAGCACCCCGGCGCCGGCAGGAAGGGAGAAGCCGGAGAGGAAGTGCCCGTTGGCGTAGCCGTTGAAGCTGTTGAAGATCGCGGCAAACACGATCAGCACGATCGGGAAGCGCTTGCCGTTGTCTCTCATGAGAAGGGGGAACAGGCACGTGCGGTAGACGTAGTGCAGCTCCCAGAGGCACAGCATCAGGATGGCGATCAGGGTAGGCTTCCTCCCATCGAACAGGACAATGCCCGCGATCACCACCATGGCGGGCAGCTCCATGAGGAACCAGCTCGCGCGCGCATCGATGGCCGGCCCCCAGCCGTCCCGAAAGTGGCGGCCGTACGGAGCGGTGACGAAATACAGGAGGATGAAGACGAGCGGGGCGGACGCAAAGATCACCAGGAGTGCAACGGTGTTCAGCATAGGCTTTCTGAGCACTCTACCAGAGAGAGTATTCTGGGGCAACGGAGGCGCACAGGCGCAGAGTTGACAGGATGCAGAAAGATGTGTATAGTCTCAATGACTATTTAAGTAAAAATAGTCATTGAGGGCAAATATGCCGAGAGCATTCACGGAAGCAGAACGGGAGAAGATCAGGGGGAAGCTGATTGCGGCGGGAAAGCGCCTCATCAACAAGGCAGGGCTGCGACACTTCGTCGTTGATGACGCCGCGCGGGAGGCAGGGATCTCCAAGGGGAGCTTCTATTCGTTCTTTCCCTCCCGGGAAGACTTCATCCTGTCCGTCCTGGAGGCCTGGGAAGCGGAGTACCGCGGCGCGCTGATCAGCGGCATCACGCAGGGAGGAGGCACGCCCCGGGAACGAATCGAGAAGTTCTTCCTCGGCGCGTTCCAGATCCTGGAGCGCGAGCCCGGGCTCGCCCGTCTTCAGACAACCGAGATCCAGGCCGTTATCGACCGGCTTCCGCCGCAGCGGATCGAGGCGCACCAGGCTGAGGACAATCGCGTTCTCAAGGAGACGTTCGGAAGCTGGGTCAGCCAGGGCCTCGCGTCCCGCAGCCTCCTGGACGCCTTGCGGGGCCTCATTCCGGCACTCTTCTCAATCGTGGTTCATCGCGACGACTTCCCGCCCGGCACGTACCAGCCGGCCGTCAAGCTGATCGCGGAAGCGCTCGCCCTGAGGATCGCCTCGAGCGCGGAGCGCAGGGGGTGATCTCATGGGCTCTGCAATTCTGACCCGGGGTCTTTCCAAGAGCTACGGCCCTGTGCGCGCCGTCACGAGCGTGGACCTGGATGTTCGCGAAGGGGAGATCTACGGATTCCTCGGAAGAAACGGGGCGGGGAAGACCACGACCATCCGCATGCTCCTCGGCCTGGTCCGGCCGAGCTCCGGCTCCATCTCGTTGTTCGGATCGTCCCTTGATGCGGCACGGGAGGAGGTTCTTTCACGGATCGGGTTCTTCGTCGAGTCCGCCTCCGCCTATCCCAACCTCACGGTGGGTGAAAACCTCGATATCCAGCGCCGCCTGACCCGGGCCCCTGCCTCTGCCGTGGACAGCGTCGTGGAGCTCCTGGGTCTCGGAGAGTACCGTTGCAGACGCGCCGGGAAGCTTTCCCTGGGCAACAGGCAGAGGCTCTCCCTCGCGCGGGCCCTGCTGCACGAGCCCGAGCTCCTCATTCTGGATGAGCCGGCAAACGGCCTGGACCCCGCCGGCATCATCGAGATACGGGCTCTCCTTCGGCGTCTCGCGGCTGAGGGGGGCGTGACCGTCTTCATGTCGAGTCACCTGCTGGACGAGGTGGAGCACCTCGCTGACCGCATCGGGATCATCCATGCGGGAAAGCTCGTGGAAGAAGTGGACTGCCGCGAGCTGCGCCGCGGCGGCCGGCTGGCCGTTGAGGTGCAGGTGGATGACGTGGCCGGCGCCGAGCGCGTTCTTCGCGACGGGCTGGGCTTTGTCGGCCTCTCCCGTGCGGGAGAAGCGTCACTGCGCGTCAGCGACCGTTCCGCCGCCCCCGCGGCAATCGCGCGCGCCCTCGTGGAGGCGGGTATCGGCGTCGAGCGCCTCCTCCCGATGGAAGAGGACCTGGAACAGCACTTCATGAAACTGACCGGAGGTGCCCCATGACATTTCTCTCTGTCGTGGCAACGGAGCTCCTGAAACTCCGGCGCAGCCGGGTGACGTGGATCACGTTCATCGTCTACGCGTGCGTGGCCGCTGTCGCGGGCGCTTTCATGTGGATGATGATGAACCCGGCCCTGGC
>DATKLM010000011.1:0-3448 GCA_035542415.1 Spirochaetia bacterium
GCTGCTCGCGGGTGATGTCGTGCTTGGCGGCAACGTAGTTGACGATCCTCCCGGAAGGGTCCTGCACGGGAGAAATGGTGGCCTCTTCCTCGTAGAGCGACCCGTCCTTGCGCCGGTTCAGGAACCGACCCTTCCACGTCCTGCCGCCCGAGATGGTTTTCCACAACGTGGAATAGAAGCCGGCGTCGTGCCGGCCGCTCTTCAGGATACGCGGGCTCTGGCCGGCCACCTCGGCGCGTGTGTAGCCGGTTGCCGTCTCGAAGGCCGGATTGACGTACTGGATCAGCCCGGCATCATCCGTGATCAGGATGATCTCCGCCGACTGCTCGATGGCCGCGGCCAGAAGCTGGAGGCCGGCCTCCGCGCGCTTTCTCTCGGTGATGACGTCGAATACGGCGACAAAGTGCTCCCGGCGCGGGCTGTAGACGGAGATGGAGAACCACATGTCCATGGCGGCGACGTACGCCTCGAAGCGTTCAGGTTTTCCCGTCGCGGCCACCCTGCCGTAGATCTCGAAGAGCCGGGGATCCGCCTCCCGGATTCCGGGAATGAGCTCGGTGGCGTTCTTCCCGACCGCGTCTCGCAGCCCGGTCAGCGCCACGAATGCCCCGTTGACCTCCAGGTACGTCCAGTCGACGGGCTTCCCGTGGTTGTAGAGCATCCGACAGTACGCAAAACCGTTCAACATGTTCTCGAACAGGGACCTGTAGTGTTCCTCGGACTCCCCCAGGGCTCGTCGAGCGCTGCGGTGGGCAATGGCAATGGCGATCTGGTCTGCCGCACTCTCGAGAAAGGAGAGCAGCTCCGGCGTGAACCGGTTCGGGGCATGGTCGTTCACCTGCAGGAGTCCAAGCGTCTCGTTGCCGGTCCTCAGCCGGATCAGCGCCACGGATTCGTAGCCTTCTCCGTTGCAGCGGTTCCGGGTGCGCCCTTGCCGGTCGGCCTCGGTTGTCGTTGCCAGGAGGCGCGTTGTGCTGTTGGTCCAGAAGCTGCCCCGGGCCGTGTAGAACGACTTTTGAGGATCGAAGCGTCCGCGCAGGATGTTCCCGCACATGCACTCGAGCGCGGGATTGCCGCTGCTGTCGCGAACGAGCTGGCCGTCCGCCGTCCGCTCGCAGAGGTAGCTTTCCGTCATCACGAACCGGGCCGGAAAGCCGCGCGTCTCGTAGTAGGGATAGTCGTCGCCTTCGCGCAGCCGCACGCCCACCGCGTCACATCCGGTCCACCCCTGGAGGAAGCTCGTGACGTTGGCAACGAGCTCGCGCGTGCGATCCTGCGTGTTGAGCACGCGGAGAAGCTCGATGGTTGCGTCCCGCTCTTTGCGGTAGCGCCTCTCGTCCGAAACGTCGTGGAAGACCAGGACGACTCCGGCCAGGGCGCCATTTTCATCCCTGATCGGGGCGCCGTTGTCCGCAACAGGGCGCACGGTTCCGTCCCGGGAGACGAGCAGGGCCCGGTCCGAGGCTTCGCGGACCGGGGCGCCGCGCTGCACCCGGGACAACGGATCCTCCAGCGGTGTGTGCGTCCGTTCGTCCAGGATATGGAATACCTCCGCAAGGGGCCTGCCGTTGGCCTCCTCCTGGCTCCAGCCGGTGAGCGACTCCGCGCCGGGGTTCATCAGGAGGATGCGTCCCTGCGCATCGGTGGTCAGAACGCCTTCGCTCACGCTCATCAGCGTGATCCGTGCACGCTCTTCGCTGACGCGCCGCTCGGCCTCCCGCTGAAAGAGCGTGCGGTAGCGTGCCTTCTCGCGGCGCTGCCAGACCATGATGGTGAGGCCCGCTGCCGCGGTTCCCAGCGCCAGGAGGAGGATCACGATGAGGCCGGAGCCGAAACGCCAGCCCGCGAATGCCTCGGCTTCGTCCATCTTCGCCACGATGAACCACGGCGAATCGGGAATGGCGCCCAGAACCGAGATGACGGGCACGCCTCGATAATCCAGCCCGCGGACCGGGCCCTGCTTCCCGAGGACGGCCATCACGGCGGGCACGCTCCGCCGATCCATCGGGATGCGGAGAGTGAGGGCAGTGTGGGGAAGGAAGCGCAGATCATTCAGGTACAGGACGCTCTCGTTCTCCCGCCTCACGAGAACCGTCTCCCCGCTCGCGGTGGGTGTCGGCCATGACTGGATCAGCGGGAACAGGAAGTCCCGTGGGTCGCTGCGGAGCACCACCCCGGGGGCGTGGGCCCCCTTCAACGGCGCCGCGACATCGATGTGCGGCTCGGGTGCTTCCGGATCAGAGGCAAGATCTCCAAGCACGGGCCTGCCTTCGCGCCGGGCCGTTTCGAGGATCCTGCCGTCTTCGGAATCCAGCCGTGCCGGTTGTCCGGAAGCGCTGAGAATCAGTCGACCGTCCGGGGAAACGACGAGGATGTCGCTGTAGCGAAAACGGGCTTTCAGGGAGCGCAGCGAGGATTCCAGGCCCTCCGACGCCTGCCCGCCGGGGACCGCGGACGTCCGCTCGATGGCTTTCGCCATGACGGGGCTCTCGATGAGAAACGCCGCATCGCCGAGGCGCGCCGCGCGCCATCTCACGATCTGTGCAATCTTCGTCTGATGGATCGCGGAGAGGCTGGACTCCGCATCCCTTCGCATCCTCTCTCTCTGGGTGACGTAGAACGCCCCGCCGCCCACCACCAGGATCAGTATCTCGGCGGTCAGGGTCGCGCGGAGGAGCCGCGGGAGCAGCTGCACTCGATCAAGAAACCATCTCATGCATTCGCCGAGCTGCCAGTGTACATCATGCAGGGCCCCCGCGGCGGGGGATTCTTCCTTTTGCTCTCTTGTCGGTATTCGTCTTTCCGGTGATCCTCAGGCGCATGAGGGCGAGCTTCGTGAGCTGAATGGCCAGTGCCGGGTCGACTCCCTTGGGACAGACCTCCGAGCATGCGCCGGCGTACTCACATCCCCAGACGCCGTTCATGGAATCCAGCTTGTCCAGGCGAAGCTTCTCCCCTTCGTCACGGGAGTCGCTGTTGTACCGGTAGGCCTGGCCCAGGGCCTGGGGTCCCACGAAATGCGTGTTCGTGTTGCTCACCGGGCAGGCATCCACGCAGAGACCGCACGTGATGCAGTGGGCGAAGTCAAGGTAGTAGTCCACCTGGCTCACGGTCTGGCTGTATTCCTTTTCCGCGCGGAACTTCTCTTCCTCGTCTTTCCTCACGAGCCAGGGATCCACGCTGCGGTGCTTCTCAAAGAGCTCCCCCAGGTCCGCCACAAGGTCGCGGACCACGGGGTGAGCTTCCATCGGGCCCACGTGGACCCGCTCCGTGCCCAGGGAAAGCACGTTCGTCTCGCAGGCAAGGCGCGGCTTTCCATTGATAACCATGCCGCAGGAACCGCAGATCCCCATGTTGCAGCTGTACCGCATGGCCAGCGTGTTGTCCTGGCGCTCCTTCACGGCGAGCAGCATGTCGAGCACGGTGCTGAACCGGTCCGCCGGGACCT
>DATKLM010000012.1:0-28100 GCA_035542415.1 Spirochaetia bacterium
GCACGAGACGGGCGTGCTCGGACTGCAGCCCTTCGGCACGGACGTCGAAACCGGCCAGCCTGTTACGCGCCACCGTCACGCCGACCAGGTTGGCCATGGATCCCCCGCTCACCAGCAGGCCGCTGGAGTCAGCGGGGAAGCCCATCAGTTCCCTGAGCCAGGAAAGGACCTCCGATTCCACATAGACGGGAGCATGATCGCCTCCTCCCATGTTGGGATTCATCCCGGCGGCGAGCATTTCCGCCAGCACTCCCAGCGGGGTGCCGTTTCCCATGACCCAGCCCCAGAAGCGCGGATGAGTATTGCCCATGCCGTAGGGCATGATGGTCGCCTTGAACTCTTCGTAGACGTCGCCGGGCCGTGCAGGGGCCAGGGGCACGGGCTCTGAGAAGAGGGATTTGACGTGCTCTGGAATGGGCTGCCACACGGGACGTTCGCGGACGGTGCGGAGGGTCTCCATCACGTCATCCACCATGCGATGGCCAAGAGCTCGCATCTGCTCCCAGTCCTGCGGATCGAGGGTTTCTTCTTCGTCAAGCCGTTCAGGCATTCTGGGCTCCTCTCCTTGCTATGATAATATCGCTGAAAACCGTCCGTAGTGACAGCCTCCGTCTCCGTGCGGAGCGCTCACCTCGAAGTGAGTCAGCTTTCGGATAACCGAGAACAACGACGTCGTATGAGTCCGTGTCCCCCACGTCCGTGAGGGTGAACGTCTGGGCGCGCGGGTGGACGTCGCGCACGCGTTCGCCGACGCCGGGGCGCTCCTCGGTGACAGGGAGCCCGGGCCGGCGTAGCGTGCTCGCGGCGCAGCGCTCTACGGCGAACTCGGCATGTGAGGCTGGGATCAGATCACGCAGCCAATTCCCAGGAACACATCAGGGCCGATCAAACCGACCTCGGCACTGATCCAGCGCCAACTCAACTGGCACAAGACGGCATAAGAAACACCGAAAGTGCCCTCCAGAGACGACGCGTCCAGGTTGAGGTGATCTTTCGTGCTTCCCAGCAGCCATGATTCTTCCACGATGTAGTCAAGGTGCGAATACCTCCAGAAGCTGAGGCCGGCACCGAGATTCAGATAGACTCTTGGCGCGATGGCGAATCGGGAGACAAACAAGGGCGAAATTGTCGAGCACACGACTGAATATGAGTAGCTGTACGTTATGTCATAATACACGGGCGGAAACGGCCAGTATCCGGTCCCGCTGGCGGCTCCATTGTCGCTGGAAGTAAAGCCAACGGTCGCCGCTAGCGTCAGCCCGAGTGCGATTCTCGGGCTGACTTTGAAGGGAGTGATTCCGATCACGAGATCACACAGGATGCTGCGCCATGAGGTTCCCTGACCGCTGCGATCCAGCTCCGGGTAGTTGCTCGGATCCTGGACCATGCCCCTCGCCGGCTTTCCGCCGCCAATTGAAAACGACATCCACCAGATTTTGAATTGATCGCTCTCCGATGCCTTCTGCTTTGCCGGGTCATTCGCCTGCTTTTCAGCTGCAACGAGAGTCGGAGGACCAAGCGCCAGAATCAGGGACAGAACGACAAGGGAAGTCCTGACAGGCGCCATGCTGACTGCCTTGTGCTCCTTCATACACTTTGCCCTCCGCGCGATTGGACACCCCTCCCGGGAACCGAATCAGAGCGCGAATCCGAGGCTCACGCCAAGCTCGAGGTCGAAACCGGAGACCTGTTCTCCGGGATACAGCGGGCTCTTCGTCTGGCTCGGCGTCAGGCTGTAGTCGTACAGCGCGAAAAGCCCGACGATCACGCTGCCGCTGGAAAAGTCGATGCCGCCTCCGAAGGAGACGTAGAGGTCCGCAACGTCGATGTTGGGATCGGACATGTAGTCGACACCCCCGATCTGCATCGTCAGAGGGTGGCTGTATCTCATGCCGACCGCCGGCCAGATGGTCATCGAGCCCAGCGGGAGCGGGTATTTCCCCAGGACCTGGAGGTTGAGGAACGAGATTGAAAAGCCAGTGGGGTAGTCAGCGGAGCCGTAGCCTGCCACCGCCAGCGTTCCGGAAAGCGTGCGCTGGTACTGAACGGCGGCGCGCAGGTAGATTGCATCAAAGAACACCCCGAATGCGAGGTTCCCCCGGTCATCCGTGGCGGAAATGCCGTAGTTGCTGTCCGTGAAATTGTAGTGATCGTATTGAACCGTGACGCCCGCCTGCATACGCCGCGCAGGTTGCGCGGATGCGACGCAGGCCATGCAGAGCAGGAAAACAGGAACTATGATGGTTTTCATAAGACCTCCCCATGCCGACCTCGGCGCTTTTAAAAGCGTTGACAAGCCCTTTTCAGGACTGCAAGAGGAATGCCAAGAGGCACGCGGGAGGTATTTCCTTTGGGGATGCCTACTTGCCTACGTGGTCGTGATGGCGGCTGACAACTTGGCTCAGCAACCGAAGTTGCGAGAGCAACTCACGTTGCAGAGGAGTCAAGGGAGGTGTTCGCCGCCCTACGCCGTGACGGGCGACTTCAGCGTGCTGTCCAGCAGTTCCATGAGTTTCGCAAACCCGCGTTCAGCGTGCTGCGGGTGATACATCCTGCCGCCGGGGATCATCCAGCCGTGCAGGGCGCCGTCGTAGACTTCACTTTCAAACGTGCCGCCCCAGGTCCGCAGCGCCGCCTCCAGCTTCTGCACTGCTTCCGGAGTCATGCTCCGATCACTCGTGGCATGGCCGAAGTACAGGCGCGCCTTCACTCGGGGCAGCACGAGATGCGGGCTCTGGTCGGTGTCCGTTGCCAGGTTGCCGCCGTGAAACGACGCCGCGACGGCAATTCGATCCGGCCGGGCGGCTGCGGCGCGCAGTGCGAATTGGCCGGCATAGCAGAAGCCGACGCACCCCATCGGACCGCTGCTGACGGACGGCTGCGCGGAGAGGAAGTCGATGTACGCCATTGCATCGCCCGCCAGGGCCTCTGGCGTGAGGGGGCCGGTCAACTCGCGGAATCGGGTCAGGGTGCGCTCGCTTGTGAAGTCCACCTCGAAGGTGAAGGCCGGCGGCCTCGTCGTGCGGTAGAAGATGTTCGGCGTCAGCACGACGTAGCCGCGTTCGGCGATGCGCCTCGAGAGGTCCGCGTGCGCCTGGCGAAACCCGATGCCGTCGGTGAGTTGGAGAACTCCCGGCAGGGCTTCGGTCGCATCAGGCCGAAGAATCAGCGCTTCGCTGACGCCCGCCGCTGTTCGAACCTCGAACTGTTCTGAAATCATAGTGATCCCAATATAGCGAGAAGATGCCGGGAAAGGCATCGGCAGCGGGATTCAGCTTGCGCCGCCGACCGCAATGCCATAGACTGGCGGGGAACCACCCATCACAAGGAGGGAGCCATGGCAGCGCAGTTGTACACCGCGGGCAAACTGGCCGAGGCGCTCGGACTTTCCGCGGGCAAGGTGAAGAAGCTTCTTGAGGAGCTCAAGGTAAAGGAAGACTCCGTGAAAGGCGCATGCAAGTACTACGGAGAGGCGGCCCTCAAGAAGCTGAAAGCCGCCGCAAAGTAGAGTACCCGGCGCCATCCGAGCCTATTTCGAAAGGCTTTCGCAGATACTCCAGAGCCTCTCTTCGGCGTCCGTGTTTCTGAACGAGCAGGGGATTTCCCTGCGGTTCTCATAAAAGACGCCCGTCACTCCCTGGACCTCGGGGCTGCTGGCAAGCCACACCGCGGTGTCCGCTCCATCCGACGGAGTCCGACCTCCTCCCCGCTCGCGCAGCCGCGCCATGACCTCGGGGCGCGCGTCTCGATACAGTCCGGTGTCAACGATGAGGCCCGGCGCCATGGCGTTGGCCGTCACGCCGCTGCCGGCCAGCCGTCGAGCAAGCGCCCACGTCAGGAGCCGGTCGCACGCCTTGGACTGGGCGTACGCCTTCATGCTGTCCCACGGACGGCGCTGGAATTGCAGATCATCCAGGTCCAGGTCGCTGGCAAACGTGGAGGCGACGTTGACGATCCTGGCTGGAGCGCTCTCACGAAGACGTGGCAGCAACAGGGTGCTCACCAGGAAGTATCCGATCACGTTCGTTCCGAATGTCAGCTCGATCCCGTCGGGGCTCTTCGCCCAGGGCTGAGACCCGCGGCTCACTCCCGCGTTGTTGATGAGCACGTCGAGGCGCGCGTGCCTCTGGAGGACCTGCCGGGCAAACTCGAGGATGGATGCGCGGCTTGCCAGGTCAACCTGAATCACGTCGGCGGATGAGGGCCCCGCCGCCACGGCAAGCTCGCCGGCGAGGGCCCGTCCGGCGGCCGCGTCCCGGCAGCCCAGCACGAGCGTCGCTCCCAGCTGCGCGAGCCCTCGCGCGATTTCCCTACCGATTCCGGACGTGGGACCGGTGATCACGACTGTTGTGCCGTCCATGGGTTTCATTGCACGATGATCCTCACCGCGCTGAAATATAGCTCATCGGCGCCCGCTCGACCTTCTCGACAGGAAGGACGTCGACCAGCTCATAATCGGACGTGCCCAGCCCCATCTTTTCCCCGTAGCGCACCACGAGGTACGGGTCCTTGTACGGGCCGTGCAGCCAGCGCAGCGGGTGGCCTTCCCGGGTGTGGACCTCCATTGATGTCGGAATGTTCTCCTCGATGAGCTTCAGCGCGCTGGTGGCATCCAGGACCGCCTGCTCTACCGCAACGATGTCGTCCGAGCCGAAGATCCCGGCGTCCGGCAGGATGGACATGCTGGTGAACCCGAAACAGTCGCAGACGGGAGTGATCTGGTTCGCCAGGATGAGGTGAACGGCCTTCCCCCTCGCGAACGTGCCGAGCGACAGGCTCGTGCTGATGGCAAGCGCCTCCGGGAAGGCGTGGAAGTTCACCGCGTCGATCTTGAGGCTTCCCGGCGGCGCGGCCTTGAGGCATCTGCCGCATTGGTTGCACTGCTCGGGATGCAGGTGGAGCTCCTTCGGATTCGTCTTGTCTTCCACGAGCGCCGAATGAGGGCAGGAGGCGACGACGCGCTTCCGGGTCTTCTCGTCCGGGCACTTGTCTGCAAACCAGTATCGATCGAACTGCATCGTGTCGTGCATCGCGCTGCGCGTGGAACCGACCATGCACCCCAGCGCGAGGTTCTTGAACACCCCGCCGTATCCGCAGCTCGGATGTCCCTTGAAGTGCGCCAGGTTGACCAGGAACGTGGCGTCCTGGATCAGTCCGGCAACCTTCCAGTCCTTGATGTTCTTGAACGGGCGTTCGTGCGAATAAAAGTATTTGTCATCCGGCCCGGCCGCCGCGTACACCGGGCACCCCAGCGTCTCAGACGAGTACCCTCGCTCCTCCGCTCCCTTTGCGTCCCAGGTCACGTCGGCAATGTAGGGCTTTCCGCCGCCTTCCTTGACGGCCTGCACCACCTTCCGGACAAAGACCGGGTGCACGGTCGAGTACCCGATGTTCGTTCCCGTGTGCATCTTGATGACGACGGTCTCATCCTTGACTCTCTCCCGCAGCGCGAGGCGTTGGAGAATCAGGTCGAGCTTTGCCGGCAGGGTCTCCCGGGCCTCGAGACGTGCCTGGCGCGGAGAGCCATAGTAGACAGTGGAGGGCATCGCGGATCTCCTTCCTTGGGTGTGGGAACAGTGTACGGCCTTTCCGGGGCGGACGCAACTGCCTGTCGTGACGCGCCGGTATGAGGTATGCTCCGTGCCATGGAAGATCTGGGCAGATACGACGCCGTCGGATTGGGCGAGCTGGTTCGCCGCGGAAAGATTTCCCCCGAGGAGCTCCTGGACTACACGATCCGCCGCATAGAAGCGGTCAATCCGCGCCTGAACGCCGTCGTCTGCCCTCTCTGGGAGCAGGCGCGCGCTGAAGCGAAGAAGCGCGGGGAGGAGCGGGCCGGTCCGGGAGAGCGCTTCCCCGGCGTTCCCTACCTTCTGAAGGACCTCGTGACGGACATGCAGGGCGCTCCTTTCGCGGACGGATCCCGGTTCGTGCGGGGTCACGTGTCCGCGGTGGACAGCGAGCTCGTTCGCAGATCCCGTGCCAGCGGGCTCGTCATTGCCGGGCGGACGAACACGTCCGAGCTCGGCGTGCTCACCACGGCGGAGCCGCTTCTCTATGGCCCAACGCACAACCCGTGGAACCTCGGGCTGACCACCGGCGGTTCCAGCGGCGGCTCAGCGGCCGCCGTCGCCGCGGGCATGGTGCCCATGGCGCACGGCAATGACGGCGGGGGCTCCATCCGTATCCCCGCGTCCTGCTGCGGCGTCTTCGGGCTGAAGCCCACGCGCGGCCGCAACAGCCTGGGTCCGCTGTTCGGTGACCTCGCCGGCGGGATCGTGTGTGAGCACGCGCTGACCCGGACGGTGCGTGATTCCGCGGCTCTCCTCGACGCAACATCAGGCATGGTCGCGGGTGACCCGTATGCCGCCCCGCCGCCCGCACGGCCGTTCCTCGAAGAAACGCGCCGAAGCCCCGGGCGCCTGAAGATCGCCTTCCTTTCCCGCGTTCCCGACGGCTGGAACCAAGAGACGGCGCTGCACCCGGACTGCGCGGCGGCGGTCCGCGATGCGGCGGGACTCTGTGAGTCCCTGGGCCACGGGGTGGAGGAAGCAGATCCGGCGGCATTCGCCTGGCCCGATCTGCCGCAGCGCTTCATCACGATCTTCTCGTCAATGGTCGGGCATAGCGTCGCCTACTGGGAGCGCACGCTCGGAAAGAAAGTGACGCGGGGGGACCTGGAGCCGGTGACGTGGGACCTCTACGAGGCGAGCCAGCGGATCACGGGCCCCGCGTACCTGGAAACGTGGGAGGAGCTGCAGCGTTTCTCGCGGAAGATTGCCCGCTGGTACTGCGACGGAGCCTGGGACATCCTCCTGTCCCCGACCATGCAGGTCCCCCCGACAGCGCTCGGGTCCTTCGAGCCGTCACCGGACGATCCGGGAAGTTCGATCAGGCTCGCGTTGTCCTTCGTGGCCTTCACGCGCACGCAGAACGTCACCGGAGATCCGGCGATGTCGGTGCCTCTGTACTGGAACCGTGACAACGTTCCCATCGGCGTGCAGTTCGCCGCCCCCTACGGCCGGGAAGGGACTCTCTTCCGGCTCGCCGCTCAGCTGGAGAAGGCAAGACCGTGGGCGGAGCGGCGGCCGCCCGTGCACTGCGGGTAGCTACTCGCGTCGAACGTCAGCGCATGATACCTTGCTCAGGAACGGACTGGGCACATGCTGGAAAAGAGGAACACGGAAGACAGGAAATCCAGGCCGCCCGGGAAGACGCCCGCAAAGAAGCGCGGCAGAAAGCCCGCGTCCCCCCGCGGATTGACCGCCTCCGAGGTGGCGGCCGGCTCCCCCCCTCCCGAGATCGCGGAGCTGATCGAGGCAGTGCGGCAGCACGGCGGCGGCGTCATGGGGGCCTACCGCGAGCCGGTGGGCGGCCACTGGCAGCTCGTGGCGAGCCTCCCCACGGACAGCGTCGAGCCGACGCCGTTCCAGAGAGACCTGTCGGAGACGCACGTCAAGAGACTCGGAGACGTCATCGGGCGGATGGGTCGATTCCTCGACCCCATCATCGTGGTGCGCGCTCCGCAGGGAGGCTTCTGGACGCCGAACGGCCACCACCGCCTGGCCGCCATGAAGCGCCTCAACGCGCGTTCCATCCTTACCGTCGTTGTGCCTGAGCTCACCGTCGCCTACCAGATCCTCGCCATGAACACGGAGAAGGGCCATAACCTGAGGGAGAAGGCGCTGGAGGTCGTGCGCATGGCGCGCTCCCTCGTGGAGCTCGCTCCCCGCGCGGAGACAGACTACGCCCTGGAGTTCGAGGAGCCGGACTACCTCACCCTCGGGCTGGGATACGAAAAGCGCGGCAGGCTCAGCGGCGGCGCCTATCACCCCATTCTCCGTCGCGTGGAAGCCTTCATGGATGAGCCTCTCCCCGAGGCCCTGGAGATCCGCTCCCAGAGGGCACAGAAACTGCTGGACCTCGATGACCTCGTCGCCGAGGCCGTTGCCGGTCTGAAAGCGCGCGGCTTCACGAGCCCGTACCTCAAGGCCTTCGTCGTGGCGCGTCTCAACCCCCTGCGGTTCCGCCGGGGCGCGGCGATGGAGGCGGACGCGGCCCTGGACGCCATGATGAAAGCGGCGGAGCGTTTCGACGCGGAGAAGATCAGGATGACCGATCTGGCGAGCGCCCCGCCGGGGCCGCCCGAGGAGTAGGGTGCTGTATCGTCTCCTGAAGTCCGTGCGGCTCGGGATCGCGCTGATCCTCGTGATCACCGCCCTTTCCCTCCTGTCAACGCTCGTACCGCAGGGGAGGGAACGCACATACTATCAGGAAAGGTACCCCCCGGCGCTGTACACGGTGATCATGACGATCGGCTTCACGACGTACTTCTCCTCCCTCCTGTTCGTCATCCCCGTTTTGCTCTTCACGCTGAACCTCGGCATCTGCACGGTGGACCGGATGGTCCGCCAGGCACGAAAAAAGGCGGACCGGCGGTACGGACCGGACATCGTGCACGTCGCCTTGCTCGTGCTGGCAGCCGGTGGGCTTGTCACGGCGCTTGCGCGCCGCGAGTCCGACTTTGTGATGGCCCCGGGAGAAGAGGTCGCCGTGACGCCTCGTTCCACGATCAGGCTCCGTTCCTTCGAATACCTCACGTACAGCAGCGGCATGCCTCGGGCATGGATATCGACCGTTGATGTGATGCGGGACGGGGCGCTGGAAACCAGCGCCTTTCCCATCCGGGTGAACCACCCGCTGCGGGTCGACGGAGTGTCCGTCTATCAGTTCACATGGGAAAACCGTTCGACGTTCCGCTTTCGCGACCGCACCGGCGCAGAGACCACGGTCCCGGTGGGCGGAATTTTCGAAGACCGCGATTCCCTCTGGTACTTTGCGGACGCCGTGGTGGACGGAGGCGTCTGGAAAGCCCTGCTTCAGCAGTACCGCGGAAGGAAGCTCATCTCGACTCGGACACTCGCCGTGGCGGAATCCCTAGGTGGGTACACCCTGCTCGGCGTCACGCAGAAGCTGGTCACCGGGCTTCGCGTCGTGCGAGACCCCGGCTTCGCGCTGGTGATCGTGGGGGTCGTGCTCCTGGGTGCGGGACTCGCCCTGACGTTCATCCAGAACAGGCGCGAGAGCACGGTCAGCCCATGATGCAGGTCTTTGCGACGACTGCCCTCGTCCTCATTGCCGCTTCCGCGGCGGTCCAGACCGTGTTTCTCCTGATCCGGGGAGAGACGAGGGACCCCGTGTCTCACTGGGCGCTTCTCGCCGCGTGCGTGCTGTTGTTCGCCGTGACCGTCGAGAGAAGCATCCTGATCCGTTTCCCGGCGGTGACGAACATGTATGAGTCCCTCGTGTTCTTCTCCGCGGTCATCTGCCTTGCAGGCTTCGCGCTGCGGCTCTTCCTGAAATCAGCAGCCTCCCGATTCATTCTGCCCGGCGTGACCTTCGTGGCGCTGGCCCTTCTGTCGATTTCCTCCTCCCCACTCGTGCCTCGCGAGATCCAGCCTCCCATTCCCGCCCTGCAATCCCTCTGGCTGGTGCTGCACGTGACGCTTGCGTTCATCGGCGAGGCTTTCTTCGTGGTGAGTGTCGCGGCGGCGGTCGTCTTCCTGGCCGCGCGTCGCGAAGAGACGCGCGCGGCGGCTGACCGGATCGCGTACTCCTCCGTCGCCGCGGGGTACCCGATCTTCACGGTCGGCGCGCTCATCTTCGGTGCGGTCTGGGCCGAGGTGGCGTGGGGAACGTGGTGGAGCTGGGACCCGAAGGAGACCTGGTCCCTGGTCACGTGGCTCGTGTACACGGCATGCCTTCACACGCGGCTTGTCAAGCGCCTGAGAGGAACGATCTCGGCCGTTCTCGCCATTGTCGGTTTCGCGTCTACGATTTTCACTTTCTTCGGAGTCAACTTCCTTCTCTCCAGCCTGCACGGGTACGGCTGAAAACAGGAAGCCTCCCGGCGGCCATGCCCTGCGCGGTGCCTCGGCGGCCGTAGAGAACCGCACGCTGCGGCAGGCTAGGTTCCCAGGGCCCGAAGGATATCTCCGGCCCCAGCCCCCTCGCCGATCAGCCGTTCCAGCTGCTTTCCAAGGGCCTTCGTCCGCGGCGGATCGGGTCGAGGGTACAGATCGAGTAATGCACCCACGGTCCGCCCCTCCCGCTCCCAGACCCTGAGGTACAGGTCCGGGGAGTTCCTCAGCAGGCACGGCTCGGCCTGTTCGTCGGCGGACACGCGGGCATAATTCAGAGAAAACAGCCAGCCGCCGAAAGCTTCGCATTTCAGCCGAAACGGCTTCGGGTCAGGGCGCAGGTCTCCTCCGGCCATGTTGACCCCGGCCGTCATTCCGCTTGCCTCGGCGGAATGCCACAAGCCCCAGGAGGCGCCGGGCAACGGAGCTGCCGCGTCGCCGGCCGCAAAAATCCCCTCCACCCCCGTCCTCATGTCCGTCTGCACGATCACGCCGCCCTGGCCGCCCTCTTCCACGGGGAGCCCGGCGGACACGGCGATGTCCACGACCGGCACCGCGCCCACGGAAGCGGCTGCCATCCCGGTCTCGATCTCTCCTTCCTCCGCGACCACCTCGTACCGGCGGCCTTCCCGGCGGATCTCGCGGACCTTTCCCCATCTCACCACCCTCACGCCGGCGGCCACGGCCCGGTCTTCCAGCCGCCTGCCCGTCTCGGCATCGAGGCAGTTGCTCATCAGCCGGTCGTTGCAGCCCAGAAGCGTTGTCGCGATTCCCGCAGAAGCGAACTGGTCGGCCAGCTCGACGCCCTGGACACCGAAGCCGATGGAAACAGCTTCGTCGACCTCCTTCAGCCTGCGCATGATCGCCTCTGCCTGAACGATATCCCGCAGGTATTCCAGGTGCTGCGTACCTGGTATCGCCAAAGCCACGGGCGAGGCGCCGGTTGCGATCAGGAGGGTTTCATACCCGACCACGTCCTCCGTGCTGAGAGCCAGCTCCCGCGACGAAGGTTGGAGTGAGATCGCGCGGGTTCCGCGGAGCAGCTCAATCCCGTTCGCTGAATACCAGTCCGGCGGATGGATGGCGAGCTGGTCACCGGAGAAGCCCCGAGCTATCTGCTTGGACAGCTGCGTGCGCTTGTAGGGAAGACGACTCTCGCCATGAACCACGAGGATCTCCCCGCGCGGATCTCGCGAGCGGATGCCCTGTACCGCGGAGAGCCCGGCAATCGACGCCCCCACAATGACGTACCGGTAGTGTTTCACTCCGCGGGAACTATACCATGCCGTGGCCGCAGGAGCAGGATCGAGAAGGACCGTCAGTGCTCTTTTGTGCTCTGGATCGTCGCGAACGCCAGCGTCTGATTCACAAGCTGGTATGCAATCTCTCCGAACGTGATCGGTCCCATCAGGGAGCCCGTCCGCTTCCCTTCCAGCTCGGAATAGAGGTAGTTCAGAATGCAATTGCAGGAAAAGGCGGCTCTCTGCGCCGCCGTCCGCGGCACGTTGCTGTTGAATGCACTGACGTAGTCGCCGATCGGAGCCGCCACCCTGTATTCAGTGCCGCGAAACACCGGCGCGTAGAAACTGACTTTTTTCTGTGCCTGGTCGATTGCCTGGAAACTTGTGTTGATGAGGGCCCCGCTGTAGTTCGCAACCAGCGGGAGCTTGGTGTTGATCTTTTTCTCCTGAAGGTATTCCGCGAACTCCCGCCGGACGCCGTTGATCTGGGCATCCACGGCGCTGAATCCGTCCTCGACAAACGTGATTGAATCGCCGGATCCCTGTCGGAAGATGTTGACGATATTGATGGTCGCCTGCCTGTCTGCCGGCAGTCCGAGGTGCATGACGACGGCCGCGTTTCTCTGCGGGAGTCTGTTCTTCCCCGAGACAACCTCGGGAGCCACCTTCCCGATATCGGCGACGTCGCAGCCCGATATCCAGCCCATCAGGGGCCTCAGGGCAAACAGATCATAGGACGGCGCGTCCAGCGCAAAGGAAAAGTGGATCTGGCTTGAGCCCGGAATGATGATGATACTGAGGCCGTTCTCCGGGGCGTCCTTATAGACAGAGGAGATCGTGTCCTGCGTGTAGGTCCTTATTGAAATCGAGGTCGCATAGCTGGGCAGTTCGGTCACAAAGAGCTTTTCCTTGGTAAAAACGCCGCCGCGCGTTGCCATGAAATACGGGATCGTCCCGCCGATCCAGTTCCCCGGAGGGATCTGCCTCAGAAGAGCGTGGTCACCGGCAAGCACAAGGATCTGGCCCTGGGCGATCTTGGCAGCCACCTCCTCCGGGCTGAAGAGAACCTCTGCGCTTCCCGGGCTTCCGGAGGAGCTGGTGAGCTTCTGAAGATCGCTTTGGACAGCGGCGTTCTGCTGGAAGCGATTGAACAGATTCCTCAACTCTGTGACGCTTTTCGCGAGCGTCGTCGGTGAGCTGTCGAAGCGCGCAAGATGACGGAGCTTCGTCAGCAGGATCTTCGCCGCGAGGAAGTCGAACTCCACCGGGGACGTGCCGGTAATGAGCTCCGTCAGGGCCTGGTCGCTGATTCTCGTTGAATCCATCTCATGCTCCTTCTCGTGAGCGCGGAGTCCAGTCCGCGCGTTCTTGCAGCGCTTTCAGATGCTGCGATTGTTGTGGAACGATTGACTTGCCAAGAGCGTAGCGCGCTGCGCGCGAAGAACCGTTAAGATTCCGCGAAATCAGGCGGCTCTCTTCATTTGCGGAGGATTCGGTAGAGCTTCATGTGAACTTTCGATCATGGCGGGTCCGGACAGAAGGTTTCGGAATGTTCTTGTTCAAACGTGCGGGTCTCAACGGGCACGCCGCCAGAGGTCCTTCAGAAGAATCAGGGCCTCCGTCATGAGGCCCCGATTCGACCGTATACTACTTCCCCGAGACCGCGCCCACCAGTAACCGGCGGCGGCCTCCTGCCAATCTGTTCGAACTGCAAGAAGATCAGGGGCGATGAGGGCACAGGGGGCCCCGTGGAGAGCTGCATCAGCAGGCGCGCCGAGGTCAACTTCAGCCATGGGCTGTGCCCGGACTGCATCCGGAAGTACTACCCTGAGGAGGCCGATCGCGGCTGAGGCGCCGGCCTATTCCTTTCGGAACCTGTCGTTGAGCTTGTCCCGAAGCCCTTCGGCGGCCCTGCCGATGGCTTCCCCGAGGTCTTTGGCCGCCTTCATCACCGGATCCCCGCTCGCGTCAGCGGCCGACTTGTACGAGTCTACCGCTTCCTTCAGGTCCTCCCGCGCGCTTTCCTCCGTCTGGCCGCGCCGGGGGTAGTTCCCGCCGAGAATGGCCTGGTATTGACCCGAGGAAGCCCACGTGCGCAGCTCCTGCAGGCGCACCACGGGAAAGGGATGGGACTCCCTCATCGTGTTGAGGAGCTTCAGGAAGCTGTCCATAACGCCTTTCTCGTTCTCGTACTCCAGGGCCTGGGAAAAGAAGTCGTTGATGTTCATCTGGGACAGATCTTCCCCGCCGGCCATCTTCATGATGAGGCTGTAATTCTCCGTTTCGCTCTGCAGGGCGAGCAGCGCCGCGCGGTCGGCGCTGAGCTCGCTCTTGCGGTCCCATTCCTTGAGCGCAAGGAGGAGGGGCTGAACGAGGAGCCGCGCAATGGGAAGCGCGGAGAACGAAACGCTGAGCAGAACCCACAGCACCGTCTTGTACACGGTGTGGCCGCTCATGATGTGGCCCACCTCGTGAGCGATGACGCAGTACAGCTCGTCGTCCGTGAGCGCCCGAAGGATGGCGCTGTTCAGGACGATGAAGGGTGAGCGGACGCCGTACGCGCCGGCATTGAAAAACGGGTTGTTCGCCACGAATACGTCAGGCAGCACGGGCCAGTCCAGGATGTCCACCGCCCGGTCCAGCAGGACCTTCGCCCGGTGGAACTGAGTGGGAGTTACCTTGACGCAGCTGGAGACGTGGAGGAGCCGGATGGACCGCTCCGTGGTTCCCCCCACGACCATTTTCACGAGCTCATCGAGCCCCGGGACGGACCGCAAAGCGCTCAGGGCCGCCCTGTCCGCCGGGTGCTCCCACGCCCGCGGGCTGATCCCGGGGAGCTTCCTGGCACGTTGAACGAGCATGGCCGCCTCCTCCGGCCAGTCTAGCGCGAGGCCCGCGGCTGTCAAGCTTGGCCGCATCAGCGGGGCGGTTGACCGTTCCGCGAAGCCTTCCTACCTTTCGGAGAAAGGAGCTGCACGTGACGAGATGGGGTCTTCTCGGCGCGGGGGAGATTGCCCGCGTGTTCGCCAACGGGGTCCGGTTTTCCGCATCCGGAAACGTTCAGGCCGTCGCAAGCCTGACTGCGGGCAGAGGGGAATCGCTGGCCGATGATTTCCAGATCCCGCGGCGCTACGCCCGCTATGAGGATCTCCTTGCGGATTCCGAGGTGGATGCCGTCTACGTCTCTCTCATCCATCCCCTGCACGCGCAATGGGCCATCAAGGCCGCCCAGGCGCGCAAGCACGTCCTGGTTGAAAAGCCCATGGGCCTGAGCGCGGCGGAAGCGGAAGCGATGATCGATGCCGCGCGCCGCGGCGACGTATTCCTCATGGAGGCATTCATGTATCGCTGCCATCCGCAGATGGCCCGGTTGGCCGAGCTGATCCGGGATGGGGCCATCGGGGACGTGCTCTCCATCCGTTCCACGTTCAGCTTCTCCTTCCCGTTCGATGCCGGGCACCGCCTCTACAACCGGGAGTTGGGCGGTGGCGCCATCCTCGATGTCGGCTGCTACCCGGCCTCCATGTCGCGCTTCATTGCCGGGGCTGCGCTGGGCGCGCCTTTTGCCGACCCGATCCGCGTGAAGGCGAACGGCGTCATCGGCCCCAGCGGGGTGGACACGTTCAGCGCGGCAACGGTGGAGTTTCCGCGGGGAATCATCGCGCAGCTCGCCTGCGGCGTCTCCTGTGACATGCCCATCGAGACGATCGTCTTCGGCACAAAGGGCAGCCTCTCGGTGCCGAATCCCTGGCTGCCATCGTCTCCCGCGCGCACGGCGCTCAAGCCCCTGCCGCGCTCCACGCGCTGGCCCGCGGAGAAGATCCTCCACCGAACGCCCGGCAGGGACACGCCGCGGGAGATCGTTGTGAAAGCGGACCGGGATCTCTACAGCTACGAGGCGGACATGGTGGACGCGCACATCGCGCAGAGGCAGGCGCCGGCGGTGAGCTGGGACGACTCCCTTGGGAACATGCGCCTTCTCGATGCCTGGCTGGGAGAGATCCGCCCGGGAAAGTAGTCTCAGCGAGCCCGGTAGACCACCGCATCACAAAATCATGGTATGATGACCGCATGAGAACCTGCACGCAGGAGTCGAACAAGGTCGGCTGCAACTGCACCTACCCGTGCAGCAGGAAGGGCATCTGCTGTGAATGCATCGCCTATCACCGCGACGCGGGAGAGCTTCCGGCCTGCTACTTCGCGCCGGCCGAAGAGCGCAGCTACGATCGTTCCTTCGAGAACTACCTGAAAAGCCGATAGGAAGGCCCGCCTACGCGCGTTTCGACCTGATGATGAGGCCCCGTGACCCCCGGCGCGGCTACGTGTTTGCCGTGCTCGCCATGGCGGCGAGCGGCGTGGCGATCTACGTCAACTCCCTTGGCGTGAGGACGTTCAGCGACTCAACGCTCTATACCGCGCTCAAGAACTCGGTGACCGGCCTTGCGCTCCTGGTGCCGTTCGGCTGGTCGTCGAACGCGCGTTCATCGCTGAAAAGGCTGACCGCCCGGGAGCTGCTCCTCCTGGTGCTCGTCGCTGTGATCGGGGGCAGCTTGTCGTACGCCCTGTACTTCCGCGGCCTCCAGCTCACCACCCCCGTCACCGCCTCCGTGATCGACCACACCCAGTTCCTTGTGGTCGCGGGGCTGGCGGCGGTCTTCCTGGGAGAGAGGTTCAGCGCCGCGATCTGGGCAGCTCTCCTGGTGCTCCTCATCGGGCTGACGATCGGCATTGCCGCCGGGGCGGTCCGATGGGACACTGGGGTAATCCTGGTGTCAGCCGCGACGCTTCTCTGGGCGGTGGACTTCGTGATCATGAAGCTTCTCCTGGGGTCGGTCCCGCCCCTCATCGTCATGATGTTCAAGATGAGCGCGGGCTCGGTCCTTCTCATGCTCTGGGTTGCCGCCTCGGGGCGCCTGGGCCTGGTGGCAGCGCTCACGCCCCTGCAATGGGAGTTCGTCGCAGTCACCGGCATTCTTCTCCTTGCCTTCACCCTCACGTCAGTGCTGGGACTGCGTGACGCCTCTGCCACGGCCGTCACAGCCATCCCCGCGGGCTCTCCGATCCTAACGACGGCACTCGTCCTCGTTTCCCGGACCGCGGAGATTCCGCCGTCCCGGTGGCTGGGCCTTGCGCTTGCCTTCGCCGCTGTCATCGTGGTCTTCACTCTCGGCCGGCGCGCCGAGGTGCGCGCGGCTCAGCAGGCCCGGGAGGGACGCCGGTGAGCGGACTGCTCCTGTTTGCCCGCTACGCCTTCGCCCCGAACCTCCTGGGCTATTGCGGGCCGAACGATCACGCCGGGTTCCAGGGCTACCTGGAGGAGGCACGGGAGGACGAAGGCCTGGGACGCCTCGCCGTGCAGTTCGAAGGGGCGCTGCCGTACCTGCGCATCATCGCCGGGGCGAACGGCATCGGTGATCCGTTCGACCGGCGGGTCGTAGAGGCGTACTGGATCGGCAACGACCTACTGGAACGCGTGGAAGCCTCACGATTCTACGAGTCCCTGAAGGACCGGTTTCTACCGCGCATGAGCGGGCGGGAGTTCTCCTGGATGACCGCCGGCCTGGCGAGCGGCGCAAAACCGCACCACAACTTCCACGTGCTCGACGTGTATCGCCGGGCGGGGCTCATGCGGGACGACCGCGCCGCAGTCGCCGTTGAGCGCATGGACCAGTGCCGGATCAGCTGGGGCCGCGTGAAGGTGGTGGAAGGATCGGCGCTGATCGTCGATCGGGCCCCGCTCGTTTTCGCCGAGGGAAGGCTCGGCCTCGGACCAGTTGTCCCGTCGAGTGTGCTCCGGCGTGATGCCGGCATCGGGGAAGACTACAAGCCCGGTGATGACGTCTCCATGCACTGGGGCTGGGTGTGCGACCGGCTGGGCAAGCGCGCGGTCACGGCCCTGTCCGCCGCAACTGAGCGGGCAATTGCTCACACGAACCTCACGTTGTAAGAGGCCGGCGTTGTTCCATTGTTCCTTCGGCGTTCCACGTTATGGAACTGCTTTTCAAGACGGGCGGCCTCCGAGGACTCCTATGAAGGCCACGTGAACGTCATCTCCGACATCGCCGACCAGACCAACCTCCTGGCGCTGAACGCCTCCATCGAGGCGGCGCGGGCCGGCGAGCACGGCCGCGGATTCGCCGGGGTTGCGGACGAGGTGACCAAGCTGGCCGAGCGCAGCTCCTCCTCGATGGCGATGCAGGTTACGGCGCCGTAGCCGTGAAGGCCGGGAACGCGGAAAAGGCAACGCTGCCCGCGAGCGCCTGAGGTCTGAGGCCGTCCGAGGCAGGTGGATGAGAACGGGGAGGGGCGCGAGCCCCTCCCTCATTGTTATGCTATAATCGCCGGCCAGAGAGAACGGGCCCGTGAAAAAGACCATACGCCTGCTGATTGCTGATGATCACAACATCGTCCGCAAGGGGATCAAGGTTCTCCTGGCCACCGAGAAGGACATGGAGGTGGTGGGAGAGGCGGAAAACGGGGTGGAGGCAGTGGAAAAAGCGGCCTCGCTGAAGCCGGACGTGATCCTCATGGATCTCGTCATGCCCGAAATGGACGGGATCGAGGCCACCAGGAAGATCACCGGGGCGCAGCCCGGAACGAGGATCCTCGTCCTGACGAGCTTCGCTGCAGACGACAAGGTGTTCCCCGCGGTAAAGGCGGGGGCCCTCGGCTATCTCCTGAAGGACTCCACGCCGGAGCAGCTCCTGGAGGCCATCCGGCAGGTGCACCGCGGGGAGCCTTCCCTGGAGCCTTCAATAGCGCGCAAAGTCCTCCTGGAGCTGTCCAACCCGGGGCAGGGAAAACCCACCGCGGATCCGCTCACCGAGCGCGAGCTGGACGTGCTTCGGCTCATTGCGCAGGGGCTGAGCAACAAGGAGATCGCGGCGAAGATCTTCGTGGCGGAGTGGACGGTCCGCAGCCACGTGAGCAACATCCTGGGAAAGCTGCACCTTGCCAGCCGCACGCAGGCTGCCCTGTACGCGCTGCGCTCAGGCCTCGCATCCCTCGACGACGTGCCCGCCTCCGGCTCATAAAGCGCAGGGCGAAATCACTCTTTTTGATGATGCGACGCCGGCCCCCGCCGGTTTTATATTCTCGAAAGAGCACCCCATCTGAAGACACTCATGAGAATCATCATCGCCGACGATCAGAAGCATACGCGGGCCGGCCTGCGCGCCATTCTCTCCGCCTCTCTGCCCGATCCGGAAATCTGGGAAGCAGCAACGGGGCTGGAGGCGGAACGGCTGGCGGAGGAGGTCCATCCTCACCTCATTCTCATGGACATCCGCATGCCGGAGCTGGACGGGCTCTCGGCAACCCAGCACATCAAGTCGCGGCACCCCGAGATCAAAATCCTCGTTCTCTCTCTCCACGCCCGGTGTGAGCTCGCCGCCCGGGCGGCGGGCGCGGATGCCTTCGTCTGCAAGGGCGAGGATCCGGCGCATCTTCTGGACGCGGTGACGCGCCTGGCCGTACAATCGGGGGACGATGAGCCCCGCAATCAGCGCTGAGACCTGGAAACTCGCGGAAAGGGAGCTGCAGGAGTGGAGGACACGAGCCCTCCGCCTGCTCCTGATTGTCGTCGCCGCGGCCGGCCTGCCCGCCATCGGCGCGGTGGTCGTGAACGCGTTCATCAGCGGGAAGCTGAGCCCGCTCCTGTGGGTGTACGCCGTCGTCTACGGCGGCCTGATAGCGCTCGCCTTCCTCCGCAGGCTCGAGGTCACGCCCAAAGCATGGATCTTCATCGGCCTGATCTACGCCATCGCCGTTGCGAGCTTCGCGCGCATGGGACTGGCCGGCAGCGGCCGCCTGTACTTCGTCTTCCTTCCCGCCGTGGCCGTCATCTTTCTCGGGCCGGGCGCGGGCTACCTCTGCCTGGGGCTGAGTCTCGGCGGGTACGCCGGCTTCGCCGCGCTGGCCCAGGCCGACATCCTGGGCCGCTGGATGACGGAGGCGGAAAACCCGCTCTCCCTCGGCTCATGGATCGAGGCCGGCTCGGCTCTCGCGGTCCTCGTGATCTGCCTGGCCGTGCTCCTGGACAGCTTCTCCGGCCGTCACGTGCTCACCCTGGCGACAAGCAGCAAGGTCTCCACGGAGCTGGAGAAGGCGTACAAGACCCTGAAGCAGCGCGTGCAGGACCGCACGCGCGAGCTGGCCCTGCTCAACTCCATCACGGCGGTGGCGAGCGGGCTCGTGGACCTGAAGGAGATCCTCCTCGTTTCCCTGGAGCAGACCCTGGAGGCTTTCGGCCTGGAGGCCGGCGGCGCGTACACGCTGGAAGAAAAGACCGAGACGCTCGTCATGCTCGCCCACAAGGGGCTCTCCCGGGAGTTCGTGAACAACATGACGCGCCTCCCGCTGGAGGCCGCGCTCGCCGGCCGGGAGCTGAATCTCGAGCAGCCCCTGTCCTGGCGCGTTGAGGAGTTCCCGCTGGGAGAGCTTCGCAACTACATCGAGGCAGAAGGGATCCAAAGCGTCATCGGCGTGCCGCTCCTCTCCAAGGGGAAGATGGTCGGCGGATTCGTGATCAACTCCCGCAGTGACCGCACGCTGAGCTTGGAGGAAGGGTCGCTGCTCATCGCCATCGGCCGGCAGATCGGCCTTGCCATCGAGAACGCCCGCCTCCTGGAGTCCGAGCGCCTCGGGCACGAGGAGGCGAACCGCCGCAGCGAGGTTGCCGAAGGCCTGCGGGAGATCCTGGCGCTCCTCAACTCCAACAGCCCGCTCCAGGAGACGCTGGACTTCATCATCACGCAGGCCTGCCGGCTCATGAAGTGCGATGCCTCATCCCTGTTCCAGATGGAGTCTTCGGAAGGTCCCCTGCGCATCCGCGCAGCCTGCGGCCTCGACCTGGAATGCGTGTCCACGGTCCAGCTGACGCTGGGGAAGGGCGCCGCCGGGCGCGCGCTTGCGTGGAAGAAGCCGATTGCCGTGCCGGATACGGCGGCTTTCGTGGAAGGCCAGGCTCTCGGGGACGGCCAGCAGGGCGAACCGAACCCCGAGTTCGCGGAGGACCTGAGCGGGCTCGAGCTGCTCATCGGGCAGGGGTTCGGCGCCATTCTCGCCGTGCCCCTGGTCGTGCAGGGCCAGAACTACGGCGGGATCACGTTGTACTACCGCCGGCCGCGCCGGTTCACGGATGAGGACGTGCAGCTGGCCACGAGCATCGGCAGCCAGGCCGCCCTGGCCATCGAGAACGCGCGCCTGCGGGACCAGGCCGAGCAGTCCGCGGCCTTTGCGGAGCGCGCGCGGCTGGCCCGTGAGCTGCATGACTCGGTGACGCAGTCGCTGTACAGCGTCACGCTGTACGCGGAGGCCGCCGCGCGCCTCCTGCAGTCCGGGCAGGCAACGGAAGCAGCCGGACACCTCCGGGAACTGGGGACGACGGCGCGGGAGGCGCTGCGGGAGATGCGCCTCCTGATCTTCGAGCTGAGCCCCCCTGTCCTGGAGGCGGGCACTCTCGCCGAGGCACTGCAGGTGCGGCTGGACGCCGTGGAGGCGCGCGGCGGCATCGTCGTCAACTTCCGCGTGGAGGGAACGGAGCGCCTGGCCCCGCGTACGCGCCGCGAGATGTACCAGGTCGCCCAGGAAGCGCTCAACAACGCGCTGAAGCATTCGAAAGCGCAGTCGGTGAGGATCTCCCTCTACCATGGAGACGGGATGAGCAGGCTCGAAATCATCGATGACGGGGTGGGATTCCGGAAGCATCAGGCTCAGAAGAGCGGCGGGGCGGGGCTGCGGGGAATGCGGGAGAGGGTGGAAAGGATCGCGGGCACGCTGAGCGTGGAAAGCGATCCCGGATCCGGGACGAAGGTGACCGTGACGGCGCCGGCGGCGCGGCAGGAAGGCCCCGAGTCCGGCTGAGGGCCGGCCGGCCGTTCCCTGCCTCGTCCGCGCCCGGCGGTCTACCCCGCCAGGCGCTCCATGCCCTGGTCCCGAAGCGACCGCAGGCGCTTGCGGACCCCCGAGATCGACATCCCGACCTCATCCGCGGTTTCCGCAAGAGTCTTCTGCTCGAGGTAGTGCATGTGCGCCGCCCGGCGCGTGCTTTCCTTCACTCCGAGGAAGACCTGGTCCAGCTGCCAGGCGTCGAGAAACCTGCTTTCCAGGTCGTCGCCGCCGGCGATGCTCGCAATGAACGGCTCCGCGCTCACCGTGAACTTCCGCCGCCGGCTCCTCAGCATGTTGAGGGACGTGTTGGTGGCGATGCGGTACAGGAGGCTCGACGGGTAGCGCGTGTTCAGCGTGGAGCGGTGCCGAAGGACCTGCACAAACGTGTCCTGCATGGCGTCAGCGGCCAGCTCGTCATCCCGGAGGAGGCTCTTGCACCTGCGCAGGACCATGGGTCCGTAGCGGCGGTACAGGCCCTCAACCTCGACGTTCTCAAGTCTCTTCGTTGCGTTCATCGTTTCACGCTCCTCTCGGCTTCAGACAATAGGTCAGGGGACCCCGCCGGCGCATCACAAGAATGTGGGATTTTGGGTCCCAAAATGAGGGGCAGAGACGGAATCCCTCTTTTTTGCGATGACCAGGAGCGCCTGTCCCAGTATTGAATTCCAGAGAGAACACCACGATGAAGGCAGAGAACCGCCTCTTCTGCAGCGACAATTACCGCATCATGCTGACGATCCTCGTGATCGCGTACAACGTGGGGCAGGCATTTCTCCGGCCCGCGGGCGTATCGGGGATGGTGACGGCAAGCCTCCGAACCGTGCTCGTGGGACCCTTTTTCCTGGCGAACCGATCCCTTTTCATGAGCCTGTTCTTCATGATCTCCGGCTACTTCATGGTGGGCTCGTACGAAAGGAGCGGTGGAGCGCTGGCTTTCCTCAGCGGACGTCTCGTGCGGCTCGCGCTGCCCGTGGTTGCCTACGGCGCGGTGACGATTCCCTTGAAGCTCCTGTTCGGCGGCCGCCTGACCAGCTGGACCGAGGTGCTCGGCATCGACAACCTGTGGTACATGCGGCACGGATTCTTCCGGGTCGCGCTTGCTGATCTTCCCCGGGACATAGGCTTCTTCATCATCGGCGCGATCGCCTACCCGCGCGGCGGGTTGCAGCGCTTCCCGAAGGCTTTGGGTTTCGCGTGGCTTGCCGTTGGCGCACTCGCTGCGGCGGTTCGATACGTCCTCAGCTTCGTTGAGCGCTCCCCGATCCCCTCGGACGCGGAGATGGTGAGAGTCTTCTCTCCGGCTCGTGAGGCGCTCCTGGCCGGTGCCGTGGGGATCGGTCTCCTCGTTCTGTTCCGCGGGGCGATCGACGTCACGGCGAGGGTCGCCCGCGTGACCTGACCCGCCTTGACCCGCTTGGCCGGCGAGGTCATAGTCGAAGCCAGTCATGAACAAGCGAGACCTGATGCTGGGCCTGCTCGAGTCTTCCCACGCTCCCGAGCGGATACCCGCGGCCTTTTTCCTTCACTTCGATCCGGCCTTTCATCGCGGCCAGGCCGCGGTGAACAGGCACCTGGAGTTCTTCCGGGCAACGGACATGGACTTCGTGAAGATCCAGTTCGAGCACCCCTTCCCCCGGCGTGACATCCGGCGGCCCGAAGACTGGGGAGACGTCCCCGCGTACGGCCTGGACTTCTTCGAGGCCCCGCTTCGCGTCGTGGAAGGGCTCGTCAGGGCCGCGAGCCGGGAGGCGCTCGTTCTCCTGACGCTGTATTCGCCCTTCATGCTGGCGGGACAGACCGCGGGATCAGAGACTGTTGTTCGTCACGCGCAGGAGAATCCGGAGGCATTCAAGCGGGGCATCGCGGCAATCACGGAGAGCCTCCTCGGCTTCGTGAGGGAGTGCATCAAGCTCGGCCTCGACGGGTTTTACTCCTCCACGCAGGGCGGCGAAAAAGGCCGTTTCAGCGACCCGCGCGCCTTTGTTGAATGCGTGCGCCCGCATGACCTTGCCGTCATGGAGGAGATCAACCGGCGCTGCCGGTTCAACATCCTGCACGTCTGTGACTATCACCTGCCCTACGCCGACCTGGCGCCCTTCGCTGACTACCCGGGGCACGTGGTGAACACGAGCCTGAGCCTCGCCGGCCGGCAGGTGAGCGCGCGGGACGTGGCGGCCCTGTTCAAGCGGCCGTTCATGGGCGGCCTGGACCGCAAGGGGATCCTGGCGCACGGCACGCCGGAGGAGATCCGCGCCGCTGCCAACGCGGTGTTGAAAGACGCTCCGGAGCGCTTCATCCTTGCTGCGGACTGCACGGTGCCGGCGGATACGCCCTGGGAGAATCTGCACGCGGCCATCCAGGCCGCGCACGACTTCAAGCGATAGCCGCGGCCGGGCGTCTCGTCTAGTAGGTGTCGATCACCAGCACGTCCCGATAACCCTCGGAGATCTCGGGAAGCTCCTTTTCAGCCATGAGCTGGGAGATGACCATTTCGGGCAGGGAGTCCTCTCGCGCCCGGTTGCGCTCGATGCACCGGCGGACCGGTGTGTCCAGGAAGATGGCGCCGATGCTCCGTCCCATGCGATGGGCAACGGACACGTATCCCTTGCGGGATTCCCGCGACACGCTCGTGTTGTCAATGAGCAGCTTGTGGTGATTCTGCAGGAGATGCTCGACGATCTCCCGTTCCACGTGCTTCACGAGGAACTCGTCGGATGATTCGAAGTCCTTCTCCGACCACTTCCTGCCGAAGCTTGACATCTCGAAGATGAGCCGCCGGAGCTCCTTCCGGTTGACGCGCTTGCGGCCGGACTGGAGGAAGTGGGTGCGGGCGAAATGTGACTTGCCCGAGCCCGGAAGCCCGCACACGAGCACGATGTCGATCCCTTGAAACCGTCCAAGGTCCATGGCGGCCCTCCCCGTGCGTTGCCGGCATTATAGCACCCGCGGCAACCCCACGGCCGCTCGGCGGCCCGCGTGGACGCCTACTGGACGAAGACCCCGTTGACAGTGTTTGTCGGAAGTCCGTTGACCACCGTTGCCGTGGTCCACGTCGTGCCGGCGTTGGTCGAAATGGAGAGACCGCCGGCGGTTGCGGCGTAGATGGTTGTGCCCGACACGTACACTCCGAGGACGTTGTTGCTGCCCAGGCCGCCACCGGCGAGCTGGGTGAACGTCGTCCAGGAGGTGCCGCTGTTCGAGGAGACAGAGAGCCCCCCGGTGGTCGCCGCGTAGATCGAACCGCTCACGAAAATGCCCTGAACAACGTTGCTGCCAAGACCATTTGCAGTCGTGTACTGCGTCCAGGTTGTGCCGCCGTCCAGAGAGATCCACACACCTGTTGTCGTGGCCGCGTAGATGGTAGACCCGACGGCGTACACTCCCGTGACGCTGGCGGAGAGCGTGGTTGGTGCAAACGTGTTGCCGCCGTCGACAGAGGCCTGGAGTCCGGTTGTTGTTGCGGCATAGACAGTCAAGCCGGAGACGAACACCCCCGTCACATTCTGCCCCGGCAGCTTGGTGCTGAAACCGGAGCCGGTATTGACGGCAAGTCCGCCGGGGTTCATCCCGGCGTAGATGTTGGTCCCGGAAACGACGACGGAGGAGATCGTTCCGGACTGGAGAGTCGTCCAGGCGGCCCCTCCGTTGGAGGACACCTGGAGGCCGCTGCTCGTGGCGGCATAGAACGTGGTCGTGACGCCTGAGGCGACGGCAAAGACACCGTTGACCTGTGTGCCCGCCAGGAAGTTGAGCCACGAGGTGCCGCTGCTCAGGGACAGGGAAAGGCCGGCGGCGGTGGCGGCGCAGAGAGTCGTGGAGGTCGGGCCGCCTTTCCCGCTCAGGCTGCCGAGACTGCATGCTGCCAGGACGAGCGCGACCGCGCCCAAAAACGCCGCCATCTTGACGCCGCGCGTGAGTTCGGGGACTATGAGCCTGATTGCAGCCTTCATGAAGCCAATCGCACTGGGCATTATGGTTGCTTTCCTTGCGGGATGCAACCTCGTCTTCCCGACTCAGGTGAGCTTCCAGAACGCCACGACGAGTTATACATTCCTGGAGATCCGGATCGGCTCGGTAGACTACCTTTCAGGCCTGGCCCCGGGGCAGGCCACCGGCTTCTTCGAGATCTCCCCGGGCAGCTACACGGTCTTCACCCGGGGCACGAACGGGATCCTCTACCAGTGGCCACAGCAGCAGTCCATCGTCCAGGGCTACAGCTACACGCTCGTCTTCTTCGTCAACAACACGAGCATCAACTATTCGACGTACATCTCCATGGCGCACTGACGCCGTGGAGGAGCGGCCTGCGCGCGCTCGGCCCTTAGGGCTGCGCGGTCACCCGCAGATACGGCTTCAGCGTCTTCCAGCCCTTGGGGAATTTCTTTTTCGCGTCTTCATCCGAGACGGAGGTCGGGATGATGACATCGTCCCCGTTCTTCCAGTTCACCGGCGTGGCCACGTTGTGGGCGGCGGTGAGCTGGATGGAGTCCAGGGCGCGCAGCACTTCCGCGAAATTGCGGCCCGTGCTCATCGGGGAGGCGAACATCAGCTTGATCTTCTTGTCCGGACCGATGAGGAACACGGTGCGCACCGTGGCGTTGTTCGCCGCCGTGCGGCCCTCCAGCCGTCCCCGGCATCAGCCGGCAGCATGTCGTAGAGCTTTGCCACCTCGAGCCTGGGATCACCGATCATCGGGTGCCCGACCTTGTGGCCCTGCGTCTCCTCGATGTCGTGGAGCTACTTTCCGCGACTCTCCAGCGCATCCACGCTCAGGCCGATGATCCTGCAGTTCCGCCGGGTGAACTCGGGCTCGAGCCCCGCCACGTACCCGAGCTCGGTCGTGCAGACGGGGGTGAAGTCCTTGGTTCAGAAGAAGCCAGACAAACAAAAACCGCGGCAGGGGGCCGCGGTTTTTCTGAGAGCCTTGTTTCGAAGAAGCCTGTTTCGGCTGAACGGTCCTACTTCTTCCTGCCTGCGTAGCTCTCCGCGAGGACCATCTCGAGCCCTCCCCGGTTCTTCTCGGGGTTGTAGTAGCAGTCCAGGATCCTGTCGTGGGGGAGGCTGTCGATCCGCTCGTTCATGATCTGCAGCGCCCGGGAGTTGATGCGGATTGCTTCCATGACGGGCATGTGCTCGGGATTGATGTCCACTCCGAAGTGCTCGCGATAACCGATGGCTTTCAGGGAGTACAGGAGAGCCTCGGTGTCCTGCCAGGACACCACGCCGACGTTGAGGTCCTGGTCGTAGTTGCCCAGAGGCTGGCTGTTCACGTGGATGTGAGACAGGCGGTTCTCCCGGGCGATCCTCAGGTAGGCCTGCGGCAGGACTTCGTACCCCATAAGGATATGGCCGATCTCCGGCTGGAACCCCACGAGGCAATGCCCCTCCGAGAGAAGCTTTCTGTTGGTGGGGTCTTTGAGTCGCGCTTCGACGTCCCGCGCCATGAGCAGGCCGTCTCCTGTGGTGCGGTAGATATTGTTGGGAACAGGCTCGTACGGCTTGGTCTCCAGGCCGATGCGGACTCCGGGGACTTCGTCCAGGCACTCCGCCAGGGCTCCCTCGAACCAGTCCCACATCTGGTAGAAGACCGTGCCCAGCGGGTAGAGAAAGCCGTCGTTCCCCGGCCACAGGCCCATGTGCGTGGCCCCAGCCTCTTTCACGAGCTTCAGGGCCCCGATGATCGTCTTTTGGGCGCGCTCGCGTTTGGACTTGTCGGGGTTGGCGAGGGTTCCGAACTCCCCGTCCTTGCCGCGGAAGCTGTCCGGGCCCAGGCCGACGAGCCTGACACCGGCATCCCTTTCCAGCTTCTTGTACAGGTGCAGGTTTTCCTCGTTCACCTCCGACGGATAGTGGGCCTCGATCCCCTTCACCCCGTATTTCGCCATCTCAGCGGCAAGCTCAAGTCTCTGGGGAATTGTCATCTCCGGGACGTAGCGGTCATGGAATCTCCCGCCGCCCGGAGCGAAGTACCAGACCCCCACGGTGAGCTTTATGTCCAGAGAGAAGCTCTTCAAATGAGCAAGAAGCTGCTCCGGAGTGCGAGCCTGTGACTGATAGCGAAGGTCAACCAGGGAATACATGGGGCGTTCCTCCGTATTGGTATCTCACAGAATATGGCATGTTTTACCACAGTTCCCTGCCTTCCACAATAATTGGCCGGAAAAATGTTACAAAAATTACGGAAATCAAAAAATAATTTGACAACTCGGATAGACTGATTTAAGATACTGGCTTGTTCGAGTGATATTTGTCAGATTTTGTTGTATTTCTACCACAAACTTCGACGGATCCGAAAGGAGGTGAAGAAAGCACAGTCTTTCTTTCCCGAAGGGTGGTCGTAGACCATCTGCAGAGCGCACATAGGAGGTATCTGGAATGGCAAGGAAAACATGGCTAGGTGCGGGGCTGACCGTCCTGTTCTGCCTCGTGTTTGCCGCAGCGGCCTTTGCAGGCGGCGGTGGCGAGCAGGCCGCGGGCGGCGGCAAGGGCTTCGTGGTCGGTCTGAGCAACGGGCCGTTTACTCACAGCTGGCGCGTTCAGATGATCGAGAGCCTGCACAACCAGTCCGAGGCGTACATCGCAAAAGGTTGGATGAGCAAGCTCATCGTTCAGAACGCGGGTGAGGACGTGAACACCCAGATCGCGCAGATCCGGAACCTGATCGCGAGCAAGGTGAACCTGATCCTCATCAACCCCAACTCCGCCACGGCGCTCGTCCCGGTGATCAAGGAAGCGCAGGCAGCGGGCATTCTGTGCATCATCTACGACCAGCCCGTCGACAACCCTCCCTGCCTGAACATCCACATGAAACAGAAGTTCTGGATGGGCCCCATCGTCGACTGGCTCGGCAAGCAGCTCAACGGCAAGGGCAACATCGTGTACATCAGCGGCATCGCCGACCAGCCGAGCAACATCGAGCGGGACCAGGCAGCCATGGAAGCCCTGAAGAACTACCCCGGGATCAAGCTCCTGGCAACGGCGAACGGCAACTGGGACCAGGCCGCGGCGCAGCAGAAGATGACCGACCTGCTGGGCTCCTTCCCCAACA
>DATKLM010000013.1:0-48124 GCA_035542415.1 Spirochaetia bacterium
GGGCTGCAGCCGCCGCCGCCTGGAACGCGTCCACGTCGATCCACAGCGTTCCTTCCGCACCAAGGTGGATAATGTCCTCCTTGAGGCTCAGGTACCCTCTTGCCCGCGCGCCGGCGCCGAGCGCACCGCGGGCAACATGGAGTGTCTGGTGGAGGCTGTTGACTGCGGCGCCCGGCTCGAGGTCGGGCCACAGCAGGTCGATGACCTGTTCGCGGTGCAGGGAGTGTCCGGGAGAAAGTGCGAGAAGCTTCACGAGATGCGCGGCCTTCCTCCGCCGCCACTGCTCGGCGCCGAGCGTCCGTTTGCCGATGCTGACCCGGAACCCGCCGAGCAGGCACACGTGGAGCGCGCCAGGTGGAACTGCAGAAGCGAATGCTTCAGACATTCAACGCCGCTGCCCCTGAACAATCAGGGCGATTGAAATTACCCATTTGGCGATGGAACCGTCAACGACGCAGGTAAGTGTAGAATAAGAGGCACACCGGAGAATCGCCTGAGAAGGATGGAGATTTCGGCGAGAGGAGGGTTTCCATGCGTAGCCCGGCATCTCGGAGTCTGGTGCTCTTCCTGGTCCTGGTCACCGCGGTCCTCTCCTGGGGACAGGCCTCGTCCTCCGGCATCCTGGAAGGAATCACCTACGGTCGAGGCGGGGATACGGACCTCAAGCTCGATCTCGCCGTCCCCCAGAGCGGCAAAGGGCCGTTTCCGGCCCTAATCTTCCTGTTCGGCGGCGCGTGGACGGGTGGAAGCCGGTCCCAGTACCTGAACGCAATCAGGAAGGCGGCCGAGAGAGGATACGTGGCTGCGACGGTTGACTACCGGCTGCTCCGCGAAAGGGTCGATGGCAGGCCGAAGTACCCGTTCCCCGCCCAACTCCATGACGTGAAGGCCGCCGTTCGGTGGCTGAGGGCCAATGCAGCGAAGTACGGAATCAACGCTGACCGGATCGGCGCGGTCGGATGGTCCTCAGGAGGCCACCTCGCCCTGCTTCTCGGCGTGACAAGGCCCTCAGACGGGCTCGACGGTCAGAGCGGCAGCCCGGGGTTCTCCAGCGCGGTGCAGGCAGTGGTGAGCGTTGCGGGCATCGTCGATCTGGCCGACATGTACCGCACCTCGTCGCTGCAGGCGCCCCTGATCGATCTCCTCGGCGGCCTTCCGGAGGAAGTACCCCATGCATACCAGGCCGCCAGCCCGATCTCGTACGTCGGAAAAGACTCTCCCCCGGTCCTTACCCTGCAGGGAGACCAGGACACCACGGTGCCGCCCCGCCAGGCGGAGGCACTGGATCGGGCGATGAAGCAGGCTGGTGCCTCCCACACGCTGATCATTCTCCGCGGCAAGGGGCACGCGATATCCTGGGAGTCCGATGGCGCCTGGGAGTTCCTGGACGCTCATCTGAAAAACTGACTTTCCTCGCGTCGATTTCCGCAGCCCCTGTTCGTCGTATGGACAGGAGGCAGACATGAAGAAGTTCGTTGTTCTTTATAGCGGCGGAAAGGCTCCAACAACTCCCCAGGAAGGGGAGGCGTCGATGAAGGTCTGGACGAAGTGGTTCGAGGGTCTGGGCAAGTCCGTGGTCGACGCGGGCGCTCCCTTTGGCGCCTCGAAGACCGTGAACGGCTCGGGCGTGCAGGATGGCGCAAGCGGCAACATCACCAACGGCTACAGCGTCTTTCAGGCGGACGACTTGGCCGGGGCGGCGAAGATCGTCAAGGGCTGCCCCATTGTCAGCGAGGGCGGCAGGGTGCACGTCTTCGAGCTGATGGCCATGTAGAGCGGGAATGGTCGGCCTTTCGCTGTCGGGGGGTCTGGGCCGTCCGGCTCAGACCCCCACTCCCAGGAGCCTCCTCAGGTCGACAAGCTGGCCGACGTGGTACGCGTTGTGATCGATGACGAGGATGGCTTCCCGCAGGAGCGTCTGCCCGTCCCCGTGGGCAAAGGGAGTGAACAGGTCACTCTCCGGATCACGCACAAGGGCAATCATTGAATCGAGATCCGCCCGGAACTTCCGCACCGTCTCGTCCCAGTCCTCTTCCGCTGCCGGCGCGTCCTCTGCCGGCCAATAGCCGCGAGGCCACTCGGGAGACTCGTGGGAGGGATTCCGCGAGAACTCGAGGATGTCCCACTGCGCGATCCACAGGTGGTGGACGAGCTGCCAGGCGGTGTGCGCAAGGTTCGCCACGCGCGTTCCGATGAGCTGCAGAGGGAATCCCTTCACCGCCTTGTCGAAGCTCAGATGCGCGCCCTTGCCGCTCAGAGAGTATGCGAGCTGCTCCCGAAGTTTCTTTTCATCCATGTGTCTCGTCCTCCCGCCTGTTTCCGTCAAGGGCGTTTCTCACCGCCCGAGCAAGCTTCTTCGTGGTAAACGGCTTTTCAATGAAAACGGCGTCCGGAGTGCTTTCGTCCGTCGCCTCCCGAGCGTAGCCGGACATGAAGATGGCCGGGGGCGAAAGCCCCCGGGAAGCGACCTGGCGCATGAACGTCGGGCCGGTCATCCCCGGCATGGAAACGTCCGTGATGATGAGGTCGACGCTGTGCGTGAGCGTGCAGAGAAACTCCAGCGCTGCCTGGCCGCTTGTCATCTCGTAGACCGTGTACCCGAGCTTCCTCAGCATCAGGCCGGTGATGGAGCGCACCTCGTCACGGTCATCCACGACAAGAATCGTCTCCGTGCCACCGACCGGCTGTCCATCGGAGGAAGGCTTCTCGGGCTCCGGAGCCTTGTCCTCCACCGCGGGGAGGTAGATGCAAAACGTCGCTCCGCAGCCGGGCGCGCTGTCCAGCGCCACGAAACCCCCGGTCTGCTTCACGATCCCGTACACGGTGGCCAGGCCCAGCCCGGTTCCCGTCCCCTCTTTCTTCGTCGTGAAGAAGGGCTCGAAGGCGTGCTCCTGCACCCCGGCGGCCATCCCGTGCCCGGTGTCCCGCACGCTAAGCAGGACATAGCGGCCGGGCGGGATCAGCTCGGGGCGCGACGGGAGGGGATCGTACAGAAAGACGTTCGATGTCTCGATCGACAGTATGCCCCCCTCCGGCATCGCCTCCGCGGCGTTCGCGGCGAGGTTGAGAAGGACCTGCTCCACCTGGACCTTGTCCGCGAGAACCGACCACGGCGCTGCATCCGCTCGGACCTCCAGCCGGACGTGCTCGCCGATCAGCCGTGAGACCATGTCCGCCATGCCTTCCACGGCCGCGCCAAGGTTCAGGGGTTTGATCTCCATGACCTGGCGCCGGCTGAACATGAGAAGCTGGCGCGTCAGGGACGCGGCGCGCTCCGCGGACTCGAGCAACGCCGAGACTCCCTTTTTCGACTTCACCGCGAGGTCCATGTCATCCAGGAGCATGTGGGCGTGGCCGATGATCACCGTGAGCAGGTTGTTGAAGTCGTGCGCCACTCCGCCGGCAAGGCGTCCGACCGCTTCCATCTTCTCCGCCTGCCTCAGCCGCTCCTGGCTCTTCTCCAGCTCCGCCGTGCGCTCTTCCACCCGGCGCTCCAGCTCCGCGCGCGCGTCGCGGACCAGCGCGAACAGGCGCGCCCGCTCGATGGCGATGACCGCGTGATCCGCGACCGCGGAGAGCAGCCGCACGTCCGCGTCGTCAAAGGTGCCGACGCGCGGACTCTCGACGTTGAGCACGCCGAGCGTTTCGCCTCGATTGAGAAGAGGCACCGCCGCCTCCGAGCGGACCCCGGCAAGGTCGATGAAGTCGGGATCCTGGTCAGAATCCACAACAAGCGACGGCTTGCCGGTACGCGCGACGCGGCCGATCACACCCTCGTTGAGCGCGATCCGGCGCACCAAGTTCCGGTACCCCACCTCGTTGTGGAGCACGAGCACGTCCTGTTCGCGGATGTACAGGCTCACCATGGAATAGCCCAGGGTGCCGGCGACGGCTTCCACGATTGTCTTCAGCACGACAGAAAGGTCTGTCTCCCGGGCCAGCGCCGTCCTGACACGATCCAGGAGCGCAAGCTCGAGGTTGGCCTCCGCGAGGAGAGAGGTGCGCTCCAGGACGCGCTGGTCCAGCTCTTCCCGGGAACTGTGAAGCGCTCTGGTGAGCCGGTCGTTCTCGACGCCCTGCTGCGCCTGGCGCGCTATCGAAAACGCAATGATGATCCCCGACCACACGGCGAGCACGGTGTCACTTATCTCCAGAGGGTGGATACGGCTCCAAAGAAGGATGAAAAAGACCACAAGGATTCCAAGAAACGGCAGCCGTTCGCGCCAGCCGCCCCGGTCACGCTCCGGTGTTTCCGCAGGCGCAGCTCCTCTGCTGTGGAGGGCCGCCAGCATCGCGAGGCCATACGACGCAATGTACGCGATGTCTCCGGGATTCCCGCTGACGTAGACGCCCTCGAAGCTCTGAAAGGCAAAAAGCGCGTCAGCGACGATCTGCCCGATGATGCTGGCGATGAGAAGGAGCTGCGACCCCCGGCTGACGCTCGTGGGGCCGGCGAAAACCAGGATCAGGAACGCGGAAATGAGGGCGAGATCGCCGGCCGGATACAAGATGGCGAGGACACCGAAAAGCTCGGACTCCTGGGGGCCTTTTGCCCGCAGAGGGCCCATCACGAACGCCCAGAGCACGAGCGCCGCGGACATCATGAGAATGCCGATATCCAGGATCCGGCGAATCCTCTCCCCCGGCTTCAGGCCTGGTGAGGCGAGCAGGAAGACGCCCGCAAGGTAGGTCGGGTAGGAGAGCAGGTAAACGATGTCGGCGGCGGACGGAAACGGAGGGCGCCTTTCGAGAATCTCCAGGACGAACCATCCCATGTCGCCGAAGGCCATGCATGCATACCCGGCGCCGAGCATGAGCCAACCGATCAGCACCCGGTTTCCCAGGTCGCGGCCGCGAAGGCCGGCAACGACCAGGAATACCGCGGCTGCCAGGCTTTCCAGGGGGAAGAGGATGTCGTTCAGGGTGGTGCGCGCACTCTGGTCGCGAACGATGACAATCGCTGCGATATGTCCGAGCAGTACGGCGATGACGAGCGTTGCGGCCAGCCTGCGGCCCGCGCGCGGGGCGTGCGGACGCTCAGCAGTCATGGCACGGGGATTTTCCACGATTGTCTGATTCCTGTCAATTCGAGTACGCCGCGCGGGCAACTCGCCGCGGCCTTCGTTCAGCCAGGACATGAGCACGGAGGAGCGCGCCATCATGACGAAGCACGTGGCGTACTGGACGGACAAGATGGAGCGAGGAATCGTTCATGCGTTCGGGCCCGTGCGAACGGGCTTCTGCGATACGAGTACTGGCCCATGCGTGCGGAGGTGCCCCAGAGGGCGTACGACGGCTCAGAGCCCGCGCCCGTGCGGAGCCGGCTCTGGCGTCGTCACTCAGTCTCCCAGCTTCTCACGGACAATGATCATGGCCACCTTCCGGTTCAAAAACGGCGCTTCATGCTCAAAGATCATGAGCTTTCCGACCCTGCTGCCCATCCTTCCGCCGGTGGAGTCTTTCATCCTCGCGTCCTCGTGCGGAAGAACGTACTCGCGAACCCGCCGCACGGCCTCCTCCAGGGTTGCCGTGATCTTCTGCGCGCCGACGATCCAGATCACATTCTGCGCGGCATAGGCGTACGGGGAAAGCTGGCTGCCGGTCATGCTGGCAATCACCACCTCCCCGGTCTGGGCCACGCCGTGAGCGCTCCCCAGGAAGTAGTCCGCGAGAACGCTCTGGCGCCGCAGGAGAGTCTGGCGGGCGGGATCTTTTTCCGAAAGATACTCACCCTTCAGGTTCTTCCAGGGGTGCGCTCCCGAAGTGAGATAGTCCTCGAAGCCGATTTCCTTGAGCGTCAGGGAGGCCCCGGTCGACACGGACGCGCCTGCCGGGGTCAGGGCCTTGATTCGCGCAAGCGCTTCCGCCCCGTTCTCCGCGATCTCAGCCTGGATGCCTCGTGCCTTCAAGGCCTCAACGGTCGACTGGATCCGATCCAGCGATGCCAGAGCATCAAAGCTCATGCAGACCTCCCCGTTGCAAGAATGAATGTGTTTTGTGACGGATCGCGGATCAGCGGGCCGGCCTCCGTCTGCTCCATCGCAACGCCCGCGTCTTTCACCCGCTGAACCACGCGATCCAGCTCCTGGCCGGACGGGAGGACAACTTCGAAGTGCCTCATGCCAAGGGAGCCAGGAGGCGCGGGCGGCGCTCCTTTTCCCATCCATGAGTTCAGCCCGATGTGATGATGGTAGCCACCAGCAGAAACCATTCCCATCATGAACGCCGTCGTGTATCCCATATTGTCAAAGCCGATCACGTCCGTATAGAACTCAAGCGCCTCCGGCACGTCGCGCACGTACAGGTGCACATGCCCGATCCGCGCCTGCGGCGGCAGCGGCCGGTCCAGGGGGTCTCCGGGATGCAGGCTGCTGAAGAGCGCATCCACGTCAAGCGGCTCCCGCCCGTCGCTCAGGCTGCCGTCAGCGCGTCGGGCAAAATAGCCGTTCGCGTTCATTTCCCATGTTCCATCCTCCGGGGACTCTGTGTACAGCTCGATCTCCTGGCCCTCGGGATCGGTCAGGTAGGTCGTCTTGGTCATGATGTGGTCCGTGGGATGGTTCGGATACCCGACGTCGAACAGCCGGGCAACCGCACGGGCAAGCTCCCGCCGATCCGGGAGCAGGACCGCGAAATGGTACAGGCCCGTGGTCCTCGGCACACGGCGCGCGCCGGGAACCTCCACGAGCCGAAGAAGGTCCTTCCCGCCGGTCCCGAGGCCCGCCTTCCTGTCTTCTCTCCAGGCGACCGTGAATCCCAGGACCTTCTCGTAGAAGGGAATCTGCCGCTGCAGGCTGGACACGGTGAGAGACACGGCGCCGATCTTCGTCGCCGGGTGGACGGAGACGCGGCGGGGCTCAACCGCACTCTGCGCTCGATTCACTTTGACCCTCCTCCCGCCGCATGGTATTATTCATACAGGCGATGTCTAAACAACAACTGTCGTTTAATATAGCGTCTCCCCGGCGGGGAGTCAAATGGAAGGCGGGGGCGGCCCTGGCCGCGCCGGAGTGCGCCCGGCGGGAGGATCCACGGGTGCTGCGCACGCGTACCCTCATCGTGCAGGCCTTCGAGAAGGCCATGGATGAAAAGGGGTTCGCGGCGGTCTCGGTCCGGGACATCGTGGAACGGGCGGGGATCAACCGCGCCACCTTCTACGATCACTTTGATGACAAGTTCGCTCTGCTCAATTCCATGATCCGCGTGGCGTTCAGCCGCGAGCTGGACCGGAGCGCGCTGCGGGAACGGCGCCCGGACCGGGAGGCGCTGCAGGCGCTCATTCTCACCGTCTGCAGCTTCGTGGCCGGGTTCCACGAGCACTGCAAGCCTCCCCATGATCACTTCGATTCCCTCATGGAAACACAGGTGAAGGCGCTGACAAAGGAGGTTATTTCCGGCTGGCTTGGCGCGGCAGGCTCCGCCTGGCGCGTCCCGGCATCCCATCGGGATCTGGCGGCCAATGCGGTGAGCTGGGCCATCTACGGCCTGACGCTCTCCTGGGTGCAGGGGAAGCGCCGGCAGGCGGCGCCTGCTTTCGTTCGAACGGTCCTGCCGCTTGCGGAGCGCATCCTGGGCGGAGGGCAATCCGCGCGGCGCACTTGACTCCATCGGGCTGGTGGACTTCCCTGCAATGATCGACGGGGAAGCCGTATTCCTCTGCTGGCGAAGCGACCAGAGCAGGCTCGCCTGCTATCACCGCCTCGAAGACGGCTGCAGGGGGAGAAAGCCGCTGCACTGACGGACGCGGCGCCTGATTGCCTTGGCGACCAAATTGCTCCAATCCGAGTGATCGATGTGGAACATTGTCCCATCAGAATTGGAACATTTTTAGATTTTAGATGCAAGGTCATTCATCGTACGACGGAAAACCGCTTCGAAATGATACCGTCCGGAATATATCAGCACTTCGGCCCATGGCGAGCAGAACGACTGTCATCTGCACGAGGATGATCTTGGAGGAGACGGAACCTCTTTCGTGGGTCTCGAAATGATGGACCCCGACGTTCAAGCCATCGTTGTCTCAAGCGATTCGGGCTCCCGCGTCCATTGGCAGCGTTGCCATCTACTTTTCCGATGCGTCCATCAGGGCGCAGCTCCGGTGGGAGTTCCTCAGGACCATCGGCATAACCCTGGCGGTGATTCTCGTGCTCGCCCTTGTCACGTTCCTCGTGACCCGGCTCGCCGTGGTGGCGCAGGAAGTGAGCAAGCTCGCCGAGCGAAGCGCCTCATCGACACGGGAGAAGCGACAAGTTCAACGCCGGCCTGAAATCGCTCAAGGCATCCGGCAAGTACGACCAGATCTTCAAGACGTACATCAGGGAGTAACGATACCACTCACGCCCGCCGTCCGAGGACGCCGCTTCGTCAGTCATACAGAACCTCGGCGGCGGGCTTTCCATTCAGCCCGCGCCACCTAGCCCCGCGCCGCCCTCTCGATCTCCCTGATGTCCAGTTTCTTCATCGTGAGCACGGCTTCCATCACCCGGTTCGCCCGGGCGCGGTCGGTTCCTGATTCGATGTCAGCGAGGATCGACGGGACGATCTGCCATGAGACGCCGTACCTATCCTCCACCCAGCCGCATTCCACCTTCTTTCCTCCCTCGGAAAGCTTCTCCCAGAGCGTGTCGATTTCCTTCTGCGTATCGCAGTTGATGGAGAACGACAGCGCCGGCGTGAAGGTGAAATCGCGCCGACCGTTGGAGTCCATTGCCATGAACTGCTGCCCGCCCAGGGTGAACCGCGCGTGCATCACGGATCCCTCGGGATCGCCCTGCCCGGGTCCGTAGCGCATCACCTGCCCGACTGCGGAATCCGGAAGCACCGAGGCATAGTACCTGATGGCCTCTTCCGTTTTCCCGTGCTGGGCACCGACGAACATGAGAAACGGCGAGATTTTCTTCTCCGTACCGGTGAGGTGCAGCTGCCAGGACAGGCCGTAGCGGTCGGCGACCCACCCGAACTTCTGGCTGAACGGATACTTCTGCAGCTCCATGAGCACTTTCCCGTTCTCAGAGAGTCTCCCCCAGAGCGCATCCACTTCCTGCCCCGTCCTGCAGGTGACGAAGAACGAGATTGCCGGGGTGAACTTGAAAACCGGGCCGCCATTGAGCGCGGTGAACGTCTCTCCTTCCAGCTGGAAAGAGATGGTCATGAGGGTACCCGCCGGCGCCGGGCCTGCTTCTCCGTAGTACGATCTGGCCAGAATCCTCGAGTTGTCGAACAGAGACGTGTAGAACTGCGCCGCCTCCTCCGCCTGGCTGTCAAACCACAGAAACGGGACGATCTTCTGCACGGTCTTACCTCTCCTGGATCACGGAAAGAATGTTGCCCGCGGGGTCCTTGAACCACGCGATGGACGGCCCGGGGTTCTCGGGCCCGGCTCTGACAATGCCCTTGCCATCATGCTTGAATCCGTCGTACCGCTCGAAGTGGACACCGTGCGAGCCCAGCTCATCCACGGCCTTGTCGATGTCGTCAACGGGAAAGTTAAGAACGGTATACGTTGCCGGGGCGTGGCCCGGGCCCTTGGGATACATGATGACCCGTCCGCCCGTAGCGAGCTTGAGCGTGAGGATGCTCATCTTCGTGTCCTCCGTCACCTCCAGGCCCAGGGTGCTGCCATAGAACTCCCTTGCCCGTGAGAGATCGTCAACGGAAAAACCGCTGAACGCCTTCGATTTCCTGAACATTGCATGCCTCCTGTGCGTCAACTCCGACGCGTCGTCCGAAATGCCAGCCCTGTTCTTCCCTTCGCCACTCGATGCGCTCCGCATCGGCCCACGACAGCAGGTCAGCGGCAGCCTGCATCAGTCCGGAAGGTCGGCCGGCGCGAAGCGCAGTTCCAGCTTCGGCGCCGATTTCGTCATCTTGCCCTCCACGGTGGAATTTACTGTCGCAGCACGCCCGGGGAAGGGCACGGGGCGACAATCTGAGGGGCAGATTGCGACATATTCACCCGTGGAAGGGCGGAGCGTGGGGCGCCCTTTTGGTCGGCACGTTCGGCCTGGGTCTCGTCATCGCCGCAGTCCCAGCGCGACTCCCGCAGCTCAAGGCGCTGCTCGTTCCCGCGGGCCGCGCCTTTCGGTATCCTTGTCATCATGAAGAACTCGATGGATCTTGCGCCGGTTCTCTCGTTTCTGAAAAAGCTGCGGACGAACAACAACAAGCCCTGGTTCGAGGCTCATCGAAGCGAATACGAAGAGGCACAGACACGGTTCGAGGACTTCGTCGCTGCGTTGATCATCGAGATGTCGAAGTTCGAGGACCTCGGGGGGATCACGCCGAAGGACTGCATGTTCCGCATCTATCGCGACGTGCGCTTCTCGAAGGACAAGAGCCCCTACAAGACCGGCATGGGCGCCTCTCTCGGCCCGGGAGGGCGCAAGTCCCGCGGCTTCCCGTACTTCCTTCATGTCTCCCCGGGTGATCACTCCATGCTGGCCGGCGGCTGCCACGAATCCACGACAGAACAGATGGCAGCGTGGCGAAGCGCTGTGGACAAGGATCCATCTGCAATCAGAAAGATCGTCGAGCGCAAGGACTTCATCGACGCCTTCGGCGGCCTCCAGGGAGAAAAGCTCGCCAAGGCGCCCCGGGGATACCCTGCGGATCATCCCGACCTAGAGCTCCTCAAGCTGAAGCAGGTCACGGTGATGCATACCGCGACGGACAAGGAGCTTCTGTCTCCCTCCGTGGTCCAGGAGAGCGCGGCGATCTTCAAGACGATGAAGCCTTTCCTAGACTACCTGGGCAGGATCCTGCCGCCAATGGCGTAAGCACGGTTGCGCTCCACCTGGCGTGGCGCCGCGGAGTCATTCACCGCGGCTCCCTGCTGAATCGGGGACAATGGCCGTGCCGCATCGGCCGCGAAGTGTATGAGCGGCCGATCGGCGCGTTTCGAACGTGAGCCACTTTGGGAGCTTCTGCGTGACAACGCCAAGGCCCGGGTCGTGATCCTTTCGTGACCATTCCGTCGTAGCTTGGATTGCGGAGGGTGTACCATGAAACGATCCGGTCTTCTGATAATGGCGATCCTGGCAATTGCGGCGGCGGCCGCGGCAGCGGAGACTCCCGCTCCCCCCATGGACACGCCGGAGATGATGAAGGGAACGCAAACCGCAGTCCTGGCCGGGGGCTGTTTCTGGGGCATGGAGGGCGTGTTCGAGAGAGTAAAGGGCGTGATCGACGTCACCTCCGGGTACTCCGGCGGTGAAAAGAACACGGCGCACTACGAGATGGTCGGCACGGGCTCGACGGGGCACGCGGAGTCCATCCAGATCCACTACGACCCGACGAAGGTCAGCTTCGGCACGCTGCTGAAGATCTTCTTCGTGGTGGCGCATGATCCCACGGAGCTGAACTTCCAGGGACCTGACTACGGCACGCAGTATCGCTCGGCAATCTTCTATGCGAATGAAGGTCAGAAGCAGGTTGCGGAGGGGTATATCCGCGCGCTGGGTGCAGCCAAAACGTTCTCCGGGGCCATCGTGACCCAGGTCGTACCGCTGAAGGCCTTCTATCCTGCCGAGGCGTACCACCAGAAGTTCTACGACAACAATCCGTACTATCCCTACATCGTCTTCTGGGATCAGCCGAAGGTCGCGCATCTGAAGCAGGCATTTCCCGATCTCTGCACGGACAAGTCGTAACCCGCAACGCCGTTTCTTGACGGCCGGCGCGGGGGGTTGTAGCTTCTGCGAAGGTTGGCAAAGACGCTTCCCGCCTTCATTCCCCCCATGCTGGCCGTTCACGGCCAGCCCTTCGACTCTGCGTCCCACTTCTTCGAGTTCAAGTGGGACGGGTTCCGCGCGGGTGCCATGATCGAAGCGGGCACCGTGCGGCTCATGAGCCGCAACAAGATCGACCTTGCGGCCCAGTTCCCCGCTCTCTCCTCGCTGGGATCATCCCTGCCCAGCGGGATCGCTTTGGACGGTGAGATCGTCGCGTTTCGAGACGGCAAGCCCGACTTCGACCTGATGCTCAACCGGGGCCGCGGGGCAAGGCCGCGCGCGGTCAGGTTCGTTGCCTTCGACGTCCTCTACGAAGACTTCGAATCCCGGATGGCCCTCTCCTTCGCGGAGCGCCGCGAGATACTGGAGAGGATCCTCCGCGCATCCACGTGTCCCGAGCTGATGCTGTCAGAGGGCGTTCTCTCCAACGGAAAGGCGCTGTATGCCAGGGCGTGCGAGCAGGGGATCGAGGGCGTGATGGCAAAGCGGCTTGCCAGCACGTACGCCTCCGGCAAGCGCAACGGCGCGTGGGTGAAGATCAAGCGCCGCCTTCAGATCCAGGTTGCCGTCATCGGCTATATCGAAAAGCCGGGGAATGACTTCCAGAGCCTTCTCGTGGCCGGCAGCGGCCTCCCGGGCGAAGAGCCGGGACCGCTGCGCTACCTCGGCCGCGTGGGCGGAGGCTTCACCGCCGGCATGCGTGAGCGCATGAACGCCCTGCTTCGCGAGCATCCCCGCACGGCACCGCTTGTGCCGTGCCCCGAGCGCGGGCGATGGGTGGAGCCTGGATTGTACTGCGGAGTCAGCTACGCGGAGCTCACGGAAGCGGGCCTGCTGCGCGCCCCGGTCTTCGAAGGGCTGATCGAGGAATAGATTCTTCCACGGTTGAGCATCTCGCCCGATACCAGTACCTTCAAGGTACCCAGGGGAGGGGAGTCGTGCGGACCAACGAACGCATGGCGGAAGCCGTATCAATAGCCGGGCTGGAGGTCGCACTGACCGGCCGCCTGTTCTCCATGACGCGGGCGGAAGCGGTGGAGCGTATCCAGAAGGCCGGCGGCCGTCACGCAAAGGAACCGGGGCCGGCCACGGACATCCTGGTTGCCGGTGAAGCCTCGGGACATCTCACCGCTGCCGGCGGAATCTCGCGAAACCTGGAGCTTTTCAGGAGACTCAAGGAAGGGGGGGCACGAGCCCGGCTGATCGAGGAACCGGAGTTTCTCCGGATGATCGGCGCGGACGAGGAGCTGGAGGACTTCTCCCGGCTCTACACGGCGGCGCAGGTGAGCCGCATCGTGGAGGCGCCGCTGTCGGAGGTCCGCGCATGGGTCCGCAAGGGGCTCCTCCAGCCGGCACGCACGAGCCGGAGGCTCGCCTGGTTCGAGTTCAAGGACATTCTCACGGCGCGCAGCCTGAGCCGGCTGACGGCGGCCGGCGTGCCGGCGTCGCGCATTCACGCGAGCCTCACCGAGCTCGCGCGGTGGCTGCCGGACGGCGAGAGGGTCATCGGGCGCCTGGAGGCGTACGCCACGGGGCTGCGGGCCAGGCTTCCGGACGGCAGCTGGGTCGAGCCGAGCGGCCAGCGCCTCATGGATTTCCAGAAGGAAGACGCCGCGGCGGCCCGGGTTTCCGCATTCCCGACGCTGCAGGACGGTGAGTGGTTTTCCCGGGCTATCGAGGCGGAGGAGCGCGGGAACCTGCAGGCGGCAGCGGCGCTGTACTCAAAAGCACTGGAGGAGTCCCCCGATTCTGAAACATACTTCAACCTGGGCAACGTCCTGTACGATCTGGGACGGGACGCGGAGGCGGCAGAGCGCTACCTGCAGGCTATCGATGCCGACCACGAGTTCGTGGAAGCTTGGAACAACCTGGGGAACTCGATGGCCGCCCTGGGCAAGCTGGAAGACGCCGTCCACGCGTACGAGATGGCGCTTTCCCTGGAGCCGGACTATCCGGATCCGCACTGCAATCTCGCTATCGTGATGGAAAGACTGGGACGGCCGGGACGCGTGGTGGGCCACAGCACGGTGTGCCGGAACACGTTCCCCAGCCAGGCGCACCTTACCCTGCTGCGGCATCCCTCCATCGACGTGGAAGAAGACTGAGCTGCTTTGTGCCGATGACGATTCATTCGAAGCTTGAAGGTTTCCCGCCTGAACGCATCCGGGCGATCCTGGCGAACCTCCCGCCGGCGGGAAACTACCGCGTGGAGGTGAAACCGCTTCGGTATCGCACCTCGCCCCACCTGCAGGCGCTCTGCGACTGGGAAGCGAAGGTCCTCACGCTCCAGATCCCTGAGCCGTTTCGCCCGTTCACGGAGCCCGTGCCGTACAAGGCCCAGCGCATCAAGTCCCGCGCCGGGTACGGGAACCGGTTCGACTTCCGGTGGTCCTACCGGGAGGTCCGGTTTCGCACCCCGGAGGAAGTCCTCCGCTTCCTCTACTGCCACGAGTACTACCACTACTATCTGCACGACGTCTTGGGGCGGAAGGGCGCGGCGGAAACGGCCTGCGACCGCTTCGCCCTTCAGAACTTCAGACGTCACAAAAAACAGGAAAAATAAAGTCGAAACGCGCACCCCGGGGCGGCTACATCGTGTATGGATTCAGGAACGCTTGCCGTGCAGGAGAGGTTTGACTACTTTCTCCTCTCCGGGAAAGGACGTTCGTCGTGAATCTGGAAACTACGAGGGACCACCGGAAGCTGGTCCCCTGGATCATATACCTGATCTTCTTCGCCGTTCTGAACGAGACCGTGTTCAACGTCTCCACCCCCATGATCGCGAAGCAGTTCGCGCTGACGCCGTCCGGCGTGAGCTGGATGATGACCATCTTCATGGTGTTCTTCGGGATCGGCTCGGTCATCTACGGCCGGCTCGCCGACATCTTCAGCCTGCGCGCGCTGATCCTCGTGGGGATCCTCATCTACGCCGTGGGCTCCGTCATGGGATTCGCCCTGCAGTTCTCCTATCCCCTGGTCATCACGTCCCGCGCCATCCAGGGCATTGGCGGATCGGCAATCCCCGCGCTGGTCTTCGTCGTGGCGGCCCGCTACTTTCCGCCGGAGGAGCGCGGCAGGATCTTCGGGTTCCTGACCTCCACGGTTTCCTTCGCCATCGGGCTGGGCCCGGTGCTCGGAGGCTTCGTCTCGGGGCAGCTGCACTGGTCGTACCTGTTCCTCGTGCCCCTGTTCATGCTCATCTCCATCCCGTTCTTCAACCGGGAGCTTCCCCGGGAGCCGCGGAGGGAAGGCAAGGTCGACGTTCTCGGAGCCGCGCTCGTCGCGCTGACCGTCGGCGCCTTGATCGTGTACCTGAACTTTTCCTCGTGGTACTACCTTGCCGCGTTCATCGTCCTGCTCGCCCTGTTCGTCATCCGCATCCGCACGGCGGCCGACCCGTTCATCAAGCCGTCGCTGTTCAGGAACGCCCGGTTCCGCAGCGGCGTGATCGTGGGTTTCTGCCTGTTCTGCATCGTCATCGGGATCCTCTTCCTGATCCCGCTGATGCTGAACGACGTCCACGGCCTCACCACGAGCCAGATCGGACTGATTCTGTTCCCCGGCGCCATCAGCTCCGTGATCTTCGGGCCGATCGCCGGAACGCTGTCGGACCGCAAGGGCAACAACTTCGTGGTGGCCGTGGGGCTCGCCCTGCTCGTGCTGAGCATCGTGCTCATGTCCCTGCTCCTGAGCGTTTCCGCGCTCGTGGTGGCCGCGGCCCTGCTCTTCACCTACGTTGGCTTCTCCCTGTTCCAGACCGCGATGATCAACGCAGTCTCCCAGACGCTGAGCGAACAGGAAACCGGCATCGGCATGGGCCTGTTCAACCTGGTGGGAATCATCTCAGGAGCGGTGGGCACGGCGCTCGTCGGCAAGATCCTGACGGGCCACTGGCTCGACTTCCCGATCCTGGCGATCGGCTCGATCTCCAAGGGCTACTCGTACAGCAACCTGATGATCGCGTTCGCCGTGGTGGTGATTGCGGGCGGAGTCCTCTACCTCCGCAGCTACCGCGGCATGAAGCCGGTCCAGCCCTTGAAGCAGTCAGTCTCGGAGTCGTAGAACACGGTCTGCTGATGGTGACAGAACGGCGCGCTTGATTTGTTGAACTCCATAGTGAAGGAGAAACACATGAAACGCGCTCTCATCGTCGCAGTGATCTGTCTTGTGCCTGGCATGATGTTCGCGAACCCAAACGGTCCCTGGATGGAGTCCCGGGGTTTCCAGGACCTGCGCCCCCAGGAGGCCGGGCCCTATTACGCCGCGGAGATCCGCCAGATCGACACTGAAATGGCGCAGCAGAAGCTCGGCGACCTGAACGTGGCCCAGCTTGTCGCCGTTCGAGAAAGGCTCAGCATCGCAATCCAGAAGGACGCGTACGTCAACAGGGTCAGGACGGAGTCACTGTTCCTGCCCGGCCTCGGGCAGTTCGAGACCGGTGACACGACCAACGGCCTGCTCTTCATGGGGCTGAACCTGGCAGTGCTGACGGGAACCGCTTTTGCAGTCTACTACAGCCTGCCGGACGACGTTCGCTTCGACAAGCTCGACTATATCCACAGCTCTTTCTCCACGATCAACAATACCTGGAACGGGCATACCATCGTTGACTATCTTCCCGCTTTCGGCGTGTTCGTGGGCGGCATGATCGTGGACGGGCTCGTCCGGTACTGGTCCTCCACGAACGCCGCTGACGGCGCACGGCAGAAGGTCAACAGCGGTTCCGTGACGTTCACGCCGCTCATTGGTCCCGGATTCATGGGAATCGGGGTGGCGTACTAGGGCGGCGGACGAGTGAGGCGTCCTCCAGCCGCACCTCCCGGGCCATCTCCCGGTAGCGGCACGGGCCGTTGGCCCACCGCATCTGGTCCGGGCTGCTGCAATCCGGCTCCAGGAGCCGCGGCGCGGCGACGAGGATGGAGGCGCAGCGCGCCCTGCTCGTTGCCACGTTCAGGCGGTTGGGGCTGAAAAGAAAGCTCATTCCGCGCGGGGCATCCTGCGCGGATGAGCTCGTCATGGAGTAGACGACCACGGGGGCCTGCTGCCCCTGGAACTTGTCCACTGTGCCGACCTGTGCCGCGTCACCGAGCCGGCGCGTCAGCGCCGCAACCTGCGCGTTGTACGGGGCGACCACGAGCACGTCTTCCGGACCGAGCGGGGACGATTGTCCATGACGATTCGTCCACGTGATCCCCTCAGCGCGCAGGTTCCGAACGATCCTTTCGACCGCCTCCACTTCCTCCAGTGAGCTGTTCTGGTTGCCGCTGTGGTCCACGGGCACGTAGAAGAGGCCGCTTCCGGCGAACGGCGTGTCCCCGGTGAGCCTCTGCTTCTCCAGGCCCGCTCGGGATTCAAGGCGGTTCTCGTAGAAGAGCTCCGACGTGAACGCGCAGATGTCCGGGTGCAGCCGCCACGTCTCGTCCAGGAAAAGCCCGGCCTCATCCGCGATGGTCTTCTGCCTGCCCAGGATGTGGACGAGCGCTGCCACTTCCGCTCCCTCCGGGTGCGCGCCCCGCTGGGGCTGCTCCAGCTGCTGCGGATCCCCCAGGAGAACGAGATTGCGCGCCGAGCGCGCGGTGGCCAGCGCGTGCGCAAGAGACATCTGCCCCGCCTCGTCGATGAACAGGTAGTCCAGCGAATCCACCATGTCTTCCTTGGACCAGAACCAGGCCGTTCCCCCGACCACCCAGCCGTGGGCAAGGCCTGATCTCAGCGGGGCATCATCCTTCGTGATCTCCACGCCTTCGATGATCTCGCCGTCCGACTTCCTGTCCTTCCGGATTGCCTTGAGAGAGACACCCGTCTCTGCCGCGGCGGCGAGCGCTTCCTTGAGCAGCTTCTGGATGACCTTGTGGCTCACGGCGGTCACGCCGATTCTCTTTCCCTGGCGCGCGAGGGAGGCGATCATCCGTGCACCCGTGTAGGTCTTTCCCGAGCCGGGAGGGCCCTGGATGGGCAGGAAGCTGTTGTCCAGGCCCTGCGCCAGCCTGACAGCGGCCTCCACGACCCCTTCCCCCTTTCTGCGCAGTGCGCCCGGTGACGGGTCATTCAGGCGGGGTCTTCCGGCAAGAAGAAGGTCACGAGCAGCGCGATGAGGTCCCGGCCCGTCCACGCCATTCCGTGCGATGGAACGCGCCAGCGCGAGCAGGGCGCTGTCCACGGGAGCCGGCCTGACGTGGTCGTTCACCATCACGGCCTCCGGATGGATGTCCGTGGACCTTCCGTTCTTTGCGATCTCCAGAACGTGGGCGGCCAGGTCGATGGAGTGCACCCGTCCGACCGTCTCTCCGCCCACCTCGTACAGCTCGTCTCCTTCATCGAAGGCCGCTTCCTGCTCAGGGAAACTGTAGCGGTGGACGAGAGACCTCCCGGCGCTGCCTGCCGCGCCTGTGAACCGCAGCCCGGCAATCGCTTTCCTTTCCTCCAGCAGCTCCTCATGGTCCAGGGCGTGGATTCTGAAAAACTCCCACCAGGCGCACTTGTCTTCCCGCCGGAAATACTCCAACTGGTGGGCCAGGAGCCACCGCGCGCGCTCGGGGGGACCCCACGTTTCGCGGTCCTCCGGCAGCCCCTCCACGAGGAGGTCGTAGACGACCTGGATGTCCGCGGCGCGCTGCTCGATTGCGTCACTTGCGTCCCCGCTCTTGTTCAGCGGCCGCTCGATGGGCGTCCCGTGGGCGGCCCCTGCCTCCGCCCTCCGCGCCTCCAGCCAGTCCCGAAGCGCTGACGTGGACAGGCAGTCGTCCCGGTTGTACGCCTCCACTGCCGCGCGGTCTTCCGCGGTGATGTCGCCGGGGCCGGCAAGCTCCAGCGCTCGGGCAATCCGCCTCAGCGCCGCTCCCGCCGCGGGCAGATCGAGCGCACGGTTGAATCCGAAGAACGGCTCCAGCGCTTTCAGGGAGTAGCTTTCGACGCTGGCGCGCAGTCCCTGCCGCGTCACCGCAAGGAGGTCCACGAACCTCTCCGCGCGCAGGAGCATGTCCAGCTCCGCCTCCCGCGTGCCGTGCCTGCCGATGAGCCGCTTGATGGCACCCGGTTCATACGGCGAGTAGTGGTAGACGTGCATGCCGGGGTGGGCTTTCCACGACTCCATGGCAATGTCGATGAACTGTTCCAGGGACTTTTCTTCTTCCCGGGGGGTGAGCCCCCACAGTGCCCGATACTCCGGCGTTTTCCCGGGCGTCTTTCCGCGCGCCATCATGATCATCCCGAGCAGGTATTCCATACCGCCGTCACCGGCAAAGGGATCCGATTCGATATCCAGAAAGATGTCTCCCTCATCAGGCTCGGGAAGGCGGTGGAATCCGAGACCCGGCTCCGGCGGGAGCAGCTCATACCGGGGCTCCGCCGCCCGGCGGCCGTCCAACTGGACCCTGGCCTGGCCGTGCGCGCGGGCAAAGGCTTCCGGATTTCCGCGCCGCGGCTTTTCCCGAAGCGGCTTCTCCGCATCCGCGAACTCCGTGAGCGTCATTGTGCCCTGGCGCTCGATCTCTTCGATATGAAGCGGCCGGATTCCTGCCACGAGACACAGGTTGTCATCCGCGTGCCGGCGCGCATCACACTCCTTCCACCACCGGCAGATGTCACAGTGAGGAACGGGATCCGGGTAGGTTGCAGAGGAAGGGGGGGCCGCCATGGCGTCCTCAAGCCGTTTGCGGGCCAGGCGGTAGTACGCGCTGAAGTCGTCCCACCGGAAACTCTCCCGCGGGAAATCCGGACCGGGCTTCACGACGTGCATCAGCGCGGGATTGAGCCCCTGGATCCGGGCCACGAGCTCGGAATACAGGCAGAGCTGCAGCACCGTGCCGGCGCGCGTTTCCTGGGCGAGCTTCGTATCCGCCACTTCATAGGACCACAGGCCGAGCCTGCTTGGCGTATCCACCCGCAGGAGCAGGTCCGCCCGGCCGAGCCAGCGCTCGTGCCGGAGCTCCGCCTGCACGATCACCTGCGCGCCCGAGCGCATGGCGGCAAGAGTCTTCTCCACGGACAGGCGGCCGCCCTCCTCCGCGGGCTCGACGATGTCGAAGCCCCGGCCGCGCAGGTGCCGGATGTACGCGCGCTCGTGCTCGAATCCGCGCTGCTGGAGGACCGCGAGGGACGGATCACTCCAGGTGGGCGCGGCGCGCCTGCCTTCGGCCACCCCCCGGTTCAGCTGCGTGAGATGCGCGCAGGCGAGGTGATTGGAAATGTCCGTTGCAGCAAGGCGAAGAGTCCCGCCGTCCTGAAACACCGTGTCCCCTCCCCTTCAAGGAAAACTACAGGTATTTGCCGAGTGCTTCTATGGCCGCGGTAAGATCCTGCGGATCCGTGAGGGCCGTGCGGAACAGGTCCCCGTTTCTCTCCACGCGCTGAGGTGCGTTCATGAGCGTGAAGTCGGAGACGGCCAGCTCCCCCTCCAGCTCGTCCCACGCAAGAGGCATTGAAACGGAGGCCGCTTCCACGGGCCTCACCACGTACGGCGGCACGATGGTCTGCTCCCGCCTGTTCTGGAGAAAGTCGACGTACACCCGGCCTTCACGCCGGCTCACCGCCCGCTCCACGGTGGCAATGTCGCCGTGGTCCCGCACAACGAGGCGCGCCACGGCCTCGCAGAACATCCTGCTCTGCTCGAACGTGTACACGGGCTTCAACGGAATGCAGATGTGAAGCCCTGTGGAGCCGGATGTTTTCAGATATGGCTCGATGCCGAGTCCGCGAAGCAGCTTGCCGGTCTCCCGGGCCAGCTTGACCACGCTGGAAAACGGCGCCTCTTTGGGATCCAGGTCGATGAACGCCCAGTCCGGAAAGTCCAGGCTCCCTTTGCGGGACATCCACGGATGAAGGTCGATGCTGCCGGAGTTGATCAGCGTGAGCAGCGACCTGCGGTCGTTGCACATCGCGTAGAGGATCGTCTCCTCGCCGTCGCGGGAGACGTCCACCGTCTCCACCTGGCTGAGAAGGTCCTCCGGCAGCTGCTTCTGGTAGAACGACTTCCCCCTGATTCCGTCCGGCCACCGGTACAAGTGCAGCGGCCTGTCCCGGAGATACGGAAGGATCCAGTTCGCCATCTGGTCGTAGTACCCGACAAGGTCGCCCTTCGTGTATCCCTGGTCGGGCCAGTAGACCTTGCGAGCGTTCGAGATGATGAAGGCGGGTTCCTTCGGAGCGGCTTTCGGATCAGCTCTCGCCGCGGGCTTCTGCGCGCGCTCCGCAGGCTGCGCGGCGGCCGCGGCCGGAATCCGAAGCCAGTCCTCGGAGGTCCCGGCGCGATAGGGGCTGCTTGCCTTCTTTGCGACGATGGCCGGCAGGCCGGACTCAACGGCGGCGCGCGCAAGCGCTTCCCCCCGCTCCGGAACGGCATCCACCAGGAACAGGCGGGCGGACTCGGGCAGCAGCGCGCGCAGGACGGCCTTGCGCTCGCGCAGGGCGAGCTTTCTCAGGTCCCACTCCTCGGCGTAGAGGACATCGAAGAGGTAGAGGACCGCCCGGGCACCGCCGGATTCGAGCTCCTGCGCGAGCGCGGCCTCCGATGGCCGCCCCTGCGCGTCGAGCGCGACGATCACGCCGTCGAACACAGCCGTCCCCGCACGTACGGCGCCCAGGGCCTTGACGATGCCGGGAACCTTTCCGGCAAGGTCCTCGGCCCCCGCGCGAAGGCTCACCTCCGGGTCCTGGACCTTCACGATGACGCGCTTTCCTACGAGCGACGGCTCGAACATCCAGTCCGGATCGCTGAACAGCTTCTTCCCCGGGGAAGCCTCCATGCGCGCGATGCTGCGCGGCAGGGGTTTCATGGCAGCGCGGCCCATGTCCGCCCCGCCGAAGAGATCGCTCCCCGATCCCACGTAGCGATCCCGAGCCTTGAACAGGAGCCAGTTCTTGCCGTCCTCAAGCTTCGTTCGAACGAGGTGCCACTCCCCGCGGAGACGCCGGCCCTTGAGCTCCAGCTTCAGCTCGCCTTTCTCCAGGGCCGTGTCGATGTTCGGCGACTTGCGGACCTCGTACGTCCCGGAGTCCCAGATCTTCATCGTGCCGCCGCCGTACTCGCCTTTCGGGATCGTCCCCTCCCAGCTCTTGTAGAGAAGGGGGTGGTCCTCCACCCTCACGGCCAGGCGCTTGTCGGCGGGCGTGTACGAGAATCCCTTGGGCACGGCCCAGCAGGCAAGCACGCCGCCCGCCTCGATGCGCAGGTCATAGTGCAGGTTCCGCGCCTCGTGGCGATGGACCACGAACCCGTTCCCTCCGCCCGGGCCCTTTTTCGCCGCCGGCTCCGAAGTCCTTTTGAAGTCGCGCTTGCGCCGGTACTCCTCGATCGCCATACTCGCTCAATGTACCACAAGGAGGCCGCCCCGTTGAGCGACATCCCTCTCCTGATCGACACGCCGAAAGGAAAAGCGGATCGGCTGACCATCGTTCTTGCGCACGGAGCCGGGGCGGCCATGGATTCCCCGTTCATGGAAGAGACAGCCCACGCGCTGTGCGCGCAGTCGTTCCGCGTTGTTCGATTCGAGTTCCCCTACATGCAGGAAAAGCGCGCGACGGGAAAGCGCACGCGTCCTGACTTCCCGTCAGTCCTGGAAGCCACGTGGCGCCGGGTCATCGAGCAGCTGGGCGATCCCGCGGGCCTCGTGATCGGCGGCAAGTCCATGGGCGGGCGGATTGCGAGCATGGTCGCCGACACGTCCGGAGTGAAAGGGCTGGTGTGCCTTGGGTACCCGTTTCACCCGGCCGGCAGGCCCGGCACGCTGCGGGTTTCCCATCTGGAGACGCTTGCGACGCCCGCGCTCTTTGTCCAGGGGGAGCGTGATGCGTTGGGAAGCCGCGAAGAAGTCGGCGGGTACAGGCTGTCGAAGTCGATCCGCATCGTTTTCATGCCTGACGGGGATCACTCGTTCAAGCCGCGAAAGAGCTCCGGCGTGAGCTACGGGGAAAACATGGCGCAGGCGATGAAAGAGATCGTCTCGTTCTGCAAGGGGCTGTAACGCGCGGCGAGCCGGGCGCTCAGGAATTCAGGGAGGTCAAGCCTTCGCGCAGCGCGTACCGGGTGAGCTCCGCGACGCCGTGAATCTTCAGCTTGCTCATGATGTGCAGCCTGTGGCTCTCCACCGTCTTGGGCGTGACGCCTATCTCCCGGGCGATTTCCTTCCCCGACCAGCCTTCGGAGATCATCCTCAGCACTTCCCGCTCGCGCGCCGACAGCACGGGGGCGGCGGCGGGTGCCGAGGAACCGACGTGGAGCTTCGCGAGATAGTCCTTCACGATCACGCTCGTGATCGAGCTGCAGAGGTAGATCTCCCCTTCCATGATGACGCGGATTGCGCGGGAGAGCTCGTCGAAGGCGCTTGTCTTCAGGACGTAACCGCGCGCCCCTGCCTCGATCATGTGAGAGATGTAGGCCTGGTTGTCGTACATGGACAGCGCCAGGATCTTCACCGCTCCGTTGTCGTGGACGATCTGCCGTGCCGTTTCGATCCCGTTCATGTCCGGCATGACAACGTCCATGATCACCAGGTCCGGGGTGATCTGCCGCGCCATGACAATGGCGGCCTGACCACTGCCGGTCCGGCCCACGACCTCCATGTCCGGGTCTCCCCTGAGGAGACTTTCGATGCCTTCCCGCACCAGCGCGTGGTCTTCCACGAGGAGCACGCGGAGCTTCACGGCGAGCCGCCCCGGGGGAGAATGAGGGACACGCGCGTGCGCGTTCCCGGAGCGGACTCGATCTCCACCGCGCCGCCGAGCTCCGCCGCCCTCTTCCCGATTCCCGGGAGGCCGAGCCCCGCGGACGAGCGGCTCCGGCGCGCCGCGGCAGCAGGCTCGATCCCCGACCCGAAGTCCAGGACGTCCAGGCGGACGCTGCCGCCTTCCCGACCAAGCATCACCCGCGCGGTCTTCTGCCCCGAATGCTTGAAAACGTTCGTCAGCAGCTCACGGGTGGCCGACAGGACGAGGCTGCGGGAAGAATCGTCCATGAAAGGCAGCGCCGTCTTCGCCCGGAAGGTCACGTCAAGCCCGTACGTCCTGCGCGCCCAGCGCGTGGCGCCCATCATTGCGGCCCTGAGCCCGGTGGTCCCGGCGTGGACCGCGGGGAGAGTGGACAGGAGCCCGCGAAAACGAGCCGTGGTCTCATCGAAACACGAAAGCGCGTCGGCGAGCAGCCGCCTGCGGTCCGATTCCGAGCCCGGCGCGCGCAGGGCAACGAGCTTGCCCTTGCAGAGAAACAGGTCCTGGGCCATGCCGTCGTGCAGCTCCCGCGCGAAGTCCCTGCGGATTGGAACCGGGGAGCCTCGTTTCCGGGCGCGCGGAGCGGTTCCATGAGACGCGAACCTGCACGTGATCAGGCATTCACCGATCAGGCCTGGTGGAGGGTCGAAGGGCCCCACTTCGCACGCGATGGCCTTTCCCGATGATTTTCGGACCTTCACGATGGTGGTCAAGCGGCCGATCCCCTGTACGTATTCCTTCACAGCAAGGTCGAACCCGGCCCGGTACTCGTCGACGAGAATGCGGGTGACGGCGTCCCATCTCCTTCCCAGGAACGCACCCGCGTCATAGCCGAGGACCGTGCGCATAACGTCCCCAACGTACAGGATGCGATGGCTCTTGGGAGAAATGATCAGGAGTATCGATTTCGGTCCTGCAAAAAGACTTTTTGAGCTCATGCAACAACGGTACAGGGGGCGCTCCGGGAATGCAAGACAATTCCGCGCCCTTGCGGGCGCGGTCTCTCAGCCCGAGGCCAGGGCCTGGTGCTGGCGCAGCTGGAGCTTCATCTCGCGAAGCGTGAGCAGGAGCTTCTGCTTCTCGTCCCAGACCTTGAGCCGGACGGAGAGCAGGCTCGGCCAGAGGCGCAGGGGATCCGGCAGCTGGAGCTGTGGAGTCTCGTTGAGACACCGCTGCAGGTTGTAGTTGGGTATGCGCGGCCTCAGGTGATGAATGTGGTGAAAACCGATGTTGCCGGAAATCCACTGCAGCACCCGGGGAAGCTTGTAGTAGGACGAGCCCCGCATCGCGGCCGCCATGGATTCCCACTCCTCGGTCCGCGCCCAGTACGAAGGGTCGAACTGGTGCTGGATATAGAAGAGCCATACGCCGCCGGCTCCGCCGATGAGAAGGATGGGCAGCTGGATCAGGAGGTATTCCTTGATTCCGAACGTCAGGCTCACCGCGACAATGATCGCGGCAAGGACCGCATTGGTCAGCATGACGCTCAGGTACTGGTTGCGGTTCGATCCGCGGGCGGGCCACCGGTGAACGATCAGGAACGAGAAGAAGGGTCCCAGTCCGAACATGACGAAGGGATTGCGAAAGATCCTGTACCACAGGCGCCTCGCCGGCGAGCTTGCTGAGTACTCGTCCATCGTCATTGTCCAGACATCTCCGACGCCGCGCCGGTCCAGGTTCCCGGAGGACGAATGGTGAATGCCGTGCGACCGGCGCCAGTCTGAAAACGCGGTGAACGTCAGCACGCCGAGAATATTGCCGATGATCTGCCGCCAGACGGGAGACGCGACGTACGATCCGTGGCCGCAGTCATGGAAGAAAATGAACAACCGTATCATCAGGGCTCCGCCGGGGACCGCCAGGAGCAAGGTCACCAGGTAGGGCAGGTGCCATGACATGGTGAAGTGCATAAGCGCGAGCACCGCCAGGTACGCGGGCAGAGTCTCGAGCAGCTGCAGCGCCACCCGGCCGGCGCTGGGCTTCTCGTATTTTCTCATTTCCTGGACCCAGGCGGGCTTCTCTTCCCGGCGCGGGACGACTCGAGCGGCTCCCACGGTCTCTTCGATCATACGACCTCCTCAACGGAGCGCTCGGGGAGACACGCTTCGATGACTCAATATAAGCTTTTTCCTTAGCGAATGCAGAAAAAACTGATAGCACATAGGCTCCACGCCGTTGCGGATTGCTCTTGACCTTCGCCTCTCAAACCCGTATCCTTTGCGAGGATTGCCAGATGGCTTCGGGCAATCCAAAACTTAAAGAGAGGAAGCCAGATCAATCGGACCTTTCCGATCCTACCACGAAGGAACATCCGACCGGACAGCGGAATCCACTGGAGATCCTGGCATGTTCGCTCCTCAACGGTACGAGGAAAAGGGCGATGATGCACACGACTCCAGGAGGAGCACATGAACAAGAAACTGTATGTCGGCGGGCTCGCGTATTCCGTTACGGATTCGCAGCTCCAGCAGCTGTTTGCGGACCACGGCACCGTTGAATCCGCCAAGGTCATCACGGACCGCGAAACCAACCGTTCACGCGGATTCGGGTTCGTCGAAATGGGGACGCAGGAGCAGGCCGAGAAGGCCATCGCTTCCCTCAACGGCACCCTGCTGGAAGGCAGGAACCTTACCGTGAACATGTCGAAGCCCCGCGAAGATCGCGGAGGCGGCGGCGGGTATCGCGACCGCTACTAGCTGATCCGCGCCCGCCAGGGCGCAGCGGAGGGGGGCTGGTCGGCCCCCCTTTTTTTGCGCCCGGAACGGTCTTGCTTCGAAATCATTTATCTGTTACATTACGAAAGTAATGTTTTGTTTGCCGCGGTGATCGCAGGGAAGGAAGGCGGAAATGCGGGGCAAGGGTGTTCGGGGAGGCCATGACGAGGCGCTCCTCGCGGAGCTGGAAGGCATCAGGGACATCTACCGGCTGGACGTCAAGCAGTTCATCGGGTTCATCAGGGAAAGAAAGCTCCTGATCGTGGATGGACTGCGGAAGTACGCGCAGTGGCTGGACGGGGTGCACGATGGCAAGCGCTATTCTGCCGCGACAATCAACCGGAAACTGGCTGCGGCCAAGAGCCGGGTCCGCTATGCGTTCAAGAACAGCGCCTTCGCCGCCGACCTGCGCCGCAAGTATCAGCTTGCTGAGATCCTGAAGTCGGTGAAGCTCAAGAAGCTCGACGAGCTCGCGGTGCCCACCGACAAGGTGCTCGATGTCGAGGAGGCGCGGAAGCTCGCCGCACAGGCACGGGACCGTACCATCGGGCTGATGGTGACGTTCCTGGTGCGCACGGGCACGCGGGTTTCAGAGATGCTGGGTCTCAGGCTCACCGACCTGGGTCCGGCACAAGACGGCCTGGTGCCCATCCGGGTGACGGGAAAGGGCGGGAAACCGCGGACCATCCACGTCAAGGCGGAGTTCGTGGAGCGCCTCAAGAGGCATTTCGAGGGCTCGACCTGGCTCTTCGAGCACGAGGGAAGGCGGTACAACCGCGTGTCAGTGACGAACCGCATCAAGCTGGAAGCGCTTCGGACGCTCGGCAGGGAAGTATCGGCACAGCAGCTTCGGCACACCTGGGCCGCACTACAGATCAAGAGAGGAAAGAGCGTCAGGGCCGTCGCGGTGCTGCTGGGGCACTCCAATCCCGGAGTGACCGCTCAGATGTATTCGGAGGGCGAACTGCAGCCGCATGAGGATTTTCTGGACCTGGAAAAGACCAACGAGGGAAAAATCGGTTGACCCGTTCATTGTATTTCGCCGTCGAAGAACACGGAAAGCTCGGAGCCGCCACCGTCATGGACCACGCGGTCCTCGAGGTGCTGACCGTCCCTGATGACTACACGGACGACGCCGTCCGCCTGATCGCCGAAAGCGTCTTCAATTCAGGGGCAATCGAGGGCCGCGCGCGGTCCGGAGGGCGCGGAGGGCCCATCCGAATCACATGGGCGGCGCTCGTCGAAAAAGGCATGGACGCCGGCGTCCTTGCGCAGGAGGACGCCTGAGATCACGGCGTGTCGGGGGCCTGCGGCTCCCCGCCGGCGCGGCTCGTGTATACCTTGTACGCGTCCCCGACGGTCTTCACGGTCCACGCCTCTTCCATGGGAATCGAGATCCCCTGGTCTCGGAAGCGCAGCATCATTTCCACGAGCCGGATAGAATCGGCGTAAAGGTCATCGACGAACGACGCATCCTCGGTAACCTTGCTCTCGTCGACATGAAGCTCCCGTGCCACCAGCCGCCGGAACTCCTCGAACGTCTTCATGGCGCACCTCCTGCCAGCTCCCGGAGCGCAGCCTCGCGCAGCTTGAACTTCTGGTACTTGCCCCCTTCCGCGCGGGGCAGCTCACTGACGAAACGCACCTCCCGAGGAATCTTGTACAGCTCCAGCGTCCCGCGGCAATAGTCCAGCACTTCACGCTCCGTCAGGGGTCCGTTCCCGCGGGTCCGTATGAAAGCCCAGACGCTTTCACCGCCCATGGCGGACGGCACCCCGACAACGGCCGCCTCCTCGATCCGCGGGTGCGTGAGAAGCCAGCGCTCGATTTCCGCGGGGTAGATGTTCTGGCCGCCTCTGATGATGAGGTCCTTGCTCCGCCCGACGATGCGCAGGTAGCCCTTCTCATCGATGCTGGCGAGATCTCCCGTGTACAGCCAGCCGTCGCTGTCCTTCACCGCGGCGGTCAGGTCCGGCGCCTCGTAGTAGCCCAGCATGACGCCTCCGCCGCGGACGGCAAGCTCGCCCACGTGTCCCGCCGGAAGCTCGCGCCGGTTCTCGTCCACGATCTTTGCGTCAATGCCCGGCATCACGCGCCCTACCGTCTCGTCCTGCGCCTCCTCTGAATCCGCGAGACTGCTCACGGAAATCCCTCCCGCTGCCTCCGTCATTCCGAAGCCATTGTAAAGCGCGCAGCCGAAGCGCTCGCGGATCCTCCGCGCAAGGGCGGGCGGGCAGGGAGCACCACCGCTCGCGCAGACAAGCAGGGACGAAGTGCCCCGGGACTCGGATGCCGGGAGCGTCAGCATGGCCTGCCATGCCGTGGGGACGGCGATGATGACGGTCACGCGCTCACGCGCCACGATCTCCAGCGCCTCTTGGGGATGAAAGCGCGGCATGACGATGAGCCGGTCTCCCATGAGCAGTCCCTGGAGCATCACGTGGAGTCCCGTGATGGTGTGCCAGCCCGTCGTGGAAAGAAGTGTCTGCGGCCGCCCGATGGAGCGCAGGACCCGGCGGCGGTAGCGGATAACAGCCTTCACCGCGTCTACCACCATCCGCATACTCGAGGGTCTGCCCCACGCCTCGCGCACCTTGATGGTCGCCACGACGGGAGCGATCAGGCCGGCGTGCGAGTGCATGGCAGCCTTCGGCCTGCCGGTGGTGCCGGACGTGTACAGGAGGGCAAGGAGATCCCCGGGCGCCGTGTCCACGGCAGGAGGCCCGGCGGACACTTCCGCAGGAAGAAAGGGCACGGCACCTTCATCCACGACAAGAGTCGGCCGCGCGTCGTCCAGGATGTCGTTGAGCGCGCGCTTGCGAAGCTCCGGATTGAGAGGCACGATGACCGCGCCCAGCCGCGCCAGCGCGAAAAAGAGGAAGGCGAACTGCGGACCCGGGGGAAGGAGCACGGCCACCCGGTCCCCCTTGTGGACGCCCCGGATGCTGAGCCCGCATGCCATGGCGTGGATGCGCTCCAGGAGCATCCTGTTGGTGAGCCGCTCGTCACCGCAGACCAGCACTTCCTGCCCGGGGCGCGCTGCCGCAACCGCGCGCACCGCCTGGTCCATCGTCATCGCCGTGCTCAGCATGCCGGCCCCTCCACGTCCATGCGGTACAGGCGGTAGTGCTTGTAGAGCTCCGCGCCCCGGGCCCGGGCAAGCAGGTTCACCGCCGGGTTCAGCTCGGATGTCAGGGAGGCGTCCAGCCAGGAGTAGCCGCGCTTCATCGCGCGCGCCAGTGATTCTGAAAACAGAAGAGCATCGATCCCCCGCCGGCGGTACTGCGTGAGCACTCCCGCGAGCTTGAATGAGATCACGTCGATCTCCCGGATCCAGCGCCTGACGGACAGCCAGGCAAAGGGGAACAGCCGTCCATTGAGACGCCGGAGAACCTGGTTCGTGTCCGGGATCATGACGCAGTACCCGACGGCCCTGCCGTCAACCTCCGCGATGAGCGCGAGCTCCGGGTCCAGGAACGGCCGCATCTGGTCGGCAAGCCTGCGGAACTCCTCCGCGCCGGCGGGAACGGCATCGGGAAGGTGGCTCAACGTGTCGTTGAAAAGGAAGCGGATTGTTTCGACCTCGCGGTCCCAGTCGTCCAGGCGGACGGTGCGGATGGTGACGGTTCCCGTGCCGCGCGCCGCATCCGCCACGTGGACGATGTCAGACGCGCCGGAAAGCTCCCGTCGCACCTGGTCGAACGTAACGCGCCATGCGTACAGGTCGTGATCTTTCACCATCCCGTACCGTTCGAGGAAGTCCTTGTAGTACGCCGGGGTGTGAGCCTCAAGCATCGCGGGCGGGTAGTCCGCGCCCATGACCAGAACGCCCGGGCAGTCGTTCTCTCCGAAGCTCGTCGGGCCGCGGACGGATCTCATGCCGCGTTCCCGCAGCCACTGCCGGCAGGCGTCCAGCAGCAGCCGCGCCGCCTCGTAGTCCTCCACCACCTCGAAAAAGCCGAAACCCCCCTGGGCGTTTTTCAGGCGCTCCACGCGCGCCCGGTCGACGAAGGCGGCAATTGTTCCCATGACGGTTCTTCCGCGGCGCGCCGTGAACAGGGCGACGTCCGCCTGCTTGAAGAACTGACCCCGCCTTGCATCGAGTGTCTCCCGGCGCTCTGAAATCAACGGCGGAACCCAGAGGGGATCCCGCCGGTACACCCGCCAGGGAAACGTGATGAAGGCCGTGAGATCACGTCGGGAAGCAGCGTGAGAGACCTCGATCGAGTCGATCATTGCCACGCCTCCAGGCCGTCGACCGGGCAGCCTCTGCTGCCATCATAGCGCGGCGTCAGGCGTTTCGGAAGGTGACGCGAACGGCGGCGCCCAGGCTCGAAAGGCCGTCCAGTCCGGCTGTCACGCGGCCCAGCGGCAGGACCGCGGAGGCCGCCCGGGGGCGCTCGTCCGTGCTCGCCGGGGTGCGGCCGAAAAAGACACACAACGCCTTTCCCGGCGGCCACCAGGCAAGCTCTCCCACGCTCATGAGCTCACGGCCGGATCCGTCATCCGGGATGTCGAGGTCCACGCTGCCGTAATACTCGTCCCCCCAGCGGGACATGCGCGCGCTGAGCGGCAGCGCGGCGGCCACGGCACGGGCCGCGGGGGCATCGGACAGCTCGGCCTCGAGGGTGAGGCCTTTCGTTTCTATTTTTATCTTCTGCGGCATGGGCACAGTCTGCGCCGGTCGGCGCGGCGCCGCAAGACTCACCGTGTGGGCTTGTCCAGCACGCGGCGGATCTCCTTCTCCACCGCCGACAGCTCGTAGGGCTTGCGGATGATCCCGAGGACGCCCGTTGCCAGGAGATCCTCCACCTTGTCGTCGATTCCGTACCCCGTCGCGAAGAGCGCCTTGACCTCGGGATCGAGCTCCCGCAGCTTCATGTACGTTTCCCGGCCCCCGAGTCTCGGCATGATGAGATCGATGAGAACCAGGTCGATGGCGCCCCGGCGTCTTCGGAACTTCTCCACCGCTTCCAGGCCGTCAGCCGCCTCGATCACCGTGTATCCCCGCTCGCCGAGCGACAGGCGGAACAGGTTGCGCAGGTCCACCTCGTCATCCACGATCATGATCGTTTCCTTGCCCCGAGGAACGGCGTCCAAGGGAGAAGCGGCCGCTTCGATCACGTTGACGTCCGTTGCCGGGAACAGCATCTCGAACGTCGTTCCCTTGCCCGGCACGCTGGAAACCTGGATCCGTCCCCCGTGCCTCTGGACAATCCCGTAGACAATGGAAAGGCCCAGCCCCGTTCCCTTGCCGGGCGCCTTCGTCGTGAAAAACGGATCGTAGATCCGGGGAATGTCGTCCGCGGGGATCCCGCTCCCCGTATCGCTCACCTCCAGCATGACGAAACGCTCCGGGGGAGCTTCCCGCGCGCGCGTTCTCAGGGAGAGCGTGCCTCCGTCCGGCATTGCGTCCCGCGCGTTCACGCACAGGTTCATGAGCATCTGGTGAATCTGACCGTGGTCGCCGAGCACGGCGGGCAGCCCGTCCTGGCAGTCGGCGATGATCTCTATGGACAGGTCGAAGCTGCGGCGGAGCAGGCGGATCGTCTCCAGGACGATGTCGTTGATCTGCACGGGATTGCGGTCGGTGATGCCGGCCCGGGAGAACGACAGGAGCCGGCGCGTCAGGTCCACGGCCCGGTGGGTGCTCGCCTCCACGATGTCCAGGTGCGCCAGCACGGAGGCGGGATCGTCGATGTCCTCACGGATGAGCTTGGCGTAGCCGAGCGTCGCGGTGAGAATGTTGTTGAAGTCGTGCGCGATGCCGCCGGCGAGCGTTCCCACGCTCTCCATTTTCTGGGCCTGGAGGAGCTGGCGCTGCAGCTCCCGCTGCTCGGTCACGTCGTGGATGATGCCATGAACGATGGGACCGCTCTCCGAGCGGTCCTGGGCAAGCCCGCCGCTGAACAGCACGATCCGCGACCTGCCGCCGCGGATCCTCAGCTCGATCTCGTGGTCCCGGATGCTCCCCTTGGCGGCGAGCTGCTCCCGCAGGCCGCGGAAGGCCTCCGGGTCCGCGAAGAAATCCCGCGCGAGGTTCCACTCGTCCTCATCGTCGCGGCCGATGATCCCGAAGAGCTCCCGCCCGGCCGGGTTGACGTCCAGCAGCCGCCCGTCCAGGTCGAACGTGACCACCGCGTCCAGTACGCCCTCGAACAGCGAGTAGTATCGCCCCTCCGATTCCTGGAGGCCCCTTTCCATTTCGCGCAGGCGCGAGATATCGCGCGCCAGCACCACGATCTGCTGCACGGAGTTGCCGGCGCCGACGATGTTTGCGCTGGACACGAGGGCCGGGAACGCGCGGCCCGTCTTGGTGACGAACTTCATCTCCCGGTTGCGGACCGGGTCAGCGGTGAACAGGCGGCCGGGGGGGCCTTCCACGAGACGCTCGACGGCCCTGCCTTCCAGCTCGTCCTCGGTGAAACCGAGCAGCGCGCAGGCGGCGCTGTTCGTCGTCAGGATCACGCCGTCGGGGGCCGTGATGAGGAGCATCTCACCGCTCGCGCCGATGCTGGCGAGGAGCTTCTCGTTGTACTCCTTGAGCACGCGAAGCTCCTCGATGTGCCGGTTGGCGATCAGCCCCTGGGAGAGAATGGCCCTGAGGGCGCGCAGGAGCGCGTCCGCGCCGCTGGCCTTCCGTTCGAGGTCCGCGCTGTTCAGGACGAGAACGCCGACCCACTCGTCTTCCCGCGTGAGGGGAAGGTACAGGTGATCGGCGACGTGGAAGAAAAGCTCCCCGGAGGCAAGCCGGCCGCGGCCGGAGGCCAGGGAGGCTGCCGCGGACACGAGGGAGATCTCCTGCGGCGGTGTAAGGTCATGGGATGAATACAGGCGCGGACCCTCCGCGTCGCCCAACGTGACAAGCGTGCATTCCTCCAGGTCGAGGAAGCTCTTCAGGACGGAAATGGCGGACCGAAGGGCCTGGTCCGTGCCGACATGCCGCACCAGGGACTCGCTCAGCACGAACAGCAGCGTCTGGTGGGAAAGCTGGAGCTCGATGCGCTCGTAGTTCAGCGCCACCGTCAGGGAAGAGGCCGCCATGTTCGCCAGCGTGGACAGGAAGCGCATGTCTTCGTTGCTGTACAGGGAGCCGGCGGCCCGGTTGCCCAGCCCGAGGATTCCCACCACGTCTTCCTCCTGGATGATGGGAATGGCGACAGCGGTGCCGGTTCTCAGGAAGATCGGCTCGGCGGACGACCGAATGTAGCCGAGGTTCGGGTCGAGCAGCACCTCCTGCTCCCACAGCGGCGATTTCAGTGACTTGAGGGCCTGGACGAAGCCGTCGGAGACCTCCAGGAAGAACCCGGAGAGCTCGGGGACGGTCTGGCCGTAGGTGCAGGCGACGGTGTAGCGCTGCGCCATGGGGTCGTGGAACAGCAGGAACCCGCGGTCCACTCCCAGCGGCTCCGCCGCGGTCTGGACGATCAGCTTCTGCAGGGCATCCACGTCGAGCAGGGATCGCACCTTCAGGCTGAACTGTTCCAGGACGCGGTCGTACCCGACGGACTTCTTCCCCGTGACGCGGTCGAGGAAGTCGCGGAAGTATCTCCACCCCACCATGATGAGCACGGCGGTCAGCGCAATGAACCCCGCGAGCCCGGCGACGTCCACGCGCCATGGCTCCCGGGGGCGAATGAGAAGCGCTGCGGCGAAGGAGAGCAGGAGGTACCCGCCCACGATCGCCGCGGCGAACAGCAGGATGGCGAGGCTGCGCTTGAGAGCCGTTCCCGTTTCAATGAGCCGGTAGCGCGTCACTGCGTAGGACACGAGCAGCGCATTGATCAGCGCGCACGCATTGTCGACGGGATAGGCCTGGAGCGGCGTGAAGTTCGTGGCGAGCCCGAGCATGACCGCTGCCGCGCCGACGAGCATGTACGCAATACGGCTGCGCTGCAGCGCGAGCGGTTCGCGGCGCAGCGCGGACGCGAGGTTGAAGACGCCGAACCCCCAGAACAGGTACGCCACGAGGCTGATGACGTACACCGTGGTGCCCAGGAGGGGGATGTAGTAGCCCGCGTTCCCAAGGACGACGTGCGTGGTAGCCCGGCCAGCAATGCCGACGCTCATTGTCACGGCGCAGACGCCGTAGGCGACAATTGTCATGACGCGCTGCTTCTTCAGCTGCAGGAACGTCCTCGTCAACGGAAAGAAAATGATGCTCTGGAGGCAGAGACTGCTGAACTGGAGGTTGTACCAGATGATGGCCCGATCCGGATCCGTGGTGATTGTCACCATGACCGAGGTGAACTGCCAGAGGCCCAGGCCCAGCAGATAGAGGCCGAAGTGAATCCGCAGGGAAAGCGGCATGCGGCTGCGGACGAGCACGAAGAACAGAAACGCGTACCCGACCAGCCCGAGAATCTTGATTGTGGCGATCTGCTCCAGCATGCCGGCGTCCCTCGCCCTTCGTGCTCCGCGCCTGCCGGTTAGAACTTCAGGCTGCTCATGGCAAGGAGTCTCTCCACGACCTCAGGCGTCGGGCTCATGTGGGGCGGCTTCTGATGGGCAAGGTCGATGCCGGCGGCCTGGCGCTCCTGCAGGTAGCGGCTGAAGGTGCCGCGGGACAAGAGCGTGATCCTCAGGGGCCTGATGCCGGCCATCTCCTCGAGGTCTCGATACGACTGGTCGTTCTTCTTCAGCTGGTCATGGACCAGCTGGCGGATCCCCTCGGGGTCGTGCCCGTCCTGGCGCGTCTCCAGGTAGAGCTGGAGGATAGGGTTGTTGTCCCGATACTCCTTGGCGACCACCCAGTCCACGTACGGGATCCCGGTGGACTCGATGGCCGTCCACATCTCTTTTTCCGTGAGGCGCGTGAAACCGGCAATGTCGATAACGTCATCCACGCGCGTGGAGAACATCACCTGGGGAAGCTTCAGGCCGATGCGCTCGTCGGAGAGGGACAGGACCTTGAGGGAGTCACCGAGGACGTAGCGCACGAGAACGCCGCCGTTGAGGTTCGTGCCGACCAGGACGTACTCCTTGTCGACGTCGAGCTCTGACAGAAGCCGCAGGCAGGGACGATAGGAATGGTCCCCCTTCCACTTCAGGTGCTCTTCCAGGTCCATGAACTCGTAGAAGCTGCTGGAGTCCCGCAGGACGAGACCCGGGCTGGCGAAGTGCTGGTACGCGATGAACCCGAACTCGGTGCAGCCGTACACTTCCCACGGGTACTCGCCCCAGAGCATGCGGATGCGCTCCTTGTAGATGGAGCTGTCCATGCCCGAGCACATGATTCCCTTCACGCGCCACAGGTCGTGGGGCCGCAGCCGGTCCCCGCGAAGCTTCGCCTTGAGGGTGCCCCACAGGAGGCGCAGGAGCACGCGGGGCTTGTGAAGGAGGCTGCGCATTTCCTCACGGGCCCCGGATGAGCCCGCGTTTTCCAGCTGTTCACTGATGTTCAGCATGACGGAGGTGATTCCGTAGAAGTAGTCGATCCCCTCCGAGAACGCGAGCTTGATGCCCTCCCGGATCCTCTGGAAGAAATCCATCTTCAGGGCTTCATCGTAGTCGGGCCAGATGCGGAAGTTGAACTGCTCGTGCAGCGCCTGCATGCAGAGCCCTGAAATGAAAGGCAGGAGCGCCAGCGTGAACATGAACCGGTCTTTTTCCCTGATGGCGATGTGACCGTGGCGCCGGCAGGGACCGAGGAGAAAGCAGGCCAGCGTGCCGTCGCTCAGCGAGTCGTACATGGCGCGCGTGTAAGGCACCCACTTGAACTCGTACTCGCCGCTCCTTCCCGACGTGTGGATCCAGGCGTACGGTTTCTCCGTGAGCGGCTCCTCCTTGCGGGCCAGGAGGACGTCCGCGTAGTCCTCATACGTGGTCAGGGGGGCGCGTTCCCGGAACTCCGAAACGGTTCGGGGCACACCGGAAGGGAACAGTTTCTTCACGAGCGCGCTCCGGTCCCACTCGCGAAGCTGCTGCTCCAACTGCCGGGACTGTGACGCAATGAACTCATCCATGGAGAGGTCGATGAATCCGCAGTACCTCTTCCAGATTCCCGCCATGTCGCGGCGCCGGTACAGATCGAGCAGGGTTTCCACTTTTGACTCCTATCGACGCAGAGTATGAATACAGCGCTGGAGGCTGCCGAGGGTGGGGATCACCATCGGAACCTCGCGCTGGTACTTCCGGTAGTCAGGGCCGAACAACCGCAGAAAGAACAACCTCTCCTGAAGATAAACGAGGAGAAAATCAAGGCCGATCCAGACGAGGAATGCCGGGGCGAGCAGGAGGGCTCCACTGGCCAGGAACATCCCGGCGATAAGACCGCCCAGCCAGAGGACGCCCGGGTGCCGGCAGAGCGCGTACGTGCCGCTGGTGACCAGCCTCCGCGAGCCGCGGCTTTCCACGTACGCCGAGAGAAACGGGATCTCGATGAAAAGCGACCAGACCAGGAGCAGGAAGAACAGCCCGGCAAGCACGTATCCCAGGACGGGAAGCAGCGGCGGCAACGGGATCCGCGGAGAGGACCGTACAGTCAGCACGACGGCAAGAACGAAGACGGCGGTGGCCGCGAGCCAGAGGAGGGGCTTGGCGAATCGAATCCCCTTGAGCGAGATCAGATCAACCCACAGGATGATCCCGAGTGAAGCCGCACCCAATCCGATCCCGACCATTGCAGGCTCGCCGGCCAGCGTACCCAATGGCGGCTCGTACTGTCAACCTTTCGGGGCCTTCCCACCGGCGCCGGCGCGCGGGTGATCACGCGCCCTCTCCCGTCAGGACAGGCTGCGGCGGGCGTGAACGGACATCCACGTTGATGAGCTCTGCCACGACGTATTCCGGCCGGCCCTTTGACTCATCGAAAATGTTCCCGATGTAGACGCCCAGGATCCCGGTGGACAGGAGTTGCACGCCGCCGATGAAGAGCACAACGAGGACCGTCGAGGCCCACCCGGGGATCGTCTCCCCGGAGAAGGCAAGCTTCCGCACGACCACCCAGACCGCCAGCCCGACGGCCACACCCACGCTCGCCAGGCCCGCGCCCACGGCCAGCTTCAGGGGCCTGCGGGAAAAGGCGAACAGCGCGCGCGCGGCCGCGCTCTTCGCGCCTGCCGCCCGCGTGCCATCGGCCGGGCCGACGTAGTGGTACGCCGCCTGTTTGAAACCGATCCAGCCGATGAGCCCCCGCAGGTACTTGTTCCTCTCCGGCAGGCCGTTGAGGACGTCGATGACCCTGCGGTCGATGACGCGAAAACCTTCATCGCCGGGGGGAAGCTTCACGTCGGACAGGAAGTCCAGGATCCTGCGGCGCGCGCGCGCGGCGAGCCCCGGGGCGCGCTCCCCGTCCGGCCCGATCCTCCGTCCGTACACCACGCTGCAGCCCTCCCGCTCCATCACCTCGAGCATGCGCGGCACTTCTTCCGGAGGGTCCGGGAGGTCAGCATCCAGGATAACGGCCGCCTCGCCCGCGCAGTGCCGAAGGCCGGCGGAGGCGGCCGCGGCAGCACCGAAGCTCCGTGACAGGCAGATCACGCGCACGGATGGGTCGGCCCGCGCGATCTCCCTGAGCCGGGAGACGGTCCGGTCACCGCTGCCGTCATCCACGAAGATGAGCTCCGCGTCCACCGCGGACGCGCGGAAGACCCTGACAAGCCGGGCGTGCGTGCGGCCGACGACGGCTTCGTGATTGCGGCAAGGGACAATGACGCTGAGCCTGCTCATAGCGACGCCGAGTCACTATGGAGAATGGAGGCTGTGATTGTCTTTAGACGGAGCGATTATTTTTTGTACTTTTCCGACCGAGAGCCGATCCGCGGTGCCGGCGGTCTACTTCACGATGGGCGTCTTCTCCCGGTCAAACGTGAGCGTGACGCCGATGATGACCATGACGCCCAGGATGGCCTGCTGCAGGTACTGGTCCAGCCCAACGACGGTCATCCCGTTGTCCATCATGCTCATGAACAGCGAGCCGAACACCGTGTTGATGACCCCGCCGGTGCCGCCGGTCAGCGCCGTGCCTCCCACGACCACGGCGGCGATGGAGTTCAGCACGTACGACGTCCCCACCACGGGGTCACCGCCGAAGCGGACGGACGAGATGGTGATGCCCACGAGCGCCGCGCCCAGCCCGGAGAGCATGAACGCAATGGTGCGCGTCTTCACGATGTTGATGCCGGACATCCACGACATCCTGATATTGCTTCCGATGTAGAAGATATTGCGGCCGGTGGCGGTGAACCGCAGGATGACGAGGAAGAATGCAAGGACGACGAGACCGATCAGCAGGACGTTGCTCGCCTTGAGCAGAGACCCGTTCACGATGTCCACCACGCCGTAGAGATCCGGGGCAAGGTTCACCGGCCGGGGCGACACGAGGTAGGCGAGGCTTGTCAGGATGCCGCCGGTCCCCAGCGTCGCGATGAACGACGGGATCTTGACCCTCGTGAGGATGAACCCATTGATGTACCCCGCCAGCACTCCGGCGATGATGCACGCCGGATACGCGAGGTACCCGATGGGCTTGATCAGGACGATGAAGGCGACCGAGATGAACGAGACGAGCCCGCCGACGGAGAGGTCGATGCCGCCGACGAGGATGGTGCACATCTGCCCCAGGGCGACCATGAGCAGGATGGCGGAGAAGCTGATGATGGTGTTGAGATTGTAGGGAGTGATGAAGTTCGGATTCCCCAGGTAGAAGACGAGACCGACGACGAACAGAAGCGCCACGGTGATGTACACCGGAGGGATCTGCCGTGGATGGATGGACCGTTTTTTCGACTCCTGCTGGGCTCCGTTCCTGGCTGCGGTCACGGCAGTTCTCCTCTTTCAGCCTAGACGATCAGGCTGATGATGTCCTTCGGGTCCGGCTTCGTCTTCGGCGCGCTGCCGATCTCCTGGACCAGCCGCCCGTCCTTCATGATGAGCATGCGGTTGGCAAGGCCGATGTCCTCCTCGAGGGTATCGCACATGACAAGCATTCCGATCCCCTCCCGGGCGAGCTTCCGCATGAGCTTGTAGATCTCGTCCTTTGCCCCGACGTCCACCCCGCGCGTGGGATGATCCAGGATGAGCAGTCTCACCCGGGAGCTGAGCCACTTTGAAATGACCGTCTTCTGCTGGTTGCCCCCGCTGAGGTTTGCGCACAGCGTGGAAATGGACGGCGTCTTGATCTGGCATTCCTCCACCCAGTGGCGCGCGTTCTTCTTCTCCCGGCCCGGGCTGAGGAAGCCGCCCGCCTTCAGCCGGTTGAGAACGAGGAGGTTCACGTTCTCTGCCACGTTCATCATGAGGGCGAGACCCTCACTCCGCCGGTCGATGGGGATGTGGCCGATCCCGGCCCGCACGGAGCCGCGGGGAGAGCCGGCCGGAAGCCTCTTCCCGTCCAGGAAGATGCTGCCGCTGTCCGCCTTTTCCAGTCCTGCAAGGCACTTGCAGACTTCCTCCTTGCCCGACCCGACAAGCCCGACCAGGCCGACGATCTCTCCCTCCCCCACGCTGAAGCTCAGCGGCTGGAACTGTCCCGCCTTGCCGAGGTTTTCGACTCTCAGGATCTCTTTCTCCCCGCGCCGGCGCTGTTCGTCCTCATGGAAGCGGTCGGTGGAAAAGGAGTGCCCTACCATCAGCTGCTCGATCTTCTGAAGGCGCGCGTCGGAAGAGGCCATTTCCGTGACGTTCTTCCCGTCCTTGAGGACCACGATCCGATCGCAGTTTTCCAGGATCTCCTGGAGCCGGTGGGAAATGAGGACGATGGACGCCCGGCTCTTGATCTCCCGGAGGATGGTGAACAGCGTCTCACGCTCCTTGTCGGCGAGAACGGTGGTGGGCTCATCCAGGATCAGCACGGGGTTGTCGTGCCCGTACAGCTTTGTGAGCCACAGCAGGCGCGCGATCTCCACCATCTGCCGCTCCGCCGGGCTGATCTCCGCAACGGGCAGGTCCACGTCGATTCCGAGCTTCAGCTGCGCAAGGAGCTCCCGCGCCGCCGCGCGCATGGACCGCAGGGAAAGGATGCCAAGCCTGCGAAAGCCCGCTTCGTGGCAGAGAAACAGGTTCTCCATCACGGAGAGGTTGGGAACGAGAGAGCCCTCCTGGAACACCATCCCGATCCCGTTCCTGATTGCATCCCCCGGGCTCCTCAGCGTGACGGGCTGGCCATGGAGGGAAATGGTCCCCCCGTCCGGCGGAATGAGGCCGATCATGATCTTCATCAGAACCGACTTCCCCGCGCCGTTCTCTCCCACGAGGCCGATGAGCTCGTTCCTGCCGATGGTCAGGTTCACCTTGTCCAGCGCGACGACCCCCGGGAACTCCTTGGTGATCTGGCGCAACGCCAGGACAGGTCCGCCGCGCCGGTTGTTCGCATCGCTCATTGCTGTGCCTCGTCCTACTTGATGAAGCCGAGCTTCTTCCTGTCCAGGGTGAGAGCGACGGCAATGATCAGGACCACGCCGTTCACTGCCTGCTGCGCGTACGGGTTCACGTGCATCAGCACCATGCCGTCATTGAGCGCCGTGACAATCAGCGCGCCGAGCGCGGCATTCTTCGCTCCTCCGAGGCCGCCCGTCAGGGCGACGCCGCCCACGGCGACCGCGGTGATGGTGGGAAACAGAAGGCTGTTCCCCATGCGTGAGGTGGCCACACCCAGCCGGCAGGCAAGAAGGGCCGCGCCCAGGCCGTACACGATTCCCGCGATGGTGAACACGAGGATCTTGATCTTTTCAACCTTCACGCCTCCCTGCTGGGCCACGGCTTCATCCCCGCCGATGGCGTACAGGTAGCGGCCGAATTGCGTGCGGTCCTGGATGAACTGCATGATGATCGCCACGATGAGAGCGAGAATGGCGATGTTCGGGATGCCAAGGACCATCCCGTTGATGGCCTTGAAGATCCTTTCATCTAGAATCTGGATGTTGACCGCCCGGTTGATGTAGACGGCCATGCCATACAGCACCCAGCTCATTCCGAGCGTCGCAATGAAAGAAGGTATGCGAAGCCGCGTGTTCAGCACACCGTTGACCAGACCCGCTGCTCCGCCGATGCCAAGCGCGATGGGGATGATCCACAGGCCCACGTCATGGGAGTTGTACTGGTTCTTCATGAGAAGGCCGACAAAAATGGCCACGAGGGAGGCCACGCCCTGCACGGAGAGATCGATGCCGCCGAGCACGACGGTCAGGTGCAGGCCGATGGCAAGAATGGCCGGTATCGCCGCGAGGCTGAGAATGGTCTGGATGTTGGCCCAGGACAGGTACTTCCCCCGTGTCCCGAGCGCGAAGCCGGCGACGATGATCGCCAGCGTCAGCACCTGCGCGAGGATGCCGGTGCGCCGGGACCACGTTCCCACCATCGCGACGGGCGCGGGGAGGCGCCTTCCCAGCGAGGCTGATCTGCCGTTCATCGTTGCCATGAGCTGTCGTCCCCTTCGAAAAGAGCTCCGCACGACTGCGGGGCCGGTCGTGCGGAGGCTCGAATCACAAGGTCAATGCCCTTCGGGCGCTTGGCCCTAGGGCGCCTCTCCCGCCCACTTCGCGAAGTAGTTCGAAAGGTCGTACGTGGGCATCTTCTTGATGTAGTCGTTCACGAACTTCTCGACGTTCGCGCGGTTCACCTGGACCCCCGGGATCAGCCAGGACCGGTACTTCGCCGGGAGCTTGGCAACGTCAAGCTTCCCCTGCTTCGCGGCCAGGGCCATGGTCAGACCGAGCTGCGCCTGGTACCTCGAATCCTGGAACTCGGTCGAGGTCATGTAGCCGGCCTTGATTGCATCGAACGCTTCGGGGTTGCCGTCGGTGCCGGTCACGAGCACCTTGCCCGCAAGCCCGGCTTCCTTCAGGGCCTGGATGGCGCCCATGCCCATATTGTCATTGGCGCACCACACGCCGTCAACATCGGGATACGCCGCCAGGAGCGTTTTCGTGGCATTGTACGCCTTCGTCGTGTCCCACTCCGCGGATTCCCACTGGAGAAGGGTCACGCCCGGGTTCTCCTTCAAAGCCTTCTGCAGGCCCTGGAATCTCCCGATGGCGGCGTTGTTGGCGAGCATCCCCTGGATGGCGACGATCTTGCCCTTGTTCGGGGTCTTGAACGTCTTGAACAGCTCCTTCGCGTTGAAGTAACCCTGGCCAACGGCGTCGAACGCGATGTGCGCGATCCAGTGCGGGTAGTTCTGCACTTTCACGTCAGGCGGCTTGTTCCACCAGTTCACCCAGTAAGCTCCCGCATCCTCCAGCATCTTGGCGATGGGGACGACGTCCGGCGCCTCGTTGGGGTCGACGTTCACGACCATGTTGCCGCCGGTCTTGGCGATCTCCGCTCTCAGGTCGGCGAACTGCTTCTGGCTGTTGCCTTCGCTGGACAGGACATCCACCGGCAGCCCCAGCTTCTGTCCCAGCACTTTCGCTCCCTCCGCGTAGTTCGCGTGGTACGGATTGTCCAGACCGCGGATCATGACGACCAGCGTGGTCTTGGCCTGTGCACCGACCGCGAGGGTCACCGACAACAGCAGACCCGCCGCGATCAGGAGCACGACCAGATACTTCCCTTTCATTCCTGCACCTCCTCTGCTTTTTTCTGAGAGACTCACGTTCCTGCCGTGATCAGCGCTCGTCACTGCCGCCTGCACCTCCCTTCACCGGCGCCCATTCCGCTCATTGGGCCGTCAGTCCGCCGTCCAGCACGTGGATGGAGCCGGTCATGAACTCGGAATCATCTGACGCGAGGTAGAGCGCCGCTTTTGCGACGTCCTCCGGAGTACCGACCCGGCGGAGCGGCTGCCAGTTGCGCTTCTCCTCCGTCTGGTCGCCCCCCGGTTTGTAGTGGGCCACCACGGTGTGCCCCTGCGCGGTCTCCGTCATGCCGGGGCACAGGCAGTTCACCCTGATGTTGTAGGGCGCGAAGTCCAGCGCCATGCTTCGCGACAGGTTCACGATGCCGCCCTTGGACGCGGCGTAGCAGGAAGCGTCCGCCGCGCCCACGAGGCCCGCGACGGAGGCCATGTTGATGACGACCCCGCACTTCCGCTCCATCATGCCGGGCAGAAAATGCCGGGAGACGAGAAAGATGCCCTTGAGGTTCGTGTCCAGCACGGCGTCCCACGTCTCCTCGTCCAGGTCCACGACCCGCCCGGGCCTCCAGATGCCAGCGTTGTTCACGAGGATATCCACCCGGGGGTAATCCGCCAGGATCTTCTTTGCCGCCTCGGCCACCCGGTCCGCCTTCGACACGTCCGCGACGTAGAACCTGCAGTCACCGCCTTCCGCCCGGATGCCGCGGGCCGTTTCCTCTCCGGTAACGCCGTCCCGCCCGATCAACACGACGCGCGCGCCCTCCCGGGCGAACAGCCGCCCGATGGCCGCCCCAATGCCGATGGTTCCGCCCGTGATGACCGCGACCTTGTCCGTGAGCCTCATGTCCCGCCCTCCCCGTCGTGCGACAGAGCACGTCCTGCAGCGTTGCTGTCCGAAACTGAAATAGTGTTTCAAGGTCAGCGTATCATCGGCCACCGGTGCTGTCAAGCTAATTTCTGAAACATAGTTTCAAAATTACCCTTGACGCCGGCCGGTTCCTGTGGGAGCATTGGGCACAAGGTCGCTCCATGCACGAACCCCCCGTCGCGAAGGCCGTCGTCAAGACGATGAGCATCCTGGAGTGCCTCTCCCGCGAGAGGAGCGTCGGGATCACGGAGATCTCCCGGCGCGTCTCCGCGGGGACCGGGGGAATCCCGGTGAACAAGAGCACCGCCTACCGCTTCCTGGCGTCCCTGAAGGAGCTGGGCTTCGTGCGCCGGGACGAGGAGTCCGGGCAGTACAGCCTCACGCTGAAGCTGTTCGAGATCGGCATGTGCGTCCTGGACCGGCTGGAGCTCTGGCGGGAGGCGGAACCCGTCCTGAAGGAGATGGCGCGGCTCACGGGAGAGACCATCCATCTTGCCGCGCTGGAGGACGACAGCCTCGTCTACCTGGGCAAGATCGAATCCACCCGGACGCTTCGCGTGTCCATGATGTCGCGCGTGGGCCGAGGCGCGCCCACGCATTGCACCGGCGTGGGAAAAACGCTCCTCGCGTACCTGCCCGCGCCGCGCCTGGCCGCCATCCTGGCGCGGGAGAGGCTGCGCCGCTACACGCGGAGGACGGTGACGCGGCGCGTTGACCTGAACCGCGAGCTCACGCTGATCCGCGAGAGGGGATACACCATCGACAATGAGGAGCACGAGACCGGTGTGCGCTGCGTGGCGGCCCCGGTTCGTGACGCGCGGGGCGTTGTGTGCGCGGCCGTGAGTGTCTCCGTGCCCACGGTGAGATTCCCGAACAGCGAGATTCCCCGCTACCGGGACATCGTGGTTCAGGCTGCTCGGGAGATCTCACGAAGAATGGGATGGAAAGAAGGCCGGAAAGACGAAGGTCCGTGACGTCTTCCGGCCTTTGGATTGCGGTGAGGTTCTAGCGGAGATCGAATCCCTTCTTCCCGGCCTCCTCCCGGACCGAGCCCAGGACAGCCTCGTCCAGCGTGTTCTGCTGCGCTCTCTTTTTCATCTCCTCCGCGACGAGCGCGCGCCTTTTCTCGTTCGCGATCGTGATCTTGCCCTGCAGCTCCGCGCGCTTTGCCGTGAGGTCCTTCACGTATTTCTCTCTCCCGGCCGCGGTCATCTTCTTCATTTCAGCCGGCAGCTCATCCTCTTTGATTGTCTTCAGGTCAACCACGCCTCCGGAAACGGCGTCCACAAGATCCCAGCCTTCGTTCGTGTACGCGGCCTGCGCCTTGGCCACCGAGCGCTGAACGATGGCCCCGGGGCCTGCCGAGACCGCGTTCGAGTCCTGCGCTTCCTGACGGCTCTTCAACTCAGCGCCCTTCCTGCCGTACCCCACGTACGTCTTGTTCAGAGCATTCCCCAGGTCGACGATCTCCTTGTCGTATGGCGTGGCGATCTCCGCCACGGCCTCGTCCTGGTCGATGCTCATGTACTTCCCGTCCGCGCGGTCCGCGCCGTCCTTCCAGGCGGTCTCGACACCTTCGTTGTACGGTCCGCAGAAAACGGTGTTGACGATGATGCCTTTTCGGGCGGCCCGGGAATCGGACTGCCGGTAGTCGACCGGCCCCTGCGTGAACGGTTCGTTTCCCGCGACATACATGACTTTCAGGACGTCCTTTGCCGGGCTCCACGCCAGCTTCTTCGCCGCCTGGTCGATGACCATTCCGCAATACTCGCTCCCGCCGTTCGTCGTGAGCTTGAAAAGCTCGTCGGAGATCCGGTCCAGGTCCGTCGTGAGGCCAGACACCATCCGGATGTATCCGTCGTCCGCGGAGAGGCCGTCGTTGCCGTACTCGAACAGCGCCACCTCCAGGGTCGGCGTCTTCCCGTTCCTCTTCGCGCGCGCCAGCTCGTTCACGATCTTCCACAGCTGGCTCTTCGCCTGCGCGATCAGCCCATCCATGGAATTGCTCGTGTCCAGCAGGATGGCAAGCTGGATTCGCTCTTCCGCGGCCGCGGCGGCGGCGGTGCCGAGGATCAGCACCAGGGCGAGCACAACCTTCATATGCCTGCGGATCGTACCCTTCATCTTCAAACCCTCCTGGAACGAGCCTACTTCCGCGCGCCCGGAGGATTGCCATGGCGCGGAAAAAAGGCTGTAAAAAAGTTGTAAAGCCGACGCGGCCGGCCCTGGTGGCCGGTCCAACCTTGACATTCCGGCATCAATTCCTAGACTGACTGATCCGATGCCAGACCAGCCCGTCAGCGCGCTCATCCGTTCGGCCTCGCAGCTCATCAGGGACGCCCGGTACCTCACGGCATTCACCGGCGCCGGCATCAGCGCGGAGAGCGGCATCCCGCCCTTTCGCGGCCCGGGAGGGCTCTGGGGGAAGTACGATCCCCAGACGCTGGAGCTGGGCTACTTCCTGGCCAACCCCGCGAAAGCCTGGCCCGTGATCCGGGAAATCTTCTACGACAACTTCGGCACGGCAAGGCCGAACAAGGCGCACGAGGTACTGGCCGCGCTGGAGACCGCGGGAAAGCTGAAGTGCCTGATCACGCAGAACATCGACAACCTCCACTATCTCGCCGGCAGCAGGAACATCGTCGAGTTCCACGGCAACTCGCGCCTGCTTGCGTGCCTGGCATGCGGAAAGCGCGTGGAAGCGCAGCGGCGGCTGCTGGAGGTGCTCCCTCCCCGGTGCCCCTGCGGCGGCGTCTACAAGCCTGACTTCATCTTCTTCGGGGAGGGCATTCCGCCGGAAGCGCACGCGCGCTCCCAGGAGGCGGCAGCACGGTCGGACGTCATGCTCGTCGTGGGCTCCACGGGAGAAGTCTACCCCGCCGCGCTCGTGCCGCGCCGCGCCAAGGAAGCGGGCGCCACGATCATCGAAGTGAACCCGGATGAGTCGCAGTTCATGCAGTCCATCACGGATATCCTGATCCCCCTGAAGGCCGGCGAAGCGTTCCGCCTCATCGAAAAGGAGCTTGCATCATGAAGGCCTACGATTTGAGAAGCGACACGGTCACGCGTCCCTCCCCCGGCATGCGAAAAGCGATGTACGAGGCCGAGGTAGGAGACGACGTGTACGGCGAGGACCCGTCCGTCAACAAGCTGCAGGAGATGTCGGCTGCCGTCACCGGGAAGGAGGCGGCGCTGTTCGTGTCATCCGGTTCCATGGGCAACCTCATTCCCCTCTACCTCAACTGCGGAAAAGGCAACGAAGTGCTGTGCGATTCCCGCGCGCACATCGTGCACCACGAGCTTGCTTCCTGCACGGCGATTGCCGGCAGCCTTCCCGTCCAGGTCTCCACGGACCGCGGAATCCTGGCGGTGGAGCAGCTGGAGCCGTGCGTGCAGCCCGATATCTACTACTGTGCCCGCACGAAAATGATCGCCGTGGAGAACACGCACAACGCGGCCGGCGGAACGTTCTACCCGCTGGACACGCTGAAGAAGATCGGCGTGTTCGCGCGCCGCAGGAAAATGAGCGTGCACATGGACGGCGCGCGGCTGTTCAACGCGTCCACGGCTTCCGGCGACGCGGTGAAGCTGCTCTGCGCGGACGTGGATACGGTGACGTTCTGCATCTCCAAGGGCCTCGGCGCGCCCGTGGGAGCGGTCCTGTGCGGTACGAAGGAGTTCATCGCGGAAGCCCGGCGCGTCCGCAAGCTTCTCGGCGGCGGCATGCGGCAGGCGGGCGTCATCGCCGCGGCCGGAATCTATGCGCTCACGAACAACGTGGAGCGCCTTGCGGAGGACCACGAGAACGCGAAAACGCTCGCGCGGGCGCTTGCGTGCACGTCCTGGGCCGCGCTCGTCCCCGAGGAAGTCGTGACGAACATCGTCTATTTCAGAACGCCCGATCGCAGCGCGGACGACGTGGTGCACGCGCTGGAGCAGAGAGGGATCCTGTCAGGAGCCGAGGGCCCGGACGTGATCCGCTTCGTCACGCACCTGGACATCTCGAAAAAGGACACCGCGGAGATAGCCCGCATCCTGCAGGAAGCGAAGCTCTAGACGAACAGGTCTCCCCGTTCCAGCGCCAGCAGCTTCACCTTGTTCGGCAGCCCGCCGCCGTAGCCCACGAGCTTCCCGTCGGAGCCGATCACGCGGTGACAGGGGAGCACGATTGCGATCGGGTTTGCGCCGTTCGCGGCGCCGACGGCGCGCACGGCGGCCGGACGACCCACGCGGCGCGCCAGCTCGCCGTACGACAGCGTCTCTCCGTACGGAATGGTCGGGAGCGCATTCCAGACCGACAGCTGGAACTCCGAGCCCACCGGGTGCAGCGCAAGGTCGAAGGCGCGCAGCTCGCGGCGGAAGTACACATCGAGCTGGCGCGCCGCCTCGGCAAGCGGGCCGCGCGCTTCGCGCCACGCGTCCGCCGGCCGCACCGGATCCCGCCCGTCCGCGAAGCCCAGGATCCACAGTCCCCGGTCATCGCCGGCCAGGAGCAGTCTCCCGACCGGACTCTCGACGTACGTGTAGGCGAGTTTCTCCTCAGAAGCACGAAGCTGCTTCTCATGCAAAGCCACCATGACTCATCCTCCTGCTG
>DATKLM010000014.1:0-13858 GCA_035542415.1 Spirochaetia bacterium
TCCAGGGCCGCGTTGTCCAGCAGCGTGAAGCCGGAGGATCTTGCGATCCGCTCCCCCGTGACCACTCCGTCCGCGCCAACCTCCACCTGGACTCTGACCAGGCCCTGCTGGCCGAGGAGCCTCGCGGACGGCGGGTAGGAAGCGGAAATGACGCGAATGGGCACGGGATCGATGTCGGCAAGAGTCGCAGGGGGGGCAGCTCCCCAGTCACCGGTTGCCTGGCCGCCGGCGCCTCCAACGCCGCTGCCGCTTCCGCCGCTGCCGTTGCCCCCGCCACCACTGCTGCCCCCGCCACCACTGCCGCCCCCGCCACCACTGCTGCCCCCGCCGCCTGGGGTCTCTTCGGGACCGGCAGTTGTGGGGGCAGCTGGACCAGCGGCGGCGGCAGAGGCCGTCTCTGGCACCGCGGCGCTCTGTGCTTGGGCCGAGGGGGCGGGCACAGGCACGGGCGACGGGGCCGCGGGAGCCGGCAGGGCGGGGCGTGCCGGTCTCGGGCTCCGGGGAGCGGCCCGACCCGCCGCCGGCCCCCCACCGCCCGGAACGCCGCCCCAGCCTCCGTTTCCGGCGAACTGGATCTCCACGAGCGCAACCTTCGGCGCGACCGGCAGGCGCGGCATGAACAGGAAGAAGAGGAGGAAGAGAAGGGCGTGCGCCGCCAGCGCGAGTCCAAGCGACGGGATGAAATGTCCGCCCTTCTCTTTCATACGGCCTACAGCCTCACCTCCATGCCCGTGATCACGGAGAACGGTGGCATGGGGTAGCCGGACTGCGTGAAGTACATCGCGTTCAGAATATTGCGCAGTGCCAGCGAAAAGACCAGGTTCTCTGTCACCGCGGCCCGGTAGCCGGCGTTGACGACCGCGTACGCGGCAAGCGCCTTTGCCGGCGTGTTCGCCGCGTCGGTGAACTTGCTGCTCTCATACCGCACCTCTGCGGAGAACGTGTGGATCCCCGTGCGGAGGCGCCCTGTCACGCCCAGGTTGTGGAGGGGCACAAAGGGAACGCGGAAGTTGTCGGCGAGCGTGTAGCTCGCGCCAAGGTACCGCAGGATCAGGCTGTAGATGAACGTGTAGTTCACGTCCAGCGACAGGCCTTCGAGAATCATGGCCGTCGCGTGTATCTCTGCCCCGGGGAGAAGCGTCTGGGTGATGTTGATGGGCATGGTGGGGAAGGCCGTGGGATCCCATTCGATCTGGTTGAAGACAAGCCGGGAGAAGACAGACGTTTCCAGGCTGAGCCAGTCCAGGGCGAAGGCCGCGCCGAGCTCGCCGCTGTACGAGGTCTCGGGCTTGAGATTCGGATTGCCGGTGTCCCCGAAGGAGTCGTACCAGTACAGGTCGCTCAACGTCGGCACCCGGTACGCGCTCCCGAAGGAAGCTTTGAGCGAGGCGCTGCGGGTCAGGAGAAGAACGGCGCTGAGCTGCCAGGAAAGCGCGGCCGGGAAATCGGAGTAGTAGTCCCCGCGGATGGAAGGGGTGAAGGTCAACGGCTCTGCCGGCGACACCGGCAGAGAGACGAATCCCGCCAGGCTGAGCCGGTCCTTGAACCCGGTGAGATTGGTGCTGTCCACCGCTTCATAGGCGGCGCTTCCGCCGTAGACAGCGGACAGGAAGTCCGACACCGCGGCCTTCTGGGTGAGCTCCAGCGCGGCCGCGTTGCTGATGTGGCTGCTGGTGGGAGGGTTCTGCGGGTCGGCAAGGATCTCCTGCGTCCAGCGGTACGAGCCTTTGACATCCAGGCTCAGGGCGTCGGAGAGGAAGCGGGGAGTCGTGAGCGCGACGGAGCCGGCAACGGAGGTGTCCTCCTGGCTCGCCTGGCTCGTTGCGTAGGTGAGAGAGCCGGGCACGCCGATGAACGAGTGGTCGAACGTTCCCTTCACCGTGAAGGAGCCGTCCATGAACGGCGCCTTCGCGGCCGCGTATGCGTTCTGGGAAATGTCCTGCGCGTTGTTCCTCTGCCGCCAGCCTCCCGTCCACGCCCCGACGTTCGAAGAGTCGTCCCAGACGAACGCGTTGGCCGCGCGCCCGAAGGAGCCGCCGCCGCTCAGGCCCACCTCTCCCAGCCGGCCGCTGAGAGAGAGCGCGACGTGCTGCCCGTCGAGGAGGCTCAGGGGCGTTGCCGGAACGAACGCGCTGGTGCCGGTCGCCAGGTTCGTGACCGCGAAGCTGTCGTGGGGCAGGTAGCTTTCGTTGGTGATCGAGAGGTCGAAGGAGGGCTTGTCCGGGGTCTTCGTGATGATGTTGATCACCCCGCCCACGGCGCCGGTTCCCCAGAGGGAGCTTGCCCCGCCCCGGACCACCTCGATGCGGTCCACGTTGTCCAGGGGCAGCCTCGACAGGTCCACCCAGCCGTCGAAGCTGGAGTTCAGGCGGATGCCGTCCACCAGGACGAGGACCTGTGAGGAGGTGGACCCTCGGATGCTCGTGGTCTTCAGCTGTCCCTGCGGCCCGTAGTTGTTGATCACCACCCCGCTCTGCGCGGCGAGCACGCCGGAAAGATCATCGGCGCCGGATTCCTGAATGTCCTTCCGCGAAATGACCGTGACGAAGCTCGGCGACTGCAGAAGGTCGAGCGGGGCGCGGGACGCCGTGACTACTACTTCCTGGAGCTCGGGCAGGTCTCCCGCCCACGCGCGAGCGCTCAGGAGGGCAGCAACGGCAAGCACAAACCTCTTGTCCATGGGGACTCCCGGAGCTGTTCATGTCCGGAGCCTTCGTCCGGCCTCACGGGACGGGGAAAAGGTCATGATGGGGAAACAGGACAGGCACGCCATGCCATCCTTTCCTCGAAGGCTCTCGGGTTCCCGGGATCGTCTCCTGGCTCTCGGATCGTCTTACTTGCAGCGCCTTCTCACCTCTCCTCGGACCAAGGTGATGGCTGGTGGAACGTCTCCGTTCCTGCTGCGTTCATCCCCGATGACAGTGGCGGGACCGCTGCGGACTCTCACCGCATTCCGTTGTCCCTGGAACGAACAGCGCGGATTCGTGATACGACGAAATCCCCGCGGCGTCAAGCGCCTGCCGGCAGGGCGACAGCGCTCCGGCGGCGCTCCGCGCGCTGGACCCGGCGGGCTGCTTCCGGCATAGTGCTGGCAAAGGGGGCTGCCGTTGATCACGATCCGGGGCGCGCACTTCATCGATGAGCATGCACGCACTCTGATGCTTCGGGGGGTCAACCTCGGAGCCTCATGCAAGCTGCCGCGGGTTCCGGACGGGGCCACTCACGTACGCAACGGCTTCTTCCACCACCGCGGCGTCTCCTTCGTGGGCCGGCCGTTTCCGCTCGAGGAAGCGGAGGAGCACTTCCGCCGGCTGCGCTCGTGGGGACTCACCTTCCTTCGGCTTCTCGTCACCTGGGAGGCAATCGAGCATGCCGGACCCGGCCAGTACGACGAGCGCTATCTCGACTACCTTCATGCGCTGATCTCGAAGGCGGCAGAGCAGCGGATCTCCGTGTTCATCGACCCGCACCAGGACATGTGGAGCCGATGGACCGGCGGGGACGGGGCGCCCGGCTGGACCCTGGAAGCCGCCGGGTTCGATCTTTCCCGGCTGGACGAGACGGGCGCGGCCATCACTCACCAGGTCCACGGGGATCCGTTCCCCCGCATGATCTGGCCTACCAACAGCGGCAAGCTCGCCGCGGCCACGATGTTCACCCTCTTCTTCGGGGGAAGCGACTTCGCGCCCGCCACCCGGGTGGACGGCGAGCCGATCCAGGAGTACCTCCAACGCCGCTACATCGCCGCGGTGGCGGCTGTTGCGGCCCGGCTGCAGAACCTGCCGAACGTCCTGGGATACGACACGCTGAACGAGCCGCTGCCCGGGTACATCGGTTGGAAGGATCTCACCGCGCCGGGCGGCATCATCACCCTCGGCGCGAGCCCCTCCCCGTTTCAGGGCATGCTCCTGGGCTCCGGAATCCCCCAGGAGGTCGGGGTGTGGCGGCTTGGCTTTGCCCGCATCTCCCGCTCCGGCGCGACAACGCTGAACGCGGCGCGGGCCCGCGCCTGGCGCCCGGGCAGCGAATGTGTCTGGAAGGCCAACGGCGTATGGGACGTCGACGGCTCCGGCGTTCCGGTTCTTCTGAGGCCGGATCACTTCACGCACGTCGGGGGCAGGGACGTCGATTTCACTGATGATTACTACGGGCCCTTTGCCCGCCGGTTTGCTGCCGCCATCCGGGCCGTGGATCCGCGCGCGGTCATCTTCCTGGAAGCGGAGGCCAATCGCCGGCCTCCGCGGTGGTCGGCGGAAGACGGGGCGAACGTCGCTTTCGCCCCGCACTGGTACGACGATCTCACGCTTCTCAAGAAGCAGTTCAGGTCGTGGATGGCGGTGGATTCCGCGCGGATGAAGGTGGTCTTCGGACGACGGGCTGTCAGAAAGTCCATGGCGGAGCAGCTTGCGCGCTTTCGGGAGCAGGCGGCGCGGCTGATGGGCGGCGCGCCCGTGGTATTGGCGGAGTTCGGAATTCCCTTCGACATGCACCGCGGCGCGGCGTTCAGGACCGGAAACTTCCGGAAACAGGAAGGCGCGCTGGACAGCAGCTTCCGGGCAGTGGAGGCGAATCTCCTGGACTGCACGGTCTGGAACTATTGCCCGGGCAACACGAACGCGCGCGGCGACCTGTGGAACGGTGAAGACCTGTCCGTTTTCAGCCGCGACCAGCAGTCAGACCCGGGGAACCTGGACTCCGGCGGCCGCGCCCTTGCCGCCCTGGTCCGGCCGTACCCGCGTGCCACAGCCGGAGAGGTTCTGCGCGCGACATTCGAGATGAGGCGGCGCGTGTTCACGCTCGTGTTCCGGCACGACCCGCGCGTGACCGCCCCCACGGAGATCTTCGTGCCGGCGTTCCAGTATCCCGAGGGATGCCGCGTCACCGTCAGCGACGGCGTGCACGAGATGAGGCACGAGGAGCAGATCCTGGAATACAGACATAATGCGCAGCATCCGGTGCACGCCGTCCGGCTGGAGCCCCGGCGGGTTACATCGCAGCGCCGAGTGAAAAACGGAACCGGGTGCCCCCGTTGACCTTGCTCACCACGGACAGCGAGCTTCCGTGCAGCTCCACGATCTCCCGAGCGATGGCAAGTCCGAGCCCGGCGCCGCCGCTGGACCGGTCCCGGCTTCGGTCCACCCGGTAGAACCGGTCGAAGATGTGGCGAAGATCCTCCGGGCCGATGCCGCTGCCCGTGTCTACCACGCTCACCTCCACGGCGTCGTCGCGAGGGGACAGAGCCACCTGGATGGAGCCCCCTGAGGGTGTGTAGCGAAGCGCGTTCTCGATCAGGTTCGTAAGCACGCGCTCCACCATGCCGATGTCTCCCGAGACCAGGGGAAGGTTCCGCGGTCCTTCCACGGTGAGCGAGACCCCCGCCGCATCCGCTCCTGGCTTGAGCTTCAGCACCGCGTCCTGGGCGAGCTCCGCGATCTGGAAGCGCTCCCGCTTCACCTGGACCTGGCGGGTATCCAGCTTCACGAGCTCGAACAGCTCCTCAACGAGCCTCTGGAGGCTCGCCGTGTTCTTGAGGCTGATCTCGAGGAAGCGCCGGCGCTCCTCCGGCGTGAGCTGCCCGTCCTTGAGGAGGATCGTTTCCAGGTACCCCTGGATGGACGCCAGGGGACTGCGCAGGTCATGGGAGACGTTGGCAACGAGCTCCTTGCGCATGCGTTCGGCTCCCGTGAGCTTCTCCATGTCCGCTTCGATCGTGGCGGCCATGTCGTTGAAGGACCGGCCCAGCGCCGCGATCTCGTCCCTCCCGCGGAGTGCCACGCGGCGGCCGCGGTCTCCCCGCTCGAACGCACGCACCGCGTCCCCCAGTGCCCGCAGGGGACGGGTAAGCAGGAAAAACAGGGAGAGGCCCACGACGAGGGTCGACAGGAGCGCAAGAAGAAGCGCCACCACGCCGGCGCGCAGGATGTAGCTCTGCCTGATCATGCGCAGCGTGGCGTCGTAGCGTTCCCCGCCCAGGATGATGTACACGTAGCCCTTCGCGTCACCCATGGAAAGCGGAGCAGCGGAGAAGGGCTTGGCGCGGTCCGCCCCCCGCGGATCCTCTCCCAGGATGAGCTGCTCTCCGCCGGAGTCGATGAAGCGCTTCACCGGCGCGAGGTCCACGGAGCCGCGTACCACCGTGTCCGAAGGACCGGTGAAGTACGCCAGGATCTTCCCCGCGTCATCAAGGAGGTAGATCTCCACCATGGGGTTCAGCACCATCATGTAGTGGATGGCGCCGCGGACCCGGCCGGCGTCGAATCCTCCGGCAACCATTGGCTGGATCTCCGCCGCGATGCTGCGGGCGTACTCCCGGTTGAGGACCTGCTCCACGGCGCTGAAGAGCTGGCGCGCGGAGCTGAAGGCGATGGCCACCCAGCCGGCCCCCAGGACGACGATGAGAATGAGGAAGATCGTGGAGATTCGCGCGTAGAAGGAGCGCAGGAACTGCGTCACTTGGAAAGCTCCGACGGCTCCGCGAACCGGTAGCCGATTCCCCAGACGGTCTTCAGGAACCGGGGCTGGCCCGGGTCCTCCTCGATCTTGCTGCGCAGGCGGTTGATGTGCGAATTGACCGTGTGATCGTAGCCGTCGTACTGGTATCCCCACACGAGGTTGAGGAGGTCCGTGCGGCTGTACGTTCTTCCCGGGTTGCGAGCAAAGAGCCCCAGCAGATCGAACTCTTTGACCGTGAGCTCCAGCGTCCGCCCCGCGATCGTCACCTTCCTTTTCTCGAAGTCGATGGAGAGCTCTCCCACGTGGACCCGGCCCGCGCCCGGTTTCCCGCCCGCGGCCTCCCGGTCCGTCTGCACGCGGCGCAGGAGAGCCTTCACGCGGGCCATCAGCTCCCGCACGCTGAAGGGCTTGGTCATGTACTCGTCCGCGCCCAGTTCCAGGCCGAGGATCCGGTCCACCTCTTCGGATTTCGCCGTGAGCATGAGGATCGGCGTGTAAGGGTTGCGCTCCCGGATGCGGCGGCACACGGAGAGGCCGTCCAGCTCCGGCAGCATGAGGTCCAGGATCACCAGGGAGTGATCACCCGAGAGCGCCTTGGAGAGCCCGGTGCGGCCGTCGTGCGCGCGCTCGGTCCTGAATCCGAGGTCCTTGAGGTTCATCGCGACGACGTCAGCGATGTCGCGGTCGTCATCGATGATGAGAATCGTTCCCTGTCCCGCCATCCTTCGTCCCCTGACAAATGTACGTCCGCGGCGCGGCGGGAGCAAACACAAAGCGAGCGTTTCCTTGACGCCCGGCGCACCCGCTTCCATACTGGCCGCCATGAAAGCAGTCCGCATGGTCGCCGTTGGCAAACCTCTGGAGCTTTTCGATCTGCCGATGCCGAAGATCGGGGAACGAGACGTCCTGGTGAGGGTGCGCGCGGCCGGCATCTGCCACTCCGACGCGCACTATCGCGCAGGCACGTCTCCGGTCCGGCCCCTGCCCATGACGCTGGGCCACGAGGTGGGGGGAATCGTGGAGAGAGTCGGCTCGGCTGTCTCCGGCGGCCCGCGCACCGGTGACCGCGTGGTTCTGCACTACAACGTCACCTGCGGTGAATGCTCCTTCTGCGGCACCGGCAACGAGCAGTTCTGTCCCCAGGGACTCATGCTGGGGCACTTCACGGACGGCGGCTACGCGGAGTACATCGCGGTCCCGGCTCGAAACGCGCTCCTCCTCCCGCCGGAAATCCCCTTCGAGCAGGGAGCCACGCTGATGTGCGCATCCGCGACGTCGTTTCACGCGCTTCGAAAGGCGCGGCTCAGGGCGGGCGACAGGGCGGCCGTGTTCGGAATCGGAGGCCTCGGCCTTTCCGCGGTCCAGCTCGCGCGGGCATTCGGCGCCGTGGAAGTGTTCGCCGTGGACAGGAGGGAGGAGAAGCTCGCGCTGGCGGCGGGCTACGGCGCGGTTCCCCTGAACGCGCAGCAGGTCGACCCCGTGGAAGAGATCAGGCGCCTGACGGGTGGACGGGGCGCGGATGTGGCGCTGGAGTTGATCGGCCGCCCCGAAACCATCCGGCAGGCTTTCCGATGCCTCGGCCCCATGGGCCGCGCTGTCGTGGTGGGCATCTCCGCGGAGCCGGTCTCCGTCGACACGTACCGCGAGCTCCTGGGCAACGAGGTCGAGCTCATCGGGTCGAACGATCACCTGCTGCAGGAGCTCCCCACGGTGATCGAGATGGCACGCCGCGGGATCCTCGATACATCGAAGGTCGTCAGCCGGACGATTCCGCTGGTGGCCGGTGCCATCAACGCTGCGCTGGACGCCCTGGAGAAGGGTGACGGCGGCGTGCGCACGGTGATCGTCCCCTGAGCCGATACCGACCGCGGGGATCGGGCCTACGCCGGTTCCGTCTCGTCGATCCTGTCCAGGCGCAGCACCAGCTCACCGCGGGCATCCGCGTGAAACGCGGCGGTGAAGCGCGCGCCCCAGATGACTTCGTCGTACCGGTAGGAGGTGCGTGCGTGCACGACCTGGCTGAACGTGTCATCGAAGCCGTTGATCAGAACGAGGAACTCCGCGGACCGGTCCGCAAGCTGCCGGGGAGTGACGCCGTACAGGGGGCTCGCCTGGTCGATGGGGTGGACGATGGTCCACGTGAGCGGGAGGAAGAACACGGCGGGCCTCTCCAGGGTGAGCTGGGCGTAGCTGCGCTTCTGGACCCCTCCGACCTGGTCCACCGTCATGAGGAGCACTCTGGCCTCGAGATTGACGATAGCGTTGGAGCGCCGGTTTGCCACGCGGAACTGGAGGCTCGTTCCGCCCTGGAACGGCGCAACCAGCGCGTGCTCGCTGAACAGGATGCGGGCGGAGGGGCGTGAGAACCTGCCGTAGAGGAGGCCGGCGGCGAACGCGAATCCCATCACGCCCATCATCGCCTCCACACTGGCGATGAGGTTCGTCACGATCCCGTGCGGGGAAAGGACGCCGTATCCCACCGTGGTCAGCGTCTGCACGCTGAAGAAGAACGCGTTCAGCATTGTTTCCAGCCGCGTCGGCGCCGCCGCGCCCGTCAGGTTGACGATGCCGGCAGCCCAGTACAGCGCGGCGAACACGATGTTCATTGCGATGAAGATCCCGAGCACCAGGCCGAGGAAAGACGGCCATGACAGGGACAGCAGGAACTTGTAGACGTGGAAGTCCTTCAGCCGCCTGCCCCGGCGGCGTACGTTGAACGACCCGTCCCGGTTGATGATCCGCCGGATGGCTCCGTCGTACTTCTGCGTGATGCCCGGATCGAACGGCTGCTCCCTGCGGGGGCTGCTCTCCACGATGCCGCCTTCCCGCCCTAGTTCGAGTCACGGTAGGCTGGGTCGTTGTATACCTGGTCCAGGCTTGTCGTGTCCTGGACCTTGCCGCCGGAGGGGTCCATGTTCCAGTTCAGGGCCCGGGTCCACGTGTAGTGGCGAGGCGTGCTGATCCTCCCCCCGCCCAGGATGCTCACCCCGAGGCCTTCCTTCACCACGACCGTCTGGCCGGTGTTCTCCAGGGACACGTTCACCGAGCCTTCGTTCACACAAAGCCAGAGGTCGGGATGGGCGCTGTTGGTCAGGCCGTACGCAAGATAGAACTCCGTGCCGCGGACCCCGGCCACCGTGGTATCGGCGCGGACGGAAAGCGTGCCGGAGAGTTTCTTCAGCACATGAGTGAAGAGTCCTCCCCGAGTGAGGGACACCTTGGTGTCGTTTCCGATGGCCTCAATGGCCAGAGACGTATTCTCCCGGAGCTTCGCCTGGGTGGCGTTGGACAGGTCGATCACCGCCAGAGATACCGGCCCGGTTGTGATCACGTCCCCGGCGGAGAGCTTGTCTCCGGGCGAGGCATCCCGGGAGCCGCTTCCCGTGGAGATCGTGACGGTCCCTTCGGTATAGAGCACCTGGCCGTCCACGGCGAACAGGGCCCCGGGGAGCGCCGCCCCGATGGCCAGGAGAACGAGGGCAACGATATGGGCTGTCCTCATGTCCAGCCTCCTTCTTTTACAGGAGATATCCCCACGTCTGGAGCAAATCGCCGTCGCGATGCCAGCGCTCTCCGATGTCGGTGCGGTAGAACATGTTGGGGATGATGATATTTCTGACGCGGTTGTAGGCTTCCTTGCGGGCATCGTCCATGGTAGAACCCGAGCCCGTGACGACGAGCGCGTAGCCGGAGTTCCCTGCCAGGCGCCAGTCCCCGTCCACCAGGCGCACGTCGCAGGGGTGGATTCCCCCGTTCATTGGCTTGCGGAAGATCACCACGGCGTCCTCGGAGAACTTGTGGAACGCCTCGGGATCCACGAAGGGGAACGGCGGGACGGCGATCACGACGCAGATCTGGAAACCCTTCTTTGCCCGCAGTGAAATTCCCTGGCCGCGCGCCATGGCGCCCAGGAGATCGGACCACCGGGACAGCATTCCTTCGATCTGGAGGTTGATGGTCGGGTAGCCGAAGCGGCAGGTGAACTCCAGCGGATAGATGCCGCGGGAATTGGCGATGCAGTTGATGTCGATGTAGCCGGTATAGCCGGCGGACGCAAGACGGTCCTTCATTTTCAGGAGCGTCTGCTGGAAGAGCGTGCTGGATCCGTGCCAGAACCCCGAGGTCCCCATCTCTCCGGTCTGCGGGCCGATGTCGTCGTTGAACATCCGCTTGTGCTCGAAATTGACGAACACCGGCTGAAGGAAGTCCTTCCCATTGAAGAACGCCCCGACGGCAACCTCCACGCCGGAGGCGAACTTCTGGAGCTGGAAGGTCTTGATCTTTCCGCTCCACCCGTTGCGGTAGTGCTCCAGCATGGTGAGGACGTCCAGGCCGTCCTCCTCCTGCCCCACGAAGGACAGGACCTTGTCGTTCTGGGCCCGGCCGCTGGGCTTCACGACGTAGCGCCCGGGATTCGTCTTGATGAAGGCAATGGCCGCGTCGAAGGAGTCGAACTCCCAGCGGGGAAGCGTGGTGATTCCGGCTGCCTTCATCTCTTCCTGCCCGAAGTCCCGGTCCATCTCCAGCCTGTCCGTGTAGGGAGTGCCGCCGACGACCTTCTTCCCCTCCGCGCGCAGCCGCTCCGCTACGGAGCCGAACTCACAGTCATCAAAGACGATGACGTCCGCCCAGTCCTTGCAGTCCTCCCAGCGTTCCACCTTTTCCACGAACCCGTCCGCGACGTCCCTCTCCGACTTCGATGCGATGTGGTAGCGGACGTCCTGGCCTTCCTTCTTCACCTCCCACGCGAGGTCCTGGATGAGGCCGTACTTCGAGATGAAGAGGAACTTCTGCGTCCGGGGGCCCGACGGAACGGGGACAGGAAGGGGAGGGGGGACCGGTGCGGGAAGAGGCTGGGGGAAAAGCTCGGGGCCTGGTGGAGGCTGCTGCGGCGCATCCGCCGGAGCAGCTCCTGGCGAAGACGAGGCGCCTGCCGGCGCGGACTCTGGTGACGCCCCTGGTGCACCGGCGCCGTTCGCCCTGGAACCGTTTTTCACGACGCAGGGAACATACGCTAGCACCGCGTCCCTAGGCAAGCATTCCGGCCCACATTTTGATTAAATTCACGTGATGAACAGCCGCGAGCTTTTGAGCGCAACCCCGAGCATCGGAGAGCTGGAGGAGACCCGGGTGACCGCGAATGAGGAGATCGCGCCGGGGATCTTTCGGCTCACGTATCCCCGCGCGCACGATTTCGTTCCTGGGCAGACAGTTGCGCTCACCGTGGAGCCCTCTCTCCCCGCGCGCTACTACAGCATCGCCAGCGGCTGCGAGGAGCAGGGCGTGGAAATCCTCTACGACCTCGTTCCCGACGGCCTTCTCACGCCCCGGCTCGCCCGGCTGGCCCCCGGGGGCCGCCTCTATGCGTCCCGGCCCTTCGGAGCGTTCCGCGACGGAGAGGGGGAGTCCGTCTGGATCGCCGCAGGCACCGGAATCGCTCCTTTCGCGTCCATGGTCCGATCCGGCATGCGCGCCGGCAGGACTCTCATTCACGGGGCGAGGACCCTTGCGGGACTCTACGAGCGGAGCTACTTTTCCTCCATGCTCCCGGAGAGGTACGTGCCTTGCTGCTCAGCCGAAAACGCGCCGGGGGTCTTCTCGGGACGCTCAACGACCTGGCTCTCCACGCATGATCTTCCACGGGTCGACCGGTGGATGCTCTGCGGAAGCAGCCGCATGGTGGTGGACGCCCGGGACATCCTTATCGCCAAGGGCGTTCCCTTCACGGGCGTCATCGCGGAGATCTACTTCTGATGGGGGACAGCATTTTCGGGAGCACGCTCGAGCAGCTTGCCGGGGTTGCCGAGGAAACAGCGCTTCCCCGCTACGCGGCGCTCCAGCTCTCCGACTGGATCTACGCCAAGGACGCGGAAAGCTTCCAGGACATGCACAATCTTCCGCGCGCGGCCCGGGAGGCGCTCTCGCGGAAGTATGTCATAGAAACTCCTGGACCAGTGAAAGTCACCGAATCATCGGATGGAACGAAGAAGTACCTGTTTCCCGCTCGGGGAGGCGGTTTCGTGGAAGCGGCGTGGATCCCGGAAGGAAAGCGCGCAACGCTCTGCCTTTCCGTGCAGGTCGGGTGCAAGATGGGGTGCCTCTTCTGCATGACGGGGAAGCAGGGCTTCCAGGGCCACCTCGGTCCCGGCGAGATCCTGAACCAGTTCCGGAGCCTCCCGGAGCGCGGCTCGGTAACCAACATCGTCTACATGGGCATGGGAGAGCCGCTGGACAACCTGGCCAACGTTCTCTCCAGCCTCGAGGTTCTCTGCGCGCCGTGGGGCTACGGGCTGAGCCCGTCGCGAATCACCGTCTCCACGGTGGGGCTCATTCCCGCTATGCTGGAGTTTCTGGACCGCTCGCGCTGCCATCTCGCCGTCAGCATGCACTCCCCGTTCGAGGAGGAGCGGCGGAGGCTCATGCCCGTGGAGAACGTGTATCCGCTTTCCTCGGTGCTGGATGCGCTCCGCGCGCACCGCTTCGGGAGACAGCGCCGCGTCTCCTTCGAGTACATCATGTTCGCGGGCCTCAACGATACGGACCGCCACGCACGGGAGGTGGCGAAGATCCTCACGGGCATCCGGTGCCGCGTCAACCTCATTCCGTTTCACCCCATTCCGGGCACGCCCCTTTCCCCCAGCTCTCGGGAGACAATGGAGCATTTCGAGGAGGAGCTCCGCCGCCGCGGAGTCCTTACCACCATCAGGCAGTCACGTGGGCAGGACATCGCCGCCGCGTGCGGAATGCTTTCCACCCGGGAGCTGGTCAAGGCGCGGGGAGAGGCGGAGTAGGCGGGAGGCAGGCAGGAGGCAGGCAGGAGGCAGGCGCGCCGCGGGTTTTTCCGAGGACTCACGCCGCGCATCGTGAATTCGCACGAAGTGGCAAATCGTTTGCCACTTTCGATGTTTTCCCAATGGGTGGTGTCGGGCGCCCCAGCGGGCGCCGCCAATTCTGCGGCCGCTACCGCAGTATCTTCTTTGCTTCCTTCGCGACGGCGAGGCCGAGCGCCTTGTGGTCCTTTTCTTCGAGGTGGATCCCGTCCAGGTCGCTGGAACGGATCACGTCAGCGGTGTTCAGGAACGCGCATCGGTGAGCCTCAGCCACCTCTCGGTACAGCTTCCCGAGGTCCCGTGACTTGTCCGTCCCGTCCTGGAACATGCCGCCGAACGCGGTGAGCTTGGCCAGCGGCGGCGGCGCAAGGAGAAGCACCGGCGGCGCGGAGCCGTTCTTCCCGGCCCCGCTCGTCGCCACGATGTCCAGGAGCACGCCGGCGCCCGCCGCGATGTCGGAGGGCGGAGCCGAGTATCGCTTTTTCAGATCGTTCGTCCCGAGGAGGATCACCACGAGGTCGAGCGGGGCGTGGGAGAGCAGCAGGGGAAGGAGGTGTCGCTTTCCCACCTTGTCG
>DATKLM010000015.1:0-22156 GCA_035542415.1 Spirochaetia bacterium
CTCCAGGAGCTCAAGGCGGCCCGGTTCGCCTCTCTTTTCGAGCGCCTGGACACGCGGGGGGACGCTGAGGCCGTTTCCCTGCACTACCTGACCAGCCTGTCCACGCGCGCCTACTTCCTTCCGGGCGCCCGCGATGTCCTCAACGCGCTTTCCCGCACGAGCGCGCTGTGCCTCGTCACCAACGGGATCAGCCTCGTCCAGCGCGGGAGACTCGAGAGGTCGGGAGTCGCGGGGCTGTTCCGCGCCGTGCTCATCTCGGAGGAGCTGGGATTCGCAAAGCCCGACCCGCGGTTCTTCCAGGCCGCGACTGACTCCCTGTCGCTTCCCGCGGACTCCGTTCTCTGTGTCGGTGACAACCCGGCGGCGGACATCGCGGGCGCGCAATCCGCCGGGATCGATGCATGCTGGTATGCGCCGTCCGGCGCGCCGTGGCCGGGTCCGGGGCGGCCGCCGGCGCTCGTGATCAGGGATCTGGCGGAGGTGCTGCCCCTGGCGGCTCCGATGTTCACAAAAAATGCGATTTAGTATACTAGCAATGACACCGGTAACGAAGAAAATCCTCGCGATAGGTCAAGCAGAAAGGAGAACGCCTTGATACAGGTCGAGAGCGTGACGAAAAAGTACGGCCCGCGTCTCGCCGTGGATCACCTTGACTTCGTCGTCAACCGCGGTGAAATCCTCGGCTTCCTGGGGCCCAACGGCGCCGGAAAATCGACGACCATGAACATCATCACCGGCTACCTCTCCGCCACGGAGGGCTCCGTGAAGCTGGACGGCCACGACATCCTGGAGGAGCCCCAGGAGGTCAAGAAGCAGATCGGGTACATGCCGGAGCTGCCTCCCCTGTACCTGGACATGACCGTCCATGACTACCTGTCTTTCGTCTGCGAGATCAAGGGCGTTCCGCGCGCCCGCCGCCGGGAAAGCATGGACAAGGCGATGGAGCGGACGATGATCACTGACATCCGCGGCCGGCTCATCAAGAACCTGTCCAAGGGCTACAGGCAGAGAGTCGGATTGTCCCAGGCTCTTGTCGGGACGCCGCCGGTTCTCATTTTGGACGAGCCGACCATCGGCCTCGACCCTCAGCAGATCATCGAGACGCGCAACCTCATCCGCGAGCTGGGCAAGGAGCACACGATCATCCTCAGCTCCCACATCCTCCCCGAGGTCCAGGCGGTCTGCACGCGCGTCCTCATCATCAACAAGGGAAAAATCGTGGCGAGCGATACGCCGGAGAACCTCTCCCGAGGCCTCGTGGGGGACAACCGCGTGACTTTGAGGATCTCGGCGCCGGAGCGGGAAGCGCTGGCGCTCGCGCGCGGCGTTGCGAACGTGGTCAAGGCGGAGTCCCTGGGGAGCAGGGAAGCGGACACCGTGGACATCGTCGTGGAGGCGGACCGGGACCACGACGTCAGGCGCGCGCTGTTCTCCGCGGTCGCCAAGGCGGGATGGCACATCCTCATGATGAAGACAATGGACCTCACGCTGGAGGACATCTTCCTCAACCTCATCACGGAAGAGAAGGAGGTATCCTGAGATGCTGGCGGTATTTCGTCGCGAGCTTCGGGCGTACTTCACCTCGCCCATCGGGTTCACCTTCGTCGGCTTCTTCATCCTGATTGCCGGGGTCTTCTTCGCCATCTCCAACCTCCTGTCGGCGAACCCGAACTACACGGGCGTCCTCAGTTCCATCACCTTCATCTTCCTGTTCATCGTGCCCATCCTCACGATGAGGCTGATTTCGGAGGAGACGCGCCAGAAGACGGACCAGCTGCTCATCACGAGCCCGCTCACCGTCACCGGCATCGTGCTCGGCAAGTATCTTGCCGCCGTCGGCGTGTTCGTCATCACGCTCCTCATCACGGTCCTCTACCCCGTCATCATGAGCTTCTTCGCGCTCGGGGGCCTGGGCTGGTGGGAGATCCTGGGCGGCTACATCGGCTTTCTCCTCCTCGGGTCGTGCTTCATTTCCGTGGGCCTCTTCATCTCCTCCTGCACGGAGAACCAGCTCATCGCCGCGGCGGGGACGTTCGCGTCTCTCCTCCTGATCTGGATCCTGGACTTCATCTCCCAGTACGTGCCCGCGGACGCCTTCTCCGGGCTCGTCTTCCTGGCCTTCCTGGGCGTCGGCCTGGTGATCCTCGTGTTCCTCAGCACGCGCAGCTCCCTGGCCACCGTCGCCACGATCGTCGCGGCGGCAGCGTTCCTCGTGCTCATGTTCGTGTTCAAGAGGTCGTTCTACGAGGGCCTGATCGCGAAGATCCTGGCGTGGTTTTCCCTTCTCAAGAGGTACAACGATTTCAGCATGGGGGTTCTGGGGCTCGCCCCGATCGTGTACTACCTCTCCTTCTCCGGAGTGTTCGTCTTCCTGACCGTCCGGATGCTCGAAAAACGGCGCTGGATGTAAGGGAGGCACACCCGTGAAGAGAAACCCGATGTTCGATTCGCTTTCCAGCAGGAAGTTCCGCTTCGGCGGCTATGCCACGCTCCTCGTCATCGCGGCGCTCGCCGTCGTGATCGTGATCAACGTGCTCGTCCAGCAGATCCCCGGCAAGCTCGACCTGACCAAGAACAGGATCTTCTCGCTCTCTCCGGAGACGTACAAGGTGCTCGACGGGCTGAAGTCCGACGTGACGGTCACCATGCTGGCCCGCGCCGGGCAGGAAGATCCGACCATCAAGGAGATCCTCCAGCGCTATGCGGCGCACAGCAGCCACGTGAAGGTCCAGACCATGGATCCCGAGAGGAACCCCGGCTGGGCAAAACAGTTCGCCAGCGGCGGGCAGGCCCTCAGCGCCGGTTCACTCGTCGTGGCAAACGGTCCCAAGTACAAGACCATCGGCCAGTACGACATGTACAACTACGACTACTCCAATCCCAACCAGGAGCCGCAGCTCACGTCTCTGGCCGTGGAGCAGCGCGTCACCTCCGCCCTCATCTACGTGACGGCGGCGAAAAACGTGACGATCGAGGTCCTCCAGGGCCATGGCGAGCAGACGCTGGACAACTTCGGCCTCTCCACCGCGGTGGGGAATGAGAACTACGCGGTGAAGTCACTGACGCTCCTGACGGTGCCCGCGGTGCCCGCGGACACTGACATGCTCCTCGTCATGGCGCCGAAGAACGACATCTCCGCCGATGACGCCGGAAAGATACGCACATACCTAGCCGGCGGAGGCCGGGCCGTGTTCGTCTTCGACCTCCTGGCGCATGATGACGCATTCCCGAACCTCGCCGGCCTTCTCAAGAGCTACGGCGTGGCCGTCCACAGCATGGTCGTCGTGGAAGGCAACCAGAACGCAATGGCGGCGGGCAACCCGATGTACCTGATTCCCAAGCTGGAGTACCATGACATCGTATCGCCGCTGCGCACGAACAACCTCGCCATCCTCATGCCGTTCAGCCAGTCCATCGAGACGCTGTCCCTGCGGAAGAGGGAGCTGAAGATCGAGCCCCTCCTCAGCTCATCGGACAACTCGTGGGGCAAGAGGAACATCGCCGACATCAAGACCCTCGCGCGGGAGAAAGGGGATCCGTCAGGTCCGTTCACGCTTGCCGCCGCCATCACGGACCCGGCGACGGAGCCGGGAAAGAAAGACACCAAGCTCATCGTCGTTGCCTCCGCGCGATTCCTGACCCAGTCGCTGTCCGCTTCCATCCCCGGCAACTCCGACTTCTTCCTCAACGGGCTGAGCTGGCTGCGCGAAAAGAAGGACGAGATCACCGTCCGCCCCAAGAGCGTGCTCACCATGAGGCTGGGAATCAGCAATCTTCAGGCCCTGCTCTTCTCGGGGCTCGTCGTAATCGTCATGCCTCTCCTCGTTCTCGGAGCAGGCTTCGTCGTGTGGATCAGGAGACGGCATCTATGAACAGGCGCGTCCTCACCCTCATCATCGTGGTCGTCGTTCTCGCCGGTCTCGTCGGGGCGTATCTCATCGTCACCCGGCCGAAGCCCGCGGCCGCCGCAAGCCCGGCCGTGCAGATCGCGCAGGGGGACAAGGAGAAGCTCGCAAAGATCGTTCTCACGGAGCGGACGGAAGGGACTCTGACGCTGGAGAAAAAGGGAAAGACCTGGACGGCCGCCGGCGCCGCGGGAATCGCACTGGACCCCTCCAGCGTGGATGATATCGTGCTGACGTTCACCTCAATGTCAGCCGAGCGGGTGATTGACGACAAGCCGACAAACCTGGCCCAGTACGGCCTGCAGCCCCCCCGGGTGGTCGGGGAAGCGACCTACAGCGACGGGACGGTGAAGAAGCTCTTCCTGGGAGACAAGACGCCAACGGGGAACACGTACTACCTGCAGGCAGCGGGAGACCCGAAAGTGTATTCCGTATGGACCAATCACGGAGACCACCTGCACTGGACCCTGGCGGACCTGCGGGACAAGAAGATCACTCCCGAGCTGAACTACGACGAGATCACCTACTTCAAGGTGACGAAGGGCGACGGAACGACCATCGAGCTCCAGCAGAAGACGGAGAAGGAGAACAAAGCGTACCAGCTGGGGTTCGGCCGCTTCCTCATGAGCCGCCCGTACTCATATCCCCGGGGGGTCGACTCCCAGAAGGGGGATCCGTTCATCAAGGGGCCCCAGTCCATCCAGATCTCATCCTTCGTGGATGACCACCCGGCCGACCTTTCCCGCTACGGACTGTCCCGACCGGAGGCGGAGGTCGTTGTCCGTGACAAGTCGAACACGCTGGACTTCCTTCTTGGCTCCACCACCGGCGACAAGACCTACTTCATGATCCGCGGCAGGCCGGGCGTCTACACAACCGACAAGAGCAGCCTCGACTTCCTCAAGACCACGGCGTGGGACCTCGTGGACAAGTTCGTCTTCATCCCGAACATCGATGACGTGGACCGCATGGACGTTTCCAGCGGCGGGACCACCCACAGCCTCGTGATCACGCGGGCAGCAAAGAAGGCGGAAAAGAAGGGTGAGGAGAATACCGTGGAGGCCACCTACACGGCGGACGGCAAGAAGGTGGAGGAGCAGTCCTTCAAGGCCTTCTACCAGCAGGTCATCGCCATGCAGGCGGAGGGAGAGGTCAGGAAGGTCGTTCCGAACAGCCCCGTGATGACGGTGAAGTTCTTCATGAACAAGGGGCCGTCGAAGATCGTCACGGTGGACTACGCGCCCTACGACAACGATTTCGACGCGGTGTTCGTTGACGGGAAGTCGGAGTTCGCGCTCACGAAGCAGCAGCTCGCCCAGGTGTCGGACAAGCTCGTCACGCTGCTGTCGGGGGGGAAAGTCACCTACTGATTGTCAGCGCCTGCCTTGCCGCGCAGCTCCCACGCCTGGGTCTGGGGGTTGCGGGTGAGGGAGTCGAAGCCCACGTCAAGCACGCGGCCGCTCTCTCCCTGGAACCTCAGCCGCCGCGTGAGGACGTTCATGTCCGTGACTCTGAAGTCCTCCCCGTCAAACCGGATCCGCGTCCCCATGCCGGGGAGCGTCTGGCGCGCGTCCCGGTACACATCGAACTCGTAGGACAGGCAGCAGAGGAGCCGGCCGCAGGGGCCGGAGATCTTCATGGAGTTGAGCGTCAGGTTCTGTTCCTTTGCCATCTTGATGGACACGGGGCGCAGGCGGTCGGTGACGGAGTTGCAGCACAGAGCCCGGCCGCAGATGCCCAGCCCGCCCACGACGCGCGCCTCGTCACGCACGCCGATCTGCCGCAGCTCGATGCGCGTGCGGAAGGCGGTCACGAGGTCCTTGACCAGCTCCCGGAAGTCCACGCGGTTCTCCGCGGTGAAGAAGAACAGGATCTTCTGCTCGTCCAGGATGTAGTGGGCGCTCACGAGCTTCATGGGCAGACCGCGGGCATCGATCTTCTCCCGGCAGATCTCGAAGGCCCGTTCCTCCCGGGTATCGTTCTCCTCGAAGCGCAGGAGGTCGTTCTGCGCCGCCACCCGGATGACGGTGCGAAGCTCACCGGTCACGGCCGCCGCGTCCGTCTCCCGTCCGAGGATCCTCCCCAGCTCGTTGCCGTAGCGCGTGGGCACCACGACCGTGTCCCCGACCTTCACCTCCAGCCCCTCGGGGGACTCGCAGAACTCGGTGGAGCTTGAATAGAGGACCTTCACCCGCCAGACGGTCTTCCCTTCGATGGTAATGGCTGCCGCAGGAGCCTCAGCCGCTTCCTCCGGAAACGAATCTTCCGTGATGATGTCATCATGATCGCTCATGCGAAGTTCTCCTTCGAAGCGTCGGGTCAGGACACGAGGTCCACGAGAAGCCCGTTGATCTGGTCCACCTGCGCCAGGATCGAGATCTGGTCCTTCTGCGCGGACAGAACCGAGACGGCAAGCGCCTCGAGCCTCTCGTCGATCACGCGCACCAGGGTGAAGCGCTTGCGGCGCAGGATGTTCGCGCCGGACGTCGTCTCCTCCACGGACAGCGTGTGGCGTACGACGTACTTCACGAACGCCTTCACCCGCTGGCGGTAGTCCTTGATGGTGCCCATCGTGGGCGCCTTCTTCAGCGTCTCCCCGGCGGCGAACACGCTGTCCATCAGCTCCTCGATCCCCTGCCGGGCCGCGGCGTCTGCGAGGTCCTCCCCGGACGCCTCTTCCCCGGACTGCGCGGGTTCGACGAGGTCGGAGAAAGCCCTCCTTTGCGCCTTCTCCTTCTTTCCCGCCTTCTTTTTTTCCGGTATCAGCCGCGAGGAGGACTCACCGAGAGAATCGATGCGGTCCATTTCTAGCCCGGATCACGCGAAGCGCGATACGGAGTTCGCGCCGAACGGGTACTCCCGTATCCGGTACCCGTGACCCGCCGCGCCGGACGACCCACCACCCGGTGTTTCCTATGCCTTCTGCGAAACCGCCGCTGCTTCTCTCTGCGCGCCGGCGGCAGCCTGCCGCTGGCCGTTGGAGGACCCGCTGCGGGGGCTCTCCACCGCCGGCGGCGTGGTGATCCGGCAGGTGCCGTTCAGGATGACCCCCTCCTCCACGATCAGCCTCGGGGTCGTGATGTTGCCCAGGACGAGGCCCGTGGAGAGGATGGTCACCCTCTCCGTGGAGACGATCTCCCCGCGGACAACGCCGCCCACGACGACCGTGCCGGCGTGCAGCGTGCACTCCGCGCGGCCGTTCTGACCGACGAGCACCTTCCCCTTGGTGCGGATCACGCCCGTGAAATCTCCGTCAATGCGGAGAAGCCCGTTGAGGTCGAACTCTCCCTTGAAACGCGTTCCTTCACCGATGATCGAATTGATGAAGGCATCATCGGTGATGCGCGTGTCGCTCAATCTCCGCCCCTTCCGCTGACGGTGGTCGCGGCGGCCTGGTCCGGAGGCATGGAGAGGAAATTCATGGGGTCCACGTAGTTCGCGCCCAGGCGGACTTCATAGTGGAGGTGCGGGCCCGTGGACAGCCCGGTGTTGCCCACGTATCCGATGGTGTCCCCGCGGTTCACGCGGTCACCCTTGTGCCGGACGATCTGCAGGAGGTGCAGGTACCGGGTGGTGAACCCGTACTTGTGCCGGATGGCGATGAAATTGCCGGCGTCCTCCGTGTACCCGGTCTGCTCCACCGTGCCGTTCGCCGTGGCCTCCACGGGCGTGCCCAGGGCCCAGGCGATGTCAACGCCGGTGTGCAGGTAGCCGAGGTGCGTGAAGGGATGGATGGTCCACCCGAAGCGCGTGGTGATGTTGCCCCGCACGCCTTTCAGCGGCCAGCTTGTGGGCGTGTCCGCCATGAGCTCCTTGTACGTAGTCATCACCTTGTTGATCTCGTTCAGGGGCTCGATGGAGTTCTCCATGAGGCTCGTCATGCTCTTGAGGTCAGCGAGCTCCTTGAGGCTGCCGGCCTCGGTATCTTCAGGCGTCATGAAGAGCGACGCGACGCCTCCGGTGCCGGCGGCGTTGACGAAGTCCTGGTTGCCGATGGCCCGCAGGACGTTGTCCATGCTGGCCTTGAAGCTCCGCCCGGCCTTGCGGATCCCGGAGATCTCGTCCTTGAGCGTCTCCATGGTCGTCTCGTTGTTCTGAAGGTCCTGGGAGACGCGCGTGATCTTCTCATTGGTGTACGTGTAGTGCGTGGCCAGCAGGAAGAACCCCACGAGCACGATCCCGAGGGTGAAGGTCACGAAGATGAGGGTGAAGAAGGAGATCTGGAAATTGAAGATCTTCTTCTCCGAGTGGGGGATGAGCATGACGGTGAACCGCTGCTTCCCCTTCTGCATGACGTACCGAAAAAGGTTGAGGATTGAAACCCAGATCCGCCGCAGCCAGGACCCGATTCTGTCGGCGAACTGCTTCTCGACCTTCTTGTACTGGGTGACGGGCAAGTCTTCTTCCTTCTTGCGCTAGTGTCTCTTCCCGAAAGTATAAGAAAATCCTGATGATACTACCACAGCAGTTTTTCTTTGTCAAACGGCGGCAATGCGGTCGCTGGCGTTCGGCTGAGAAGGACGGCGTAACGGCAAACGGGAAATAAGATTTGACTTGCGCCTTCGGTCATGCTATCCTTCTAACAAAATCGGAAGAAAGAACAGAACTCTTTCGAAATCTTTAATCAACGGAGACATATGCGCTATTTCGACACTCACGCCCATATTGGCCTCATAACCGAAGACCCGATCGATCAGCTCATCGTCGTTCAGGAAGCGAGGCAGGAGGGTGTCCAGCACATAGTGACCGTCTCGAACAACCTGATCGACTTCAACCAGCTCTTCGAGAACCTGAAAACAGAGTCGCTCGTCTTTCACAGCATCGGAATTTCGCCCTCCTCCGTCGTCCAGCCCGGCGATGACTGGGAAGCCAAGATCGAAGAAGGCACCCGCCTGGAGCGTGTGGTGGCCATTGGGGAAATCGGGCTGGACTATTACCGAAAGTTCGGTGACCGGGACTCCCAGGTGGAGCTCTTCATCCGCCAGCTCGAGCTCGCGGAGAAGCTCTCCCTCCCCGTCATCATCCACAACCGGGACGCCGGTTCGGACGTGCTGGAGATCCTCCGCGAACGGCTTCCCCGGCGCGGCGGCATCCTCCACTGCTACTCGGAGGACTACGAGTACGCCAAGAAGGCGCTGGAGCTGAACCTCTGGATCAGCTTCGCCGGCAACGTCACGTACCGCAACGCCCGCAACCTCCAGGACACGGCCAAGAAGATCCCCGCGGAACGGATGCTCATCGAGAGCGAGGCCCCGTTCATGGTCCCCGCGGTCCACCGCGGAAAGAGGAACAAACCGTCCTATATCAATGAGACCGCGGCATTCATCGCGCAGCTGCGCGAGGTGCCCGTGGAAGAGCTCACGGAAACACTGTACGAGAACAGCCTCAGGATCTTCGACCTCAAGGACTAGCGGACTCTTCCATCCCGTTCGAATCGGCGCCGTCGAGATTCCCGACAACGTGTGGCTCGCTCCCATGGCGGGTTACACGGACGCCGCCTTCCGCTCGGTCTGCGTGAGTCACGGCGTGTCGCTGTGCTTCACGGAGATGGTGTCCGCGGACGCCCTCTCGCGGGACAACGCCCTGACCCTGCGGCTCCTCACCCGGGCTCCGAACGAAGCCCGGCTCGGGTTCCAGATCTTCGCCTCCGAGCCCAGGACCGCCGCCGCGGCCGTGCGCAGGATCGCGCCGATGGGGCCGACCCTCATTGACCTGAACTGCGGCTGCTCGGTGCCGAAGGTGCTGAAAACCGGCTGCGGGGCAGCCCTCCTGCGTTCGCCCCGCGCCATCGGCGCCATCATCGCGGCCATGCGCGCGGAGACCGACATTCCCCTGAGCGTGAAGCTCCGCTCGGGGTGGGACGCGTCATCCATCAATTTCCGTGAGTGCGCGGAAGAGGCGGTCGCCGCCGGCGCCCTCCTGGTGACGCTGCACGCGCGCACCCGAAGCCAGGGCTTCAGCGGCCGCCCCTGCCGGGATCACATCCGGGTCCTGAAGGAGAGCTGCCCCGTGCCCGTTGTCGGCTCCGGCGACCTGTTTTCCGCCGTGGACTGCCGGCTCATGCTTGACAGGACGGGGTGTGACGCCGTGATGATCGCCCGGGGCTGTCTGGGAAACCCGTTCATCTTCCAGCAGACGAAGGCGCTCCTGGCTGCCGGGAACGCTCAGCCCGACAGCAGCGCTCAGCAGCGGATTGACGCGCGGGAGCGCCTGACGGCCGCGATCCAGCAGCTGCGGGTGCTCGCCGCATCCGTGGGAGAAGCCAAGGCGTGCCGCGACATGAGGAAGCACTTCGCCGCTTACACGAAGGGACTGGAGAGCGCGGCCACCATCCGCCAGTGCGCGATGCAGGCCGAGACCATCGCTGACTACGAGGACATCGTGGAGAGCTACCTGCGGGCGTGAGGCGGTACTACCCTCCGCCCCGGCGCTTTTCCTCCCACCACCGGATGCGCTTTTCCACCGTCTTCTCGAAGCCGAACTCCGAAGGCGTGTAATACTTCCTGCCCTTGAGCCGGGGCGGCATGTACTCCTGGCTCACGACGCGGTTTTCGTGGTCATGCGGATACAGGTAGCCGTCCCCATACCCTGCCCTTTTCATGAGCGATGTCACCGGATTCCGCAGGTACAGGGGCACGGGGTCCGCAGAATATTCGTGCGCGTCCTCTCTGGCTTTCGTGTACGCCGTATAGATCTCGTTGCTCTTGGGCGCAGTGGCGAGATAGACGACGGTTTCCGCGAGCGCGAGGTCACCCTCCGGCATTCCCAGGAAGTGTACCGCCTCCTGCGCGGCGTTTGCGACGAGGAGAGCCTGGGGATCCGCGAGCCCCACGTCTTCCGAGGCCACGCGCATGAGCCGGCGGGCGATGTACAGCGGGTCCTCGCCCCCTTCGAGCATCCGGGCCAGCCAGTACAACGAGGCATCCGGGTCCGAGCCCCTGATGCTCTTGTGCAGGGCTGAGATCAGGTTGAAGTGACCTTCCCCGTCACGGTCGTAGTCGGGGAGCCTTCCCTCGAAGACGCTTTCCAGGCGCTCCCGGGTGAGGCGGATCGGTTCTGACCGGGCCTCCTCCGGGCCTTCTGCCGCGGCAGCCCGGGCGGACTCCACGAGCATCTCCAGGGCGTTGAGCGCGGTGCGGCAGTCTCCCTGGGCATACCGGGCAATGATCGGCAGGACCTCGTCCTCCCGATCGAATCGAAGACTTCCATAGCCGCGCTCGGGATCCCCGAGGGCCTTTTCCATGACCGCGCGGATCTCCTCCTCGTCCAGAGTGTTCAGGATGAACACGCGCGAGCGCGAAAGGAGCGGAGACACGATGGAGAACGAGGGATTCATCGTCGTGGTCCCGATCAGCGTAATCACTCCCCGCTCGACGTACGGGAGGAAGGCATCCTGCTGGGCCTTGTTGAACCGGTGGATCTCGTCGATGAACACGAGGTTCTTCTCCGTGGTCTCCGCGTCAAGGCGCGCGAACAGGTCCTTGAGCTCGCGGATCCCCGAGACCACGGCGGAAAAGAAGTGGAAGGCATAGCCCATGCGCTGCGCGATGATGCGCGCCAGGGAGCTCTTCCCGCACCCCGGCGGGCCCCAGAAGATGAGGGACGGCAGGTGGCCCGAATCCAGGAGAAGGCGGAGTGCCTTCCCGGGACCCAGGAGGTGAGACTGCCCCACGAACTCCTCCAGGCTCCGCGGCCGCATGCGTTCCGCCAGGGGCTCGCGCGTCGGGGAGTGAGTCTCCGAGCTCATCGCGGAATCGTAGCACGAAGGCCCGTTGACTGTCTCTCCGCCTTCTGGTTCTATGGACGGGTGGAAGCCGGCGATTCCCTGCGTCACCACTGCGGCGTCGTGGGGATTTCCTCCCAGGAGGAGATCAACCTGCCCGAGCAGCTGTTCTACGGGCTGTTTTCCCTCCAGCACCGGGGACAGGAAAGCGCCGGCCTCGCTTATCACCGCCAGGGCAAGATCATTTCCTACCGCGACGTGGGAATGGTGTCACGGGCCCTCTCGCACTACCAGACGGAGAACCACCCCTCCCGCGTGGGAATCGGGCACGTTCGCTACTCCACGCACGGGACGGACAAGCTGGAAAACGCCCAGCCCATCGTTGTTTCCTGCAGCAAGGGGGAGATCGCGCTCGCGCACAACGGGAACATCTCCAACTCGGACGCGCTGCAGAAGACGCTGATCGCGGAAGGCTCGATCTTCCAGAGCACCACGGACACGGAGCTTCTCCTCCACATGATCGCCCGCTCGCCGAAGGCCACGTTCCACGACGCCCTCGTCGAGTGCCTCGGTGTCATCGAGGGCGCCTACTGCTTCCTCATGATGCATGAGGACACGATGATCGCCGTCCGCGATCCCTGGGGCTTCCGCCCGCTCGTGATGGGCACGCGGCCCGGGCAGGTTCTCCTGGCGTCAGAGACATGCGCGCTGGAGTTCTTCCAGGCGAAGGACATCCGGGAGATCGCCCCGGGTGAGATCGTCACGGTGGAAGGCACGCGCGTGCGCACCGAGCGCATCAGTCCCCGGGATCCGCCGCACCGCGCGCATTGCATCTTCGAGCTGATCTACTTTGCCCGGCCGGACTCGGAGGTGTTCGCCCGATCCGTTCACATGGTCCGCAAGCGCATGGGGGAGCTCCTGGCCCGTGACGACGACGTGAAGGCGGACATCGTCATCCCCATCCCCGACTCCGGCAACAGCGCCGCCCTCGGGTACGCGGCGGCCTCCGGCCTGCCCCTCGAGCACGGGCTCACCCGCAACCACTACATGGGCCGGACGTTCATCCAGCCCACCACCGCAATGAGAGAGTTCGGGGTGCGCATGAAGCTCAACCCGGTGCGGGAAGCCATCGGCGGCAAGCGCGTGATCGTTGTGGACGACTCCCTGGTCCGCGGAACCACCTCCCGCCAGATCGTGCGGCTCCTGCGGGATGGAGGGGCGCGGGAGGTGCATCTCCGGCTCTCCTCTCCGCCCATCCGGCACCCCTGCTTCTTCGGCATCGACATTCCCACGCCGCAGGAGCTGATCGCCAACCGCCTGGACCCGGACGGGATTGCCCGGGAAATCGGGGCTGACTCGGTGAGGTTCCTGCCAATCGAATCTCTGCGCGAATGCGTCGCCGCTCCGGGCGACTTCTGTTATGCGTGCTTCAGCGGCAGCTACCCGTTCCCCGTTCGGGATCCGGCAATCCGCCGCAAGCACTGAAACGCGGGGAGGAAGAACGTGCGCGCGTACCGTGACGCCGGCGTGGACATCGACCGGGGTGACCGGTTCGTGGATTTCATCAGGAGCATCGCGTCTCCGGCCGTGGACCGCGGCATCGGGGGTTTTTCTTCCGCGCTGCGGCTGGACACCCTGGGCTACCGGTCCCCGGTTCTCATGACCACGACGGACGGGACCGGCACCAAGCTCCTTGTCGCGAAGAAGCTGGCGAAGTACGACACCATCGGCATCGACCTCGTTGCGATGAACGTGAACGATCTCCTCGTGTGCGGCGCGAAGCCCATCGTCTTCCTGGATTACATCGCCTGCGGGAGGATCGATGAGGCGCGGATGCATGACCTCATGCGCGGCATCGTTCGCGGGTGCGAGCTTGCCGGGTGCAGCCTCGGCGGCGGTGAGACCGCCGAGATGCCGGACGCGTACGGACCCGAGGACTTCGACCTTGCCGGGTTCGCCGTGGGAATCGCGGAGGCCGACGGCGTGCTCCCCCGCCGGGAGGAGATCCACGCGGGAGACCTCATTCTGGGTCTTCCGTCTTCCGGTATCCACTCCAACGGTCTGTCTCTTGCCCGAAAAGTGATGCCGGAAACAGACCGTGCCGGCTGGGAGACGCTCCTCACGCCCACCATCATTTACGCGCCGCAGATGGAGGCGCTCACCAGGACGCGGAAGGTCCTTGCCGCGGCCCACATCACGGGGGGCGGGCTCACCGGGAACCTCCAGAGAGTCATCCCGGACAGTTTGTCGCCGCGCTTCACGTTCGACTGGCCCGAGCCCGAGGTGTTTGCGCGCATCCGCGCGGCCGGGGTGCCGGAGGACGAGATGCGCCGGGTGTTCAACCTCGGGATCGGGATTGCGCTCGTTGCGCACCGGGAAGACCGGGAAGAGCTCGCGGAAGCGGCCCGAGCCGCGGGCTCCGTTCTTCTCCCGATCGGGACCCTGGCGTAATGGCCAGGATCGCGGTCTTCGCTTCCGGCCGCGGCTCCAACTTCGTCGCCATTGCGCACGCCCTCGCTGCCACGCCTCACAGGATTGAGTTCCTGTTCTGCGACGTTCCTGGCGCGCCCGTCCTGGATCGGGCGCGCGAGCTGAAGATTCCTGAGGTCGTCATCAGCTATGCAGGAGAAAAGAGACAGGCGATCGAGAAGAAAATCGTGCGGCATCTCGAGCGGCGCGGCGTTGATCTTGTCGCACTTGCCGGATTCATGAAGCTGCTCACACCCTGGTTCCTGGAGGCGTTCAAAGGACCGGTGATCAATGTCCATCCGGCGCTCCTTCCGAAGTACCCCGGCACGCACGGCATCGAGGACAGCTGGCGCTCGGGAGATCACGAGCTCGGCATCACGATCATGCGCGTGGACCAGGGAGTCGATACGGGTCCCGTGATACTGCAGAAGTCCTTCATGAGAGATCCGTCCGAGACCCTGGAGAGCGTCGAGCAGAGGATCCACGCGCTGGAGCACGAGTGGTACCCGCGCGCGCTCCTGCAGATGCTGGACAGGATCGACGCCGGAGGCACCGCGTGAGAGTGCTCGTGCTGGGCTCGGGTGCGCGGGAGCATGCGCTTGCGTGGAAGCTCTCCCGGAGCTCGCGCGCTGAGGCGGTTTTCGCCGGACCGGGGAACGCGGGGACGGAGTCGGTCTGCACGAACCTGCCGGATGTGGATCCGATGAAGTTCGAGACAGTTGAAAGTGCTGTCCGGAAAGAGTCGATTGACTGCGTCTTTGTCGGACCCGAGGCGCCGCTTGCCGCGGGGGTAGCGGACCACCTGCGGGACCGGGGAATATCCGTGATCGGTCCGGGGAAGAACGCTGCCCAGCTTGAATCGAGCAAGGCCTTCTCCAAGGCGTTTCTCCTGAGAAACGGCATCTCCACCGCGGCAGCGGCTGAGGTCGCCGAGGAAAGCGCCCTCCGCGAGCGCCTGGAGCGAAGCCCGGGGCGCCGACTGGTGATCAAGAAAAGCGGCCTTGCGGCCGGCAAAGGAGTGCTCGTCTCCTCTGATCACAACGAGCTTCTCTCCTTCGGGAGGGAGATCCTGGCAGGGGACCGGCTTCTCGTGGAGGAGTTTCTTGACGGCTGGGAGCTTTCCGTGTTCGGGGTGAGCGACGGAGAGAGCCACGTGGTCCTGCCCGCCTGCACTGACTTCAAGCGGGCCCATGAAGACGACACCGGGCCCAATACGGGCGGGATGGGCTCCATCTGTCCGGTGCCCCCGGCGAATGACGAGCTGATGCGCCGCATCGACCGGGAGATCCTGAAGCCCACGTACGCCGCTCTGGCGCGTGAGGGACTGTCCTATGCCGGTGTCCTGTACTTCGGGCTGATGATCACGGCGGAAGGGCCGCGCGTGCTGGAGTTCAACGTGCGGCTCGGGGACCCCGAGACTCAGGTGGTCCTGCCCGTGCTGGGCTTCGATTTCGGAGCGCTCGTCGAAGCCGTGGCGCAGAAGAGGCTTTCTTCGTTCCTGCCGGGCACCGACACGGCGGCCCCGGCCGGCGCTGCTCTCGGCGTCGTCATTGCAAGCAGGGGCTACCCTGAATCGCCGGCCCCCAGCGCCACGGTCACGCTTCCAGCCGGACCGCGGGCGGAGAACGCCCTCCTCTTCCACGCTGCCACCCGGCGGGGCGCTGACGGAACCGTGCGCACCGGCGGAGGGCGATGCTTCACCTCTGTGGGCGTCGGAGCTGACCTGGACAGCGCGGCGCGGCTCGCGTATGACGGCGCGCGCGCGGTCACGTTCGACGGCTGCTGGTACCGCAGGGATATCGGGCGGAGGTTTCTGAAATGAAGGACGTCCTTTTTCTGATCGGATCAGCATCTGACGAGACAGTCGTGAAGCCCGGGCTCTCTCTCCTGGAGGAGAAGGGGCTGAGCTTCGATCTCAAGGTGCTGTCCGCCCACCGCAACCTGGAGCAGCTCGTCTCCTTCCTTCGAGCCGAAGAGGCGAACTACCGCGTGGTCATCGCGGCCGCGGGGCTGGCCGCGGCGCTTCCGGGGGTCGTGGCGTCCCTCGTGAAGCTTCCCGTGATCGGAGTGCCGCTGTCAGCAGGACCGCTGTCGGGAATCGACGCCCTGCTCGCCATCGTCCAGCTTCCCCGCGGAGTTCCCGTGGCAACCATGGGAATCGGTCCGCAGGGAGTTCTGAACGCCGTCCACCTCGCCGAGCGGATCCTGAACGTCCCGCGCAGGTAGCGCGCCGGGACGAAGCTTGGCGCCGGGCGCTCCGGTCAGCCGACATTCGGCTGCCGCTTCATCAGCAGCCACGCGACCCTGTCGAAGAGCCAGCCGAAAGCGAGCTCCGCCCACGGGATTACGCGATACGCATCAGGCACATAGATTGCCCTGCGTGGCCGGGCAATCAACCGGATCACCGCGTCCGCCACGACATCCGCGGGAACGAGGAACCTGCCGACGGGAATGGAGCGTCCGGAGGACCGCTTGGACACCGTCTGGTAGAACTCCGTGAGCACGGGTCCGGGCCGCACGGCGCTGACGTGCACGCCGGAGTTCCGCAGCTCCCGGTGGAGGGCCGTGGTCAGCGTGTCCACGAACGACTTCGTTGCCGAGTAAACTGCCGCCCAGGGGCTCGGGAAGCTGCCGACGATCGAGCTGATGTTGATGACGTGACCGCGACCGGTCCCCCGCATCATCGGCAGGAAGAGCAGGATGAGCTCGGCGAGCGCCGCGTTGTTGACCCTGATCATGTCCCACGCTGTTTCCGCGGGCATATCGGAGGCGTATCCGTACCAGCCGAACCCTGCGCTGTTGACGAGCACGTCGATTCCCTCCCCGGCCTCCACCACGCGGTCGTACACCCTTCGCACGCCCGCGGGCGCGGCAAGGTCCGCTGCAACCACCTCGGCGCGTCCTCCCTCACCGCCGATGCGCGCTGCCAGCTCGCCCAGCCGGTCCGCCCTGCGCGCGACGAGGAACACCTTGTACCCGCGCGCCGCGAGCTTCCGCGCCGTCACCGCGCCGATCCCGCTGGAAGCTCCTGTAACCACGGCAACCTGGGTCCGGCCCGGGACCTTCGCCCCCGGGCCGCGCCCGCGCGCTCTTTCGAACGCCGCGACCTGCTGCGGCGCCGGCTGCGGATTGTCCCGCAGCCACAGCACCGTGTCCCTGATCGTCTGGAGCATGGGCCGCGGCTCGTACCCCAGCTCCTGCCGGGACTTGCCGCAGGATATGTCGGAGTTGCTCTCAAGCGTTTCCAGCGCATACCGAGTGAACTGAACTTTCGTTCCCCAGAGCAGGGAGTGAAGGGTGGCAAGCCGGGCAATGAGCCGGGCCGCCGCAAAAGGCACCAGCACGCCCGCCCCCTTCCCACCGGCGCATTTCCTCACGAGGGCGTACAGGGCGGGGACAGAGACGCGCTCTCCGGAGAGGATGTACACGCTCCCCCGCCCTCCGCGGCGCGCGGCAAGGATCATTCCGCGGCCCACGTCGCGGGCGTCGACGAAATCGAAGTGGCCGTTGATCATGAGGTGCCGGCCGGGGCGCGTCCATGCCCGGATCTGCCGCGTCATGGGGGAGAGGCCGCGGAAATCGAAGGGACCGATGATGCCGGTCGGACACACGATGACCGCGTCCAGGCCCTTGTCCGCCTCCGCGAGGACGGCGAGAGAGGCCTCCGCCTTCGTCTGGTCGTACTCCCCCGCGGCATTGTGCGGATCAAAAGGAACCCGTTCGTCGATGGGGATCCCGCTCGCGGGGCGCTGGAGTGCGTGGATCGAGCTGACGTAGACCATTTTTGGGACGCCCGCCTCGCGGGCTGCGCGCGCGACGTTGGCTGATCCTTCGACGTTGACGCGCCGCATCAGCTCGTCTCTTCCCGGCATGATCGACACGATGCCGGCCAGGTGATACACCACCTCCGCGCCCCGGACCGCGGGAACGATCGATTCTCTCTGCAGTATGTTCCCTCGGACGATTTCAAGGGGAAGGCCGAGGAGCCCGGAAATGTCCTCCCCCGGGAGAACGAAGGCCCGTACCTTCTCACCATCTGCGATCAGCTCACGGACAAGCGCGGCTCCCAGGTGTCCTGCTGCGCCGGTGACGACGACCATGATGCTACCTCCCGGTCTTCCTTTGCGATCCGCCGGACGCATGGAGAACGCCCGTTTCCGCCGCGGGCCTCTGGGGGCGTTTCGCAGACGGGTTCGCCATGCCTTCAACAAGGAGCTGGATTGACGTTCGGATCACGTTGTCCCAACGCGCTCCCCGGGGATCCAGTACCCCCTGAAGCAGCGTTCCGATTGCGAGAGTCTCGAGGGCCTGGCCCGCGGCCACCGGATCTATGCGCCGAAAAGAGCCCTCCTTGATTCCCTTTTTCACGATTGCCGCGAGGATGTCCCGGTACTGCCGATACGGCGCCATGAGACCCTTCCACACGGCCGGTTCGCGCCGCGCCTGCTGCCAGAACTCGAGGAAGATCTCCAGCCTGCCGTCCGCGGCGCTGAACACGTGCCGCATCTGGGAAGCCATGGCGAGCAGCCCCTCGGGAACCGATGCCGAGGCGCGCATGGAGCGTTCCAGCCTTCGATCCACGCCCGCAAGCCAGTTCTGCATCAGGGTGAGAAAGATCGACTGCTTGCTGGGGAAGTGGTGGTAGAAAGCGCCCTTGCTGACACCGGAGGCGGCGCAGATCTCCGCCACCCCCGTGGCGGCATACCCCTGCCCGGCAAAAAGCCGAAGAGAGGATCCAAGAATCCGTTCACGGGTCTTCTTGCCGCGTTTCTGCACGCTCCCATCTCCTCCAGGCGGGCGCCGCCAGCCGCCCCCTGAAATAGAAAACCGACCGGTCGGTATGATATTAGCGCGATTTCCAGCCGGCGTCCAGGAGCGCTGACAGGCGAAGTACATCGCCTGTCAGCATCCCTGAGCCGGGCACAGCCGGGATGCGGTCAGCGCTCTGTGCGGAAGGGAAACCCCTGCTGGCGGCGCGCCTCAAACAGGAGGATGCCGGCCGCCACCGACACGTTGAACGAATCAACATGGCCCGCGGTGGGAATGCGGATGAGCATGTCGCACTTCTCCGTCACGAGGCGGCGCATGCCGCTGCCCTCGCTGCCCAGCACGAGGCACGTCTTGCCCCGCAGGTCGATCCGGTCGGTGGGTGATCCGGACATATCGGCGCCGAAGATCCAGAAGCCGCTTTCCTTCAGCACGTCCAGCGCAGAGGCGATGTTCGCGACAACGGCGAGCGGCACGTAGGCGCTCGCGCCGGCAGAGACCTTGCTGACCGTCTGCGTCTCCTGGGCGGAGTGGCGGGAAGGGATGATCACGAGGTCCGCGGCGAACTGGTCCGCGGAGCGGAGGATAGCGCCGAGGTTCTGGGGATCCGTCACGCCGTCCAGCACGAGCACCAGGGCCGTATCCGACGTGATGGATTTCAACTGGTGACGGAGGTCTTTCTGGAGAGACGCCGGCGCTCTCGTGAGGACAAGCAGGGCGCCGCGGTGGGACTCGCTGCCGCACAGCCGCGTCAGCTCGGCGTCGTCCACCTCCGACACGGACACGCCGTGGCCCTCGGCAAGCCCGCGCAGGCCGGCGATGCGCGCTCCTTCACGAGACACGAGCAGGGAGGCTCCGACGACGCCCCGGCGGATCGTTTCCTCGATCGCGTGAAAGCCGAAGATGGTCTCAGCCATGGTACTCCTTCCGAAAGACGAGCACGTTCTGGTGAATGAGGGACGGGATATACGAGTACTGGTAGCCGTAGAGATGGAGCTTCTTGGAGACGTCGTACCAGACGAGGTTCGCCTTCCAGACCATGCGCGGAATCGCGGAGATGACGCGCGCGAGCTCCGCAGAAAGGCAGTGGTACTCCTTGTCCCGATACATGTCGCCGATGAAGCTGAGGAGATAACCGTTCGGCTTGAGAAGCCCGGCCGCCAGACCGAAGACCTCGCCCATGCGCTCGAGCCACTCCACCTTGGACGCGTACCCCGCGCCGGAAAACGCAGAGAGCTTGCTGCGGCGGACCGGACGGGCGGCTTCTCCCACCCTCTTGAATGTTCCCCGGGAGCGGGGGGCGGTGTCCATCTTCCAGTAGGGAACGTCGGTGAACACGCAGTCGAACGCGCGCCCTTCCATCTGCCCAAGGGCGCTCCGCGCATCCGCCTCGATAGTCTCCTGGAGCTCGATGCTCTCCCGGGAGCAGACCTCCTTGTAGATCGAGATCCATCGGGGATCGATCTCCACGCCCACCGCCTTGCGCCCGGCACGCGACGCGCCGAGGAGGACTCCGCCCACTCCCATGAAGGGATCGAGAATCGTCTGGCCGGACTTCGTGAATACCCGGATGAGGTCCGCGCAGAGATCCGGCGGTTTCTGTCCCCCGTGGCGGCTGCGGAGGGCGTGCTGGAGGTTGGGCGGATAGGGCTTCGTGATAACGGACCTCGTCCAGAAGACCCATTCGCGACCGGTCAGCTCGTTGACCCGGTTCGCCTCCGAGTAATAGCCGCGGGATCGGCCATGGGAATCGACCACCTCCCTCTTTGTTCCGCGCGCCACCTCCTACCTCCCGATCCTCAGGTGGAACAGGCGCTCGGTCACGCTTCGGCGCACGGAGACCCCCGCGCCGTTTCCGAACACGGGATAGGCTGTCTCGATCTCCTCCACCGTGCCGCGTCGCCGGAGAATCTCCAGGATTTCCTCCCGGGTGAGGATTCCCTCCGAGCTGTACGACAGGAACACTTCGGGAGCGATGGTTGCAGCAATGAGCGCCCGGAGAGCGGCGGCGGCGGTGGCCTTTCTGGAGAACGGGCTGCGCAGTCCCGTGCGGTCGAACTTCCGGGTCTTGCCGAACAGCGGCGGTTTCGTCCAACGCGCGAGGTTCTCCAGCACGTGGTAGTTGTCGCAGTACTGCCGCTGGTTGTACGGAGGATCGTAGTAGGCAACATCCGCCGCGATCGCAGATGCGAGTACCGTCATGTCGCCTTCGATCACCTCCAGACGGAGCCCGTCCAGCGCCACGAGGGGCTGAAGCCTGAAGCGTGACCTGACGCGATCGTCGATGAGATGCCGGCCGGCCCTCCTGCCCGGCGAGCCCGTCCGTCCTGGCGAATCGATGTGCTTGAGAAATGCGTCGTACTGTCCGATGGTGTTGGCCACCCGGTCTGCCGCGAGGAGGAAACTAGCCAGGAGAATGGCATGTTCTTCCCGCGATATCTCGGCTCCGGCCCGCAGCCGCTCAATTTCCTCCCTGATCGAATCCATGCGGCCGCAGTTCTCCATGGTGAAATAGGTGCCGCCGTAGTTGCGGGAGAGGTACCCGGCAGTCGGGGACAGCCAATTCAGCGTCTGCATGAGCGCATCAATGCGCGCAGAATCTCCGGCGCGGGCGCGCGCGGCAAAACCTTCCAGGATGGCGCAGTTGGCCCGAAGGGCATCGACGGCCACCACACGGCGCGCCCCTCGCCGGGCCATCTCCAGCCCGACGGAGCCGGTGCCGCAGAAGCCGTCCAGGAAGAATTTGGGCGCGCCCACTACCTCCTCGATACTTTGTGAGATCCATCCCCGGAGCAGCCTCTTTGATCCGAGGAACTTCCTGTTGTCAGGAAGAAAAGGAGTCTCAGCCGGCGCGTGTGTCGTCGATCCACTCAATGAGGCTGTTCACCTTTTCCGCAAGCTCGGGAAACGAATCACCCTTCCTGAACCTGACGCGCACTCCCTTTTCGCCGGCAAGTACGCGCTCGATATCCTTCTGGACACGGTAGACGGGTCCCGCGATGCGGTTGGTCATGAAGATGCCCAGAATGGTCAGAAGGGCCATGATCACGAGGTCGTTCAGCAATATCGGGGGAAGGGCGGAGTACATGCGCCGCAGGGCGGCAACGCTCAGCCCTCCGGCAGCGAGCGCCACGACGACCGAGGCACACGCAAAAACTGCCAGACTGCCGAGCACGACCGTGAGCAGCACCGCGATCAGGCGGTACTGGAACACGTTGTCGATGACCTTGATCCGTCGGGGACTCTGGATCCTGCGCATCGTTCCTCCTTGGGCACGCCTCCCCCGACGCGT
>DATKLM010000016.1:0-9947 GCA_035542415.1 Spirochaetia bacterium
CTTGAAATGGGGCGGGCCACCCTGGAGCTGTTCAACGAGCCCCAGGCGGACATGATCGACGGGATCGAGACGGGCCGCAGGGTAAGCGGCCAGGTCCGGCTGGCACTCCAGGTGCCGGACGTGGAGGCCGCCGTCCGGCGCCTGCTGGCCCACGGCGCCACGCTCGTGCATTCCGCCGTCGTCACCCCGTGGGGCGACAAGAACGCCCGGGTCCAGGACCCGGACGGAATGCAGGTGACGCTGTTCGAAGCTCCCAGGAGCTGATCCCCCGGCACCCCTTCTCAGAATGAAACAGCCTTGCATTCCTTGACAAATCAAACGCGGGGGCCATACGCTGTTGCACGAGGAGGAGTGCGATATGATCAGAAGAAGGTTCTGTCTTTTCGCCTGTCTGTCCCTTGCCCTGGTCTTGTCCGCATTCGTCTACGCGCAGGATTTCTTTCCCAACGGAATCGGCCAGGCCTCGTTCAAGGGAGTCAAGCTCGTCGCGGTCTCCCAGACGGGTCCCCAGGTCTCCGGCCCGCTGGACAAGTACCGCTCGGTCTGGGAACAGAAGACAGGTGCGTCGGTTGAGGTCCAGACCTTCCCGTTCGGCGACCTGTTTCAGAAGATCCGGACGGCATTCGTCTCGGGAGCCAATCCCTTTGACGTCCTCGTCTATGCCTCCGACTGGGCGGGGGACATCATGGGGTCAGGCTACGTCATCGAAGTGCCGAAGAAGGTCCAGGACCAGGTCGGCTACAAGAATCTGATTCCCGCCTACCGGGACAGGATCCTTTCCTGGGGAGGCAAGATCTACGGCATCCCGTACGACGGTGATGCCCACATGGTGTACTACCGCAGGGACGTGCTCACGGATGCGAAGTACCAGAAGGACTTCAAGGCGAAGTACGGGTACGACCTGCCGGCCCCGCCGCAGACCTGGACGCAGTACCATGATGTCGCCGAGTTCTTCAACGGAAAGACCATCGACGGTCAGCCCGTCTACGGCGCGGGAACGGCGTTCAAACCCCACGGCCAGTCGTACTGGACCTTCCTGGGTCTTGCAGCGTCCTTTGCCAAGGCGCCGGGGAATCCGGCCTACTTCTTCGATCCCAATACCATGAAGCCGGAGATCAACAACCCGGGGTTTGTGAAAGCGCTCGACTACTACACGTCGCTCGTCAAGGTCGGTCCTCCCGGTGTCACGAACTGGGATGTCGGTGACATCAGGTCCAACTTCCCCGCGGGGAAGCTCGTCCTCGGCATCGACTGGGGAGACGTCGGCCCGCTGGCCTCTGACCCCAACTCATCGGTCCTCGTCGGAAAGTGGGGCTCGTCCCTGGAGCCCGCCGTGGATCAGTACTGGGACAACAAGAAGAAGGCCTGGGTGAACGCGCGCAACCAGGCGCCGTACCTCGCGTTCGGCGGGTGGATCCAGGGTGTTACCAGCACGTCGAAGAACAAAGAGGCGGCGCTGGATTTCGCTGCCTTCATGGGCAACTCGGAAATGAGCCTCCGGCTCTGTGTCGAGCCGGGCACCGGCGTGAACCCGCACTTCGTCTCGGATCTCAGCAACATTCCGGCATGGACGAAGCTGGGGATGACGGCGCCGCAGGCCAAGGAATACCTGGACGCAATCGGCAACATCATCGGCAACTCCAACAACGTCGTCGACCTGCGGATACCGGGGGCCGCGGAGTACTTTGATGCTCTCGACACCCAGCTTGCCCAGGCCGTCGTCGGGCAGATCTCATCCAAGGATGCTCTGGACGCGGTGGCCAAGCAGTGGGACCAGATCACGGACAGGCTCGGGCGGGACCAGCAGAAAAAACTGTACCGCCAGATGCTGGGTCTGTAGCAGAGCGTTCCATGGCGATGCGAGCCGGTGAGCGTCCCGTCGGGATGCTCACCGGCGTTTTCGACTCCGACCGACAGGAGGACTCATGCAGGCCCGCGCGATAGAGCGGGACCGCAGCAGGTACATCTTCCTGCTGCCGGCCACCATCATGATCCTCGTGTTCTCCATCTTCCCTCTGCTGTTTTCTCTTGTCTTGAGCTTCGTGAACTGGGACCTGAGCCGATTCCAGGGCGGCATCAAGTTTGTCGGTTTCCAGAACTTCGGGCAGTTGTTTGCCGACACGCGGTTCTGGAACACCGCGCGCGTCACGCTCATTTTCGTTCTCGGCGGGGTGGCGCTCCAGTACGTCGTGGGAATGAGCATTGCCCTCCTTCTGAACCAGGGCGTGCGCTTCCGGCGTTTCTTCCGCGTGGTATTCCTCATGCCCATGATGCTGACTCCCGCGGCCGTCGGGTATCTCGGACGGATGCTGTTCAACGAGACCCAGGGCCCGGTGAATGACGTCATCCGGCATCTTGGCGGTCCCATCGTTCCGTGGCTGAGCAACGCCGTGGTGGGCCTGCCGACGCTGATCCTGGTGGACACCTGGGAATGGGTGCCCTTCATGATCATCGTGCTTCTTGCCGGCCTGCAGTCGCTGCCGCCGGACGTCTTCGAGGCCGCGGCGGCGGACGGGGCCAGCGGCTTCCAGGTCTTCCGCCACATCACGTTTCCCATGATCCTGCCGACATCGGTGACGGTGCTCCTCATCCGGGGACTGGAGTCCTTCAAGCTGTTCGACATTGTCGCCGTCATGACGGGAGGAGGGCCGGGGAACGCCACGGAATCCGTGACGTGGTACGCCTATCTCACGGCCCTGACGTTCGGCCGGCTGGGGTACGCCTCCGCCATCGCGTATTGCCTGCTGATCATGGTCACGATCTTCTCCTGGGCTTTCCTTCGCAGCATGCGCAGCCGCATCGCGGCCGCGCAGTAGAGTGAGGCCAGCGGTGCATTCCAAAAAGAGCAGACAACGGCGCCTGCCGCGCGCGGTCACCTACATCCTTCTTATCATCTGGGCGTTCGTCGCCCTGTTCCCGCTGTACTGGCTCCTGATCACGTCCTTCAAGCCGCCCATCGCGGTTTTCCAGGGGCCGAAGTACCTTCCCTGGATCGATTTCAAGCCGACTCTCAATGCGTGGAAGTTCCTCCTGACCGGCCCGGCGCATACGAAGGTCCTCCACGACTGGAGAAACAGCGCCATCGAGGCGCTTACGAGCGCAGCCCTTGCCGTGGGTATCGGCTCCCTTGCCGGGTACGGGCTCACCCGTTTTTCCTACCGCGTGCGGTTCCTCAAGTGGCAGAACCGCGATATCGCTTTCTGGATCATTTCCCAGCGCATGCTCCCGCCGGTCGTCGTCGTCCTGCCGTTCCTGATCATGTACCGGTTCGTCGGGCTCGTGGACTCGTATCTCGGGATGATCCTTGCCTACACGGTTTTCAACCTGCCCTTTGCCGTGTGGATCCTGCGGGACTTTTTTGCCGGCCTTCCAGTGGATCTCGAGGAGAGCGCCCTGATTGAAGGGGCATCGCGATTCAAAGCCTTCCGCCTTATCGTTCTTCCCCTTGCCACCCCGGGGCTCGTAGCCACCTTCCTGTTCTGCATGATGTTCGCGTGGAACGACTACCTGTTCGCGCTCATGCTCACGTTCAGCCGAGCCTCTACGCTGCCCATGTACATCGCCGGGGAGGGAACGCAGTCGTACGGCCCGCAGTGGTGGTACCTTTCCGCTCTTTCGCTGATGGCAGTTGTGCCCATGGCCATCGTCGCAGTCGCCGTGGAGCGATATATCAGCCGCGGTCTCGTCGTGGGAGCCATCAAGTAGGTACGTTCCGCCGCTCCGGCTCGCCCGGGCTGTTGAATAGGTCGGGAATGATCGATTTCGAACAATCTGGGGAGTGGCCGGGCGTCCGGACCGCCGGAAAGGCTCCCCTTGTACAGCCAACCCAAAAAGGATATCGTCCTCAAAATGGAACGTCGCGCGGTAATCACCGGCATGGGGACCATCAACCCGCTCGGTGATACGCTCGAGGGTTATTATCAGAACCTGATCAAGGGAACCTCCGGAATCCGGCGCTGGCAGACCCTCGACATGAGCAACATCGAGTGCAAGATCGGCGGTGACCTGGGGGACTATGACTGTCTTGCCGCACTCTCGCGCTACCAGGAAATCCTGGGGGCGGAGGCGTATAAGAAGATCAAAAAGCTCTTCCGTATCACCACATTCTCGGCCAAGGCCGCTATGCTGTGCGCCCTGGCGGCCTGGCAGGACGCCGGGCTTTTTGGAGCTTCGCTGGACCCATACCGGACGAGCGTGATCGTCGGCGGTCACAACCTGAACTCGAACTACATCCACGAGAACTCGAAGCGTTTTCTCGTCGATGAGGAGTCGATCGACCCGCTCAGCGGCGTGGAAGCCATCGATCCGAACGTGCCGGCGCTTATCACCGAGATTCTCGGGCTGCACGGTCCAACGATGACCGTCGGCGGGGCCTGCGCCAGCGGCAATCTCGCCCTGCGGGAGGCTTTCCGGGACATCAAGACCGGGGAGAGCGACGCCGCCGTGGTTGCCGGAGGGCTGTTCGACATGTCCCCGGGGGACATCCAGGCTTCGGTGATCATCAATGCCGTTGTGGTGAAGCCGGAATACCAGGACAATCCTGAAAAGGCATCCCGTCCCTTCGACGCCGACCGGGCCGGATTTGTGTACTCCCACGGGGCTGGGACGCTCCTGCTGGAAGAGCTCGAGCACGCCCGGGCCAGGGGAGCCCAGATTTACGGTGAAGTCCTCGGCGTCAAGGCGAACGCCAACGCGTGCCATCTGCCGGCGCCGGCCGCGGAAACGCAGGGCAGGCTGATCTCCGAGCTCCTGTCGGCCACCGGCACCGATCCCCGGGACGTGGACTTCGCGAGCTGCCACGCCACGGGCACGGCCGGCGGAGACCTGGAAGAGATACGGGCCATCAAGCAGGCATTCGGCGGGCACGCGTACAACATGAAGCTGAACGCGGCCAAGTCCATGCTCGGGCATACGTGCTGGGCGTCACCGATCGTGGAGACCATCGCCGGGCTGCTCCAGATGAAGCACGGGCGGCTCCATCCGACCACCAACATCGACCACCTTGACCCGGAAGTCGACCTCGACGTGTGCGCCGGCGGCCCCGTGGAGCACCGCATCGGGTATATGCTGAAGAACTCGTTCGGCTTCGGCGGCATCAACGCCTGCAGCCTCATCCGACGGTTCGAGGGGTAGGAAATGGCAGGGGAAACGGCGGCCTTCGTCACCGGCGGATCGCGGGGGATCGGGCGGTCCATCGTGATTCGCCTCGTGAAGGAAGGCGTTCCCACGGCCTTCAGCTGGGTGGAGAACAAGGCTGCGGCGGAGGAGACCTGCACCCTTGCGGAAAGGGAGAATCCGTCCGTGCGGGTCCGCGCTTACCGCATGGACGTCACGGATGCCGCGGCCGTGGAAGCCGTCGCGGAGAAGGTGATCGAGGACTTCACCACCGTCGGCATCGTGGTGAACAACGCGGGCGTCGTGCGCAACAACGCGGTCGCGATGATGACCGACGAGGAGTGGGAGGACGTGATCGCGGCGGACCTCTCGGGTCCGTTCTACGTGATCCGCAGCTTTCTGACGCACCTCATGGCGGGCCGCTGGGGGCGGATCATCAACATCTCCTCCCTCGCCCAGGAAGGCTCGAGCGGACAGGCCAACTACGCGGCGGCAAAGGCCGGGCTGATCGGCCTGACGAAGACGCTCGCGCGAGAGTACGGTCCCCGGGGAATCACCTCCAACATCGTGACCGTCGGGTACGTGGAGACCGACATGACGGACGAGCACATGGCGAAGAAGCTCCACGATGCGTGGCTGGAGTACTGCCCGATCAAGCGGATCGGCACGGCGGAGGAGATCGCCAGCCTCGTGCGCTACCTTGCCAGCGAGGAGGCCGGCTTCGTCAACGGGGAAGTGATCCGCGTTGCCGGCGGGCTGAGCTACGTGCCGTAGAGGACATGAAATGAAGCGAGTCGGAATCGAAAAGATCAACATGTACGGGTGTTCGCTGTTTCTGGACCAGAAGAAGCTCGCCGAGGCGCGAGGGATGGACCCGCAGAAGGTCGTCTCGGATTTCCTGATCGACACCCGCTCCTTGAACCCTCTGTACGAGGATACCGTGACCATGGGAGCGAACGCAGCGGCGCCGCTCCTCAGGGATGAGGACCCCAGCGGGATCGGGCTTCTCGTCGTGGGGACGGAGAGCTCCATGGACTTCGGGAAGCCCATCAGCACGAACATCCACGGCGCCCTGGGCCTTCCTACCAATGTGCGCAATTTCGAGACGAAGCACGCCTGCTACAGCGGGGCCGCTGCGCTGGACGCCGCTCTCAACTGGATCGCCTCGGGCCTCAACCGCGGGCGGAAGGCGCTCGTGATCTCCAGCGACTTCTCCCGCATGCACCTGAACAGCAAGGAAGAGTTCGTCCTGGGCGGGACCGCGGCAGCGCTGATCGTCAGCGACTCTCCGCAGGTGATCGAGTACGATCTGCAGAAGAAAGGCACCTGGACCTCCGATGTGTACGACACCTTCCGGCCCAGCGCGCGGCACGAGGTGGGAAACAATGAAGTGAGCCTTTACAGCTACATGGATGCGCTGGAAGGCGCGTATCGCGACTACCTGTCGGTGGACGGCGATATCTCCAGCTTCGACGACGCGTTTGCCCAGAACTGCTACCATACGCCCTTTCCCGGCATGGCTTTCCAGGCGCACCGGACCCTGTGCAACCTCGCCCGGCCGCGCTCCAAGCCGGAGATCAGGGAAAGCTTCGCGCGCAAGGTGGTTCCCTCCATTTCCTACGCGCGGCGCGTGGGATCGACGTACGGGGCGAGCAATTTCCTCGGGATCTGCGGGATTGCCATGAACGCGCCCGAGGTCAAAGCTGGTGACCGCATCAGCTTCTTTGCGTATGGATCCGGGGCCATCGGAGAGTTCTACAGCGGCAGGCTCTGCGAGAATGCGCGCGCCGTGGTGGGCGCGATGGGGCTGGACGCAGCCCTCGATGCCCGGCGGGAAGTCAGCGTCGAGGAGTACGAGTGCATCGAAAAGCTTCGTGAGGGCGCCATCGAAACGGCGGACTTCACCCCCGACATCTCCCTGCCGTCCGGATGGTTCGACGCGTTCTACCGCGGGAAGAAGAGGCTCGTCCTTCGCGGGGTCAAGGATTTCTACCGCACCTACGAGTGGGCCTAGGGGGATACACATGGCAGGGGCGTGGGGACGTCTGGCACAGCCGGATTCCGGATGCCGCTATCGCGCTTCGCGCGGTCCGGGTCAGCAGTGGCTCTGACAGAGCAGTACGTCGACTCCCATGTCGCGGTGGTGACGCTGGCCGACGGCCGGCGCGGGAACCTCCTTGGTCCGGAAATGCTGAGTGAGCTCACCTCCGCCTTCGAGGCGTCCGTATCAGACCCGGAGGTCCGCGCCATCCTCCTGCGCTCCAGCGGCCCGGACTTCTGCCGGGGCATGGACCTGTCGCGGCTCGCGGAATCACGCGCGGGACACGGCGGGGCCGAAGCCGTGAAAGTCGTGGGGTTGTACGCGGACCTCCTGGAAGCGATTTTCCGCGCGCGCGTGCCCGTTCTCTGCTTTGCACAGGGAGAGACAAAGGCAGGCGGCATGGGGCTGGTGTGCGCGTGCGACGTCGTGATTACCGCGGTCGGGGCCGGGTTCGAGATGGGAGAGGTGATCTTCGGACTCCTGCCCGCGAACGTCCTGCCATACCTGCTTGCTCTTCGCGTGCCGCCGCAGAAGTCGCGTTACCTCGTCCTGAGCTCCCCGCGCGTTACCGCAGAAGAGGCGCTGCGGCTGAATATCGTCGACGAGGTCGTCCCCATGGAAAGCGCCGAGAAGCGTATCCGCGACATCCTCAAGCGGCTGCTCCGCTCGTCACCGCGCGCCCTTGCAGACGCGAAGTCTTTTACCGCGGAGCTCATCGGCAAGTCGCCGGCGGAGGCAGGCGCCCTGGGCCGCCGGAAACTCATCGAGATGCTCCGTGATCCGGACGTGCTCTCCGGCGTGACGGCTTTCCAGGAGGGTGGGGTTCCTCCGTGGTTTTCCCGGTTCAGCCCGGATCATCCCCTGCTCCCCGCGCCGCAATCGACAGACGCCCGCGGGAAGGAGGGCGGATGAGCTCTCTGATGCAGATCTCCACGGAGGGTTCCGGCGTCACCGTTCTGAAGATGAATGACGCGCAGGGCCGCAACGTCTTTTCCCATCGCTTCATCCAGGAGCTCCTGCAGGCCATGGATGATGTCGAGAAGCAGGGTCCGCCGCGCGCGCTCATTCTCTGCGGCCTCCCGGACGTGTTTTGCGGCGGGGCAGAGAAGAAAGCGCTCCTCGACCTGTGCGACGGCAAGGCAGCGGTCATCGACCTGGTGATCTGCGAGCGGCTCCTCGAGGCGCCCTATCCCGTGATCGCGGCCATGGAGGGCCACGCCATGGGCGGCGGCCTCGCCGTGGCGTTCTGCTGCGACATCGTGATCGCGGCCCGGGAAAGCCGCTATGGCGCCGTGTTCATGAACCTGGGATTCACACCGGGGATGGGCTGCACGACCCTGCTGGCAGACCTGGTCGGGCAGTTTCTTGCTCACGAGATGATGTACACCGGGCGCCGTTTCCGGGGAAGCGAGCTGGCCGGCATGGGCACGCACATCAACTACATCCTGCCTCGCGCCGAGGTCATGGCCAGGGCACGGGACATCGCGGCGCAGATCGCCGAGAAGGACGCCCGGTCCCTGGCGCTCCTGAAGCGCACCCTGAGCGTCCGGAAGAAGAAGCTCCTGGCGGAAGCCCGTCTCCAGGAGGACCTCATGCACCGGGTGAGCTTCTCGTTCCCGGAGACCCGGCGGACGATCGAAGAGCAGTATCCCGAGTAAGGAGCGTTGCATGGTCGCTGTTGACTTGAGGGGGAAGTGCGCCCTCATCACGGGAGGCACCCGGGGAATCGGTCTTTCATCCGCCCTTGCACTGGCGGAGGCCGGGGCGCAGGTGTACCTGACGCATCGCTGGGGGAGCGCTGACCAGAAGGACCTGGAAAAGCAGTTCGTCTCTCGCGGAGCGGAGGCGCCGCGGCTCTACCAGGCGGACGCCTCCCGGGAGGAGGACACGGCCCGGCTGATGGAAGAGATCGCCGGAACCGAGCAGCGCATCGACATCTTCGTGAGCAACGTCAGTGTCGCGCTCCGGACCCCCGAGCTGACGGACTACAAGAAGCGCTCGCTGTTCAAGACGCTGGAATACAGCACGTGGCCGCTCATCGACTACACGCGCGCCATCCACTCCCGTTTCGGGGCGTATCCGCGCTACATCCTGGGCATCTCCAGCGACGGTCCTGATCATTACTATCCCGGCTACGACTTCGTGGCCGCTTCCAAGGCGCTGCTGGAGTTCTTCTCCCGCTACCTCTCCTCCCGCCTTGCCGCGGAGGGCAGCCGCGTCAACGTCCTGCGCTTCGGCACGGTGGACACGGAATCATTCCGCGCGATCTTCGGCGCGGAGTTCTTCCCCTGGCTCGAGAGCACCGGGGTCCCCCGGGAGATGATCCTGACCCCCGAGCAGTGCGGCAGGACCGTCCTGGCCTTCTGCAGCGGCCTCCTGGACGGCGTGAACGGCCAGATTGTCAGCGTTGACTACGGACTGCCATTCAAGGATAATTCCATGATGCGTTTCCTCCAGGGAAAGGCGTGGGATGCAGCGCAGAATGAAGGAGTGTGACATGACCAAGGAACAGGTGATCGAAGTCATCAAGAAGAACATCGTCGCGAACATCGATGATGTCGATCCCGCAACGATCGATCCGCAGAAGTCAATGAAAGACTACGGCGCGAACTCCCTCGACATGATCGAGGTGGTTTCCACGTCCATGAGGGAGCTGAAGATCAAGGTTCCCCGCTCGGAGCTCGCGGACATCAACAACATTGACCAGCTCGCCGAAAAGTTCCTTCAGTACACGACCGTGGCGTGACCGCTGACCATGCAGGATAAAGCCCTCAGCTTCAGTCTTGCCGAC
>DATKLM010000017.1:0-12509 GCA_035542415.1 Spirochaetia bacterium
GCTCGGGCTCCGGCTCCTGCGGCAGATTATGCTCGGAAAGCGCCACGGGCGACAGGGGCGCCGCTTCCTCGCCGGCCTCCAGATGCCGCTCCGCTTCCGCGACGTCCGCTTCCTCGGAGAGCAGCTCCGACACGGGCTTGGGCGCCGCATGGATCCCGTACTTCTGAAGCTCACGGCTCTGGCGCCTGCGGTCCTGAGCCCGGGTCCACTCGAGGACGATGAACGAGGAGATGAAGGTCGAGTACGTGCCCTCGACGATACCGACGATCATGTTCAGGGCGAAGTTCTTCATCGACCCGCTCGTCAGGATGAAAAGGGCGATGACGGTGAGAAGCGTGGCGCCCGAGGTGATGAACGTCCTGCTCAGCGTCTGCGTGACACTCGTGTCCAGGATGGAGCGCAGGGGGGATCCGCGCATGAGGTTCTTGTTCTCTCGCACCCGGTCGAAGATGACGATGGTATCGTTGATCGAGTACCCCAGGATCGTCAGGATGGCCGCGATCGTCGCGGCATCCACCTCCACCCGGAAGACGGCGTCAAACCCGATCATGATCAGGGCGTCATGGCAGATGCCGATGACCGCCGCCACCGCGTAGATGGGCGGGTGGAACCGGAACATCATGTACACAAGGATCAGCGCGACCGCGATCAGCACGAGCCAGATGGTCTGCGTAACGAGTCCCTGGGCGAGCCGCGGGCCGACGAAGTCCGTGCGCTTCAGGATCACCTGATCCGCGCCGTACCTGGCCCCGAGCAGACCCATCACCTTGGCCTGCGCGTCCGTCTGGAACGCCGGGTCCTCCGACTTCGCTTCCAGCCGCGCGATGTATTCCTGGTTCTTGGAAGCCCCGACCTCCTGGAGATCGTACTGACCGAGCGGGCCGAGCACCGCGCGCCTGTCGGCGAGGGTCGTCGGCGATCCCCTGCCCGGGCCAGGGCTCAGGTTGATGGTGTACGGCTTGCCGGAGATATCCGCCGGGCGGGGGAGCGGCACGAGCTCCGTTGGCCGCGCATCCATGTCGCCCTTCTGCAGGACGGTGACACCGGGGATCTTGGAGACGCCGTCGGTAAGGGCCCGTACCGTGGAAAAGTCCAGGTAGCGGAACGGATAGTCTTTTTTAGTCCCGTCCTTCGTGCGCGTGATGGTGATGATGAAGTCGCCCGCAGACGTCAGCGCCTGCTCGCCGGCGGGAATCGAGATCTCCGCCTTGTCCTGTCCCGCGTATTCGATGGAGAAGCTGGACGGCGCAACCTGGAACTGCAGCGCGATTCCCGCCTTGAAGTCCACGCCGAGGTTGAATCCGCGATTGACAACGTACCCGGTGATCCCAATGACGATCAGGAGGCCGGAAATGGCGAAAAAGAGGTAGCGGGCCTTCGAGAACTGGATGACTCTCTTCATGCGATCCTTCTCCAGGTGACCCAGATCTTCTTGACCTTGAGCACCTCAACGTTGAAGTCGAAGATCAGGCGGGAGACGAACACGGCGGAGAAGAGCGTCGCGATGTTCCCGACAGCGAGCGTCACCGCGAACCCCTGGATGCTGCCCTTGGCGAGCTGCGTCAGGACGAGGGCCGCGATGATCGTGGTGATGTTGGAGTCCGCGATTGCCCAGAAGGCCCTCTCGAAGCCCGCCTTCACCACGGCCTGGGTGGACTTGCCCAGGAGCATCTCTTCCTTGATCCTCTCGAAGATCAGCACGCTCGCGTCCACGGCCATGCCGACATTCAGCACAAGGCCGGCGATGGCGGCGAGGGTCAAGGTGAAGTTGAACACGGAAAGGATCGCCACGATGAAATACAGGTTCAGAACGTTGGCGATAATGGCGTTCAGGCCCGCCCGCCGGTAGTACGCGAGCATGAACAGAAACACGAGCCCGAGTCCAAGCGCGCTCGCCTTGATGCCCTGCTGAATAGCGTCCTGCCCGAGGGATGCGCCGATGGCCTGCTGGCTCGTGATCTCCAGGGGCACCGGCAGGGAGCCGGTTCGCAGGACGAGGGCGAGATCGGTGGCCTCGTCGAACTTGAAGCCGGTCACCCGCACCTGGTCGCGGATGGCCTCCTGAATCGTCGCCTGCGCCTTGACCTTGTTGTCCAGGGCGACCGCCAGGACCTTCCCGACGTTCGCGCTGGTCAACTTGTAGAACGTCTCACCGCCCTGCCCCGTGAGGATGAAATTGACCGTGGGATCCCCCGTGATGGGGTCCCTTCCGACCTGGGCGTCCTTGATCTCGGTGCCGTTCAGCCCCACCTCCTCTTTCAGGACGGTGAAGCCTTTCAGCTCGTCAAGACCGTAGGAGTCCTTCTGGAAGACGCCGCGCAGGACGTCTCCCTTGGGAATGACTGCCAGGACCCCGGTGTCCTTGACGTTCCCCGCCGCATCCAGGAGGACCCCCGGATGAGCGGCAGAGTACTCACGGACCTTCTGCAGGGCGTCCGTGTCAGCGATGTGGAACGTCAGGAGTCCCTTGCCCATGATGAAGCGGCGCACCGTTTCAGGATCGGATGTGCCGGGGATTTCGATAATGATCTGGTCTGTCCCCTGACGCCGGATGGACGGCTCGGTGAGACCGAACTGGTCGATCTTGTTGCGCAAGACCTCCATCGTCGTCTTCATCTTGTCTTCACGCTGGGTCTCGTTGAGCTTCGTCCCCGAGGTGGCCTCCAGGCTGGCGAAGTCCGCCCGGATGGTGACGTACATCCCGCCGCGGAGGTCAAGCCCGAGCTGCATCGTCTGGCTCTTCAGGTCCTTCAGGGCGAACATCTGCGCGCGGTACCAGTCCTCCGCGTCGACGGACAGGTCTTCACGGCTGCTGTACGCGGCCAGTACGTCACGCACGGTCCAATGAGACGGCGTGCTCTTGCGGGCCGTCTGGTAGCGCTTGGTTGCCTTGGGCACGAGGAACGAATACTGCGCCGGCAGCGGGGACTGGTCCCCCGCGGCAACGAGCGCCTTGATAGCCTCGTCGGCCCGTTCCTGCGCGTAGACCTTGATCTGGTTGCGGGAGCTCTCCGCGATGTCCTTGTCGATCTGAGGCGTCAGGAAGTACCACTTGATCGAAGGCCAGAGAAAATAGAAAGCGACCGCCATGAGCACGGCCGTGAGGAGCAACCGGTAGCGCTTCTTCATGGAAAAATCCTACTCCTTGGAGTCTCCCGAGTCGTCACGACGCTCGAGCACCTGGGATACGGCGCTCCTGTTGAACTTCACTTTGACATTGTCGTCGATGCGGAGGACCACGGAGTCATCCTTCACGGACTCCACGAAGCCGTGCATCCCGCCCACGGTGACCACGCGGTCCCCCTTGCGGATGCTCTCCAGCATCTTCTTGGCGTCCCGCTGCTTGCGGTTCTGCGGGCGGATTACGAGGAAGTAGAAGACGACGATGATCAGCCCAAAGGTGACCAGCATCGTGACGAGCTGGGTGCCGCCGCCCCCGCCGCTCGCGCCTGCCCCGCCGTCCGGTGCCCCCAGAAGGAGCGGAAGAAGACTCATTATGCCTGTCATATGCTTTCCTTAGGATTGAAGATGAAATAACGCGCAAAGATACCATGAAGCCGGAACAAGCGTCAATCCCGCCGGCGCGCCCGGGCCGCCCGGGAAACCGCCCGCAGGCGGCGCGCAAAAATCCCCTCGACGCGCGTGGACGCCTCCCGGACCTCTCTCATGTGGCTCACGAGGTATTCCAGGGCGGCCTTGAGCCTCTCGATTTCGGGGAAGGGCATGCCGTCAAGGTCGGAATCCGTGGCGCCCAGGTCCGGCCCCGCCAGCTTGAGGATGTTCCCGATCTCGGCCAGTGTGTAGTTGAATGCCTGCAGGTCCTTGATGAAGGACAGGAGCACCACTTCCGAGGGCTTGTACAGGCGGAAGCCGCCCTCAGTGCGCCGATGGGGCGAGATGAGCCCCTTCTCCTCCCAGAACTTGATCGTGCGGACGTTGATTCCGCTCTTCTCCGCAAGCTCGCCGATGGTGAAGAAGTCGCTTCGGGAGACGTAGTTCCCCGATTCGTCCTTGACCGGCAGCCCGACGCTGCGCTTGATCTTGTGGATCTCGTGGAGGGCGTAGCCGAGGGAGCGGAACTTCTTGATCAGCTCCCCTTCTTCGATTGCGGACGGAGGAAAGAGGCGGCTCCCGGCCTCCACCGGTGCAATCAGGTCGTTTTCCGTCCACTCCTCGAGCTCCCGCGGCGTGATCCGAAGCCGCTGGATGAGCTCGTCACTCGTCATATCCACGGGCCTTCCTTCAGACGATGGTGACTTTCTTCACTCCCTCGGGCACACCGGAGACGCCGTATATCCGGGTGAGCTCGTCAACCGTGCGTACCGGTGCCGCGGTCTTCTGGTTGTAGATGCCGAGGACCTCCTCGAGCTCTTCGGGCTTTCCGTTCCAGACAGCGGAGCACAGGGCCTGCTTGAAAAGGCCCGCCTCGGCGAGCTGGCGCGTGCTGTGCGACCCGTACCTCCGCTGAAGCCTGCCGTCCACGATGGCCGTGCTGCCCTCGAAGCCGATGCAGAAGACGTACTCCCCCCTGCGCATGAGACGATCCTGCCAGAAGCACATGTCTTGTTCAAGCGCAGGAAAAAAAAGCCGCCCTCTCAGGCGGCTTCTTGCTTCGCGCGCCTTCGGCGCGCTTCAGTACTCGGGGGGCATTCCGCCCATTCCGCCGGCGCCCGGCGCCGCCGGTTCCTTTTTCTCAGGAATATCAGTAACGATGGCTTCCGTGGTCAGGAGCATTCCCGCGATGGAGGCCGCGTTCTGCAGAGCGGAGCGGGTGACCTTGGCCGGGTCGATGATCCCCGCCTTCACGAGGTCGGTCCATTCCATGGCCTGGGCGTCGAACCCGACGCCCTTCTTCTCGCTCTTGGCGCGATCGACGATGATCGATCCTTCCAGACCGGCGTTGGCGGCGATCTGCCGCAGGGGCTCCTCCAGGGCGCGCTTCACGATCATGAAGCCGACCTTGGCGTCCGCGCTGAGGGCCGAGATGTCCACCTTGTCCAGGGCCTTGGCAGCCTGCACAAGCGTCACACCTCCGCCCGGCACGATTCCCTCCTCGATGGCCGCGCGGGTGGCCGAGAGGGCGTCCTCGACGCGATGCTTCTTCTCCTTGAGCTCGACTTCAGTGGCCGCGCCCACGTTGATGACCGCGACACCGCCGGCCAGCTTGGCCAGGCGCTCCTGGAGCTTCTCACGGTCGTAGTCGGAGGTGGTCTCGTCGATCTGGACCTTGATCTGGGCGATGCGGTCCTTGATGTCCTTCTGCTTTCCGGCTCCCTCGATGATGGTGGTGTTCTCCTTGTCCACCTTCACCTGCTTGGCGCGGCCCAGCTGGGAGATCTCGGTGTTCTCAAGCTTCAGGCCCAGCTCCTCCGCGATGACCTGGCCGCCGGTGAGGATGGCGATGTCTTCCAGCATGGCCTTCCTGCGGTCACCGAACCCGGGCGCCTTGACGGCGCACGCGGACAGCGTGCCGCGCAGGTTGTTCACGACAAGCGTTGCCATGGCATCGCCCTCGATGTCCTCAGCGATCACGAGGATGGGCTTCCCGGCCTGTGCGATCTTCTCCATGAGCGGCAGGAGGTCCTTCATGCCCGAGATCTTCTTGTCATGGATCAGGATGTAGGGGTTCTCCAGGACGGCGATCTGGGTGTCACGGTTGGTCACGAAGTACGCGGAGACGAAGCCACGGTCGAACTGCATGCCTTCCACCACCTCGAGGTTCGTGTCCATGCTCTTGGACTCCTCAACGGTGATGACGCCGTCCCTGCCGACCTTCTCCATGGCGTCCGCGATGAGGTTCCCGATCTCGTGGTCGTTGTTGGCGGAGATGGCAGCGACCTGCGCTATCTCCTCCTTCTCATTGATGTTCTTTGAGCTCTTCTTGATGTCTTCCACGGCGACCTCGACGGCCTTGGCGATCCCCCTCTTGATGTCCATGGGGTTGATCCCCGCGGCCACCGACTTGAGGCCTTCCTTGATCATCGCGTACGCGAGGACCGTCGCCGTGGTGGTTCCGTCTCCCGCGACGTCATTCGTCTTGGTGGCGACTTCCTTCAGCAGCTGGGCTCCCATGTTCTCGAACGGATCTTCCAGCTCGATTTCCTTGGCGATCGTGACGCCGTCATTCGTAACCGTGGGCGCGCCGAACTTCTTGTCCAGCACGACGTTCCTGCCCTTCGGGCCGAGGGTCACCTTGACGGCCGTCGACATTTTTTCGACGCCGCGGAGGAGCTTCTGACGCGCATCTTCGTCGAATCGGAGCTGTTTAGCCATGACTCTCCCCTTCCTTCCAATAAAGTGCTTTTCACGCGCGAATGTAATTGAGCGTGTGTTTCGCTTTTGCGCCTAAGATACAAAAACGTTGATATTTCATCAAGAGCTTTTTTCGGAAGGTCGACGAGGCCATGGGCGGGGGAGCCTCCCATGCCTTGCGCCTGGTCTCCCCGTCTGATACAAAGGATTCGATGATCAAAAGGGGCGCACGACGCGTGTTTCTGGGAGTACAGTGGGACACCGACTCCTGGGACAACCTCTCGTCCTTGTGCGCCGTCCTGCTGGAGCGGGTCGGCCCCCTGCCCCTCCACTGGAACTTCCCCGCCCTGCCTCCGGATTCCATGAAGAAGACGCGCCCATGGCTGGAGAAAGCCGTCGGGGCGCGGGTGGAATCCGGCGCGGACGCCGCCCTCCCCATGGGCTTTGCCGGTGCATGCCATCCCTTCCTCAACCTGGATGAGCTGGACCGGGAGCTCACCTGGGCCGTGAAGAACCCCTGGGGAACGGGCATTGCGGACGTGCTCGGGAAGCGGCCGTCGGTTCTCGTTCCGCGCCTGCCGGACGCGTTTCGGCCGGCCGCGGTGAAGCTCTACGCGGACCACGGCTTCACGACGCTCGGCGTCTGTCGCAGCGGGCCGCATTCCTGGTTCGGGCTCGACGGCCTGGCCTGCTTCACCTATTCCCGGCTCCCCGTGCACGACACTCCTGCCGGCCAGGCCGCGAGAATCCGGGAGCTTGCCGGCCGCCGGGGCGACCTTTTCCTCATGCTGGACGTGACGGCAGCCTCGGCGGAGGAGCTTCGGGCCGCGCTGGACGCTGTTTCGACCCAGCTCACGTCCTCCGGCCGCGGTGACGTTGCGCTCCTGGGCGCGCCGCCGGCGGACCTTCCGTCCGAGCGCCCATCTGCCGGGCTGGTGGACTGGTCGGCCTTTCCCGATCCGATATTAAGGAAGAAGCTTGGCGCCGTGGCGGGCTTGTCGCGGAGAAAGCGTAAGAGAAACGATGATTACCGGGAGCTGCTCAGCACCCTGTCTCCCGTCAGAGGAGTCGAAGAAAGAGAAACGCCCCCGATTCCGTCGCACGTGGGTACGCGCCTCGTCGCGCAGATGCTCGGAGAGGTCGTCCTGGCCGGCAATGTCTTCGACGTAAAGCTCGACGGGGGAAGGTTCCACGGGATCGTGCGCGCCGGCCGGGACCTGCTCCCGCCCCGCGCGGCGCTTTCCTACCTCCGCGTGCAGGGAAAGACGTGGCATTTCCAGACGCGCAACTCCTTTTCCTTCGAAGGAGACGGCGGAACCGGGCTGCGTGAAGAGCTCGCCATCGACTCACGGGACGGCTCTTCCCTGGCCATCGAATACTCCTTCCGCGACGACTGCCCCTTGCTGGAGATCCGCGCGGAGGTCCGCTGGCCGGTCATCGAAGGCGGCGTGACCGTGGACGAGCATGCGCCGTTCGTGATGTCCCTCCTCGACCTGGGACGCGCGGAGGACCCTGTCATCGAGACCTCGGCGCCGAATGAAGCGGTCTCTACGACGCGCATCGGAGATGCGGCGTGGCGCGTCGTTCCGGGAGCGGAGCACCGCGTCTCTCTCCGCGGCGGAGGCGCCATCATCCTGCGCTCCGTGGCGGAAAGCGGGCGGGCCTGGAACGCCCCGAGCTTCCGCATTGCCGGGGAAGGCCGCCGCCGGACATTGCTGGTCAACCCGTTCGGCGGCTGGGCCGCCGTCCCTTCCGCCGCCCTGAGCGGGAAGTCGGAGACATTTGCCCTCCTGGTCGGCCTGGATGACGGCTCCCTCGGGCGCCCGGGCGCCACTCCGCAGGAACGGGAGCGCCGCTGATCATGGCCGGCATCGACTTCTTCGACGTCGACCATACCATCACCAGGCGATCCTCCGGCGCGCGCTTCGTCTCCCTGGCAATCCGCAGGGGCATCCTCCCGCGCCGCGTCCTCCTCGTCCTGCCGTGGTACAGCTTCACGTACCGCCTCGGGCTCCTGCGGCTCAAGGACTACAAGGACGGCTTCCCGTACCTCCGCGGCATCCCGCGGTCCGTGCTGAAGCAGATCGCGCGGGAGAGCTTCGAGACGAGGCTGCGCGGAGACATCTACCCGGAGGCCGTGCAGGTCATCGCGGAGAGGAGAAAGCTGGGGCGGCGCGTCACCCTGGCCTCCTCGTCCCTGGACTTCATCATCGACCCTCTTGCCGGGTTCCTCGGAATCGACACGGTCCTGGCAACGTCCCTGGAGTTTCTCGGTGAGGAATGCACCGGAAGGGTTGCCGGCATCCCGATGCTGGGCCGGGAAAAAAGGGAACGGGTATTGCAGTTCATCTCCGAAAGCGGGGAGGACCCGAGGGAGTGCGCCTTTTATTCGGACAGCATCTTCGACGTCCCGCTCCTGGAATCGGTGGGACACCCGGTGGCGGTGAACCCGGATATCCGCCTGCGGAGGATCGCCCGGAGCCGCGGCTGGCGCATCCTCAGCTTCGCGTGACCTCGCCTTGCAAGACCGCCAGCAGGGAACCGTGCTCGTCTTCCAGTATGAGCCGGCCTTCGTCATCGACGTCCCGGACGGTCCCTTCCACAACGGCTTCGTCCTGAAACCGGGACACGCGCACCTTCAATCCGCGAGAGGCAAGGCGCGACCGAACATCGTCCCGCCAGGAGGCGCTCTGGATGACGGCCTTCATGCCGGCAAGGACCGCCGGGAGCAGGACGAGGGGAACGATCTCCCGGCCGCTCGCCTGCAGGATGGAACACACCCGGCCGGACAGCTCTTCGGGGAATGCGCTCTGCGTGCAGTTCACCCCGAAGCCGACGAGAACGGCGCTCCCGCAGGTCTCGCACAGGATGCCGGCGAGCTTCCTTCCTTCATGGAGCAGATCGTTGGGCCACTTGATCTGCAGTGACACGCCGGCGGCTTCTTCCACGGCCCGGCAGGCGGCAAGCGCCGAACGCAGGGGCAGCTGAACCAGGGGAAACGGCAAAACACGGGAATCGAGAACGAGCGTCGCCAGAAGGCTTTCCCACGGCGCGGAGTACCATGACCTGCCGGGCGCCCTGCCCCGGCCCTTCTCCTGGAAGCCGGCAACGACCACCGTGCCCGGCGCGCAGCCCTCTCTGGCGAGCGCCCGCGCCTCGTCCATCGTAGAAGAAACGCGTTCCCGGACGAACACGGGAGACCCTTCCCAGGGATTCGAGACCCTCAGGCTTGTCTCCATGAGGGAGATTATGTACCATTTTTTCCGATGGCCGGGAACGTCGCGGCACGAGCCGCTGCAACAACGAACGTCGGAACCATGGCAGCGGCCGCGGACAACCCGCTGCTTGCCGGCCTTGGCCTGTCCCGGGAGCCTCAGCCTCTCACCCTGTTCATCTTCGGCGCCAGCGGCGACCTTACGCGCCGAAAGCTCATCCCCGCGCTCTTCTCGCTCTTTCTCAAGGGGGGAATTCCGCGCGTGAAGATCGTCGGATTCGCCCGGCGGGACTGGACGTGTGATGCGTTCCGGAAGATCGTCCGTGAGATCCTGGACTCGGAGGACGCCCCGGAGGCCCCTCCGGAGCTCAAGGATTCTTTCGTCGCCAATGTCGGCTTCGTCCGCTCTTCGTTCGAATCTCCCGAGGGGTACGCGGCAATCCGTGACCAGTACAAGGATCCGCCGAACAGGATTTTTTACCTGGCCACCCCGCCGGACTCCTACGAGACGATCATCCAGCGGCTCCACGAGGCGGGGCTTGCCGACCAGGCCCTCGGATTCTCCCGTATTATAGTAGAAAAACCTCTGGGAAGAGACCTCCGGAGCGCCCGGGAGCTCAACGATAGAATCGCCTCGGCCTTCTCCGAGGACCAGATCTACCGGATCGACCACTACCTGGGCAAGGAAACCGTGCAGAACATCATGCTGATGAGGTTCGGCAACGGGATCTTCGAGCCGGTGTGGAACACGGGGTACATCGACCACGTGCAGATCACCATGGCGGAGACCATCGGGGTCGGCTCCCGGGGCCGCTACTACGAGCAGGCTGGCGCCCTCCGGGACATGATGCAGAACCACATGCTCCAGCTGCTCTGCCTCGTGGCCATGGAGCCGCCGGTGAACCTGAATGCGGACAGCATCCACGATGAGAAGGTCAAGGTTCTCAAGTCCATCGTGCCCGTCGGGGCTGCCCGGGTAGAGTCGGAGAGCGTGCGCTCCCAGTACTCGCGCGGAATCGTGGACGGCGCGGACGTCCCGGGCTACCGGGAGGAGCCGGACGTCGACCCGCGGTCCTCCACGGAAACGTTCGCCGCCCTGCGGGTCAGCCTGGACTCGTGGCGGTGGGCCGGCGTGCCGTTTCTCCTGCGGACCGGCAAGCGCCTTTCCCGGCGCACCACCGAGATCTCGATCCACTTCAAGCGCCCGCCGCTACTCCTCTTCGCGGAGCGCCGCCCCGCGGCAACGCCTCCAAACGTGCTGACCTTCCGCATTCAGCCGCAGGAGGGGATCATGATGGGATTCAACTCCAAGATCCCCGGACCTACCACCGACATGAGAACGGTGAACATGGACTTCTCCTACGGTTCGGCGTTCGGAGAGGAGCTCCCCGAGGCGTACGAGCGGCTTCTCCTGGACGCCATGGTGGGAGACTCCACGCTGTACATGCGCAAGGACGAAGTGGACTCTGCCTGGGCCTTCATCACGGAGATCCTCGACGGGTGGCATGAAACAGGGAGGCCGGAGATCACCTTCTACCGCGCGGGGAGCGCGGGACCCGACGCCGCGCTGCGCCTCCTCGGCTCGGCCGACCGGAAATGGAGAAAGCTGTGAGCGCCGTCCTCGACCCCCGCGTCATCGAACGGGAAATCGCGCGTATCCGGGAGCGGGAATCCAACCCCTACTCCTCCGGTGTCAAGACGAACCTCTTCACGCTCGTGATCTTCCGTAAAGCGGAGGGGCATGAGGCCGGCGATGCCCTGGAGCCGGTTCTCCAGTACATGCTGGGAAAGCGCCCGGCGCGCATTATCACGATCGACCAGGCTCCGGCTCCTCAGACGGATGTCACGGTGAGCGGCCGCTGCTTTCCGGACAGGCGCAACCGGGGAGTCTGCTTCGAAGAGGTCCACATCGAGGCGGGAGATGACGGAGTCGGCCGGGACCCGGGGGCCTGGGCCCCCCTTCTCATCCGCGATCTGCCCGTCTTTGCCTGGCTCCCCGACGGGCTGGGCGCATGGCACGCCACGATCCTCGAGGCGGCGAGCCTCATCGACAAGCTCATCGTGGACACCTCCCGCGTCCCGCCGTCCAACGGCGATCTGCTGGGGCAGATGCGCGGCCTGACCGCGCTGCGCGAGCAGGCCGGAGGCTCCTTCATCATCTCCGACTTCTGCTGGCGCCGCAGCCGGGTCCTTCGCGAGCTTTCAGCCCGCGCTTTCGACCAGCCCGAGACCCGGGCGCTCCTGTCCGCAATGCGCTCGGTGTCCCTGGACGGCGGCTCGGGCCCGGACGGGATGCTCCTCTACCTGTGGCTGTCCACGCGCCTTTCGTGGAGACCGGCGAGCTCCGCGCAGAACGGGTCCTTCTCCCGCTACCCCCTGGGCCCGGCGTCGGGCTCATCCCTGCCAGCGTTCCGCGATCGCGGCGGTCGGGAGGTGACGTTCACCCACGCGCAGGCGGGTCCGCTTGCAGAGGGGTTCCGCGTCCGCTTCACGTTCGACGACGCCCCGGAAATGGTCATCGGCTGCACCAGGGGCGGGTGCGTATCCAACGGCACGGAACGCGGCGCTTACAAGTTCCCCACCGACGGAGAAATCCTGCTGGAGGAGGTGGACTCCCTGTCCCGGGATCCCGTCTACCAGGAAACGCTCGAACGCGCGGGGCTCGTCGGCGGCTGACACCGTGACAGTCCGGACGTTTGCGTACCCTGAGGCCGGGGCGCTCGCGGAGGCAGCGTGCGACCTGGCCCTGGGAAAGATCGAGGAAGCGCTCGCCGCGCGGGGCCGGGTGTGCCTGGTCCTTGCCGGCGGATCCACGCCGCGCCAGGCATATTCTCTCCTGGGGCGCGAAGTCATCCGCAAGCGGCTTCCCGTGGACAGGATGACCTGGCTGTTCGGCGACGAGAGGTGGGTGCCCGTGAGTGACGCGCAGTCGAACGAAGGAATGGCCCGGGAGACGCTCCTGGGGCCCATCGGCGCGCCCGAAGCCTCCGTGCTCTCGTGGAATGCCGGGGCCGGGGACCCGGTACAATGCGCCCGCCGCTTC
>DATKLM010000018.1:0-56703 GCA_035542415.1 Spirochaetia bacterium
CCGAAGCTCATCAGAGAGTCTCATGAGGGACGCCGCGCGCACCGCGGGAAGCGCGTGCTCGAACCGCGAACGCGGAATGCTGAAGCCCCGCCTGCTTCTTCTCCACCTCATCCTGTCCGCTTCCACGGCGAGGAGGCGGGATACCATGCCGGCCTTGGCTGAGAGCGCCAGGAGGCCGGAGCGATAGCCGGGAAACTCCCGCTCCAGGACGGGCAGGAGGGCGGCGCGAATCCTGTTTCGGAGAATGCGCGCGTCGCTGTTGCTCGAATCCTCACGCCAGTCCTGGCGGAGCGATCTCAGGTAGTCGATCACCTGGCGCCGCGAGCAGCTCAGGAGGGGGCGGATGAAACGCCCCCGCACGGCCGGGATGCCTGCGAGCCCCGCGGCATCCGAGCCCTGGATGACCCGCATCAGAAGCGTCTCCACGGCGTCGTCCTCCGTGTGGCCCAGGGCGATCCAGGCGCACCCTGCCCGGCGCGCCGCACTCACAAGCAGCCGCTGCCGTTCCTCACGCGCCACCTCCTCGAGACTGCGGCGCTGAGCGCGCGCCGCATCCCGACACTGTCCGGCGGGTACCACGGCGATTTCCAGCGGAACCCCGTGCTCACGGCACAGCCCCACGACGAAGCCGAGGTCCTCCTCGATTTCCGCCCGAGGGCGGATGCCGTGATCCACGAGGCATGCCGAGAGAGAAAGCTGTCGCTCCTCCCGAAGAGCGCACAGGGCGCAAAGAAGGGCCGTGGAGTCAGGTCCTCCGGAGACGGCGACCAGCAGCGCCGAACCGCGCGGGACTGAACAGGCGTCGACACCCGTGGAAACCGCGGTCTCCAGCTCGTTCATGACGGGGGCTCTTTCCTATTGAACTCGTTCATCACTTTCCGCGGCCCGTCGGTCAGAAGGAGCTGCACGGCGTCCGCCGCCCTGACGACGGCCTCCTCCACGAGCGCGGCCTCACCGCGCCGCGGTGCGGTCAGCACGTGTCCGACCACCTGCCCTTTGTGGGCCGGCCTGCCGATCCCGATCACGAGCCTCATGAAATCCTCCGTTCCGAGGGCGTTGATGATCGACTGGAGTCCCTTCTGGCCGCCGGAGGATCCCTGCAGACGGAAGCGCACGTTGCCGGGAGAGATGTCGAGGCTGTCGCAGACGACGAGAAGATCGGCAGGCCCGCTGCCGCTCTCCCGCAGCGCTTCCCGTACGGCCCGGCCAGAGTCGTTCATGAATGTCAGGGGCTTCACGAGAAACAGGGGCGCGCCCCCGTGGCTGCCCTTGCCGATGGAATATGAGCGAAGAAGCTTCCTGCGGAACGAGATCCCGAGCCTTCCCGCCAGCTCGTCCACGACCTGGAAGCCGACGTTGTGCCGGGTTGCCGAGTAGCGATCTCCCGGGTTCCCCAGCCCGACAACCACGAGAGGCAGGGACTACTCCTCTTTCTCCTCTGTTTCCTCGGTCTTCTCCCCTTCGGCAGCTTCCGCGGCCTCTCCCTCTGCGGGGACTTCTCCCTCCACCGCGGCCGGCGCCACCTCTTCCTCCGCCTTGCGGTGGGCGACGAGGCACACCACCTGGTCCACGGCCTGGAGAACGCGGATGCCGGGCGGGAGAGTCAGGTCCTTGATGTGGAGCGCCCGGTCCAGGGCCAGCTCCGAAATGTCCAGAATGATCTCCTCCGGCAGATCCTTGGGGAGGCATTCCACGTCCAGCTCGCGCAGCTGGGTCTCGAGGATTCCGCCTTCCTTCACGCCGATGGGATTGCCCGTGAGACGCACGGGGACCCGGGTGCGCAGGGCCTTCCCCTTCTCGAACTCGTAGAAATCCACATGGAGGACCCGTCCGGTGAGGTTGTCCTTCTGATAATCCTTGACCAGCACCTCGTGAACGCCGCCGGGCATGTGCAGCTCGACGATCGTGTTTTCCGTGATCCTCTTGAACGCGTTCCTGAACTCGCGCGCATCGACCGTGATGGCGGTCGGGGACGTGTGGCCATAGATGACGGCGGGGATCTTCCCCTCACGCCGCAGCCGGCCCGCGGCAGCCTTCCCTCCGCCTTCACGCGGCTGGACGTTCAGTTTCTTCGCTTCCATCCAGAGACTCCTTCGTGTGATATCTCGTCATGACGCCGCGGTATTCCCGCGGATTTCAATAATAATGTTTTCTTTGCTGGGACGGCAGGATTCGAACCTGCGAAATGCCGGAACCAAAATCCGGTGGCTTACCACTTGCCGACGTCCCACTGCGCCGCGGTACTCCGCGGATTCGCGCCGCGGTAGTGCGGCGTTCAGACGGGCTCGGCCCCGCCCTCCATGGACTCGCCGTCCTCCGGGCCCCCTTCGTCCAGGCCCGCGTCCCCGTCCTGGCCAGAAACGGGGAGGTCTCCGCCTCCTTTGTCGAACTCTTCCAGGATGCGCGTCTGGATCTTCCTGCGGAAATCCGAGTTGATCGGGTGCGCAATGTCCTTGAACTCGCCATCCCGTGTCTTTCTGCTCGGCATCGCCACGAACCGACCAAACTGGCCCATGATGATCTTCAGGTTGTGCACGACGAAGCAGTTGTCGAAGGTGATCGTGACATACGCTTTCAGTTTATTGTCAGATTCGACCTTCTTGATGCGAATGTCTGTTATCTCCATGGGTGGCCTCCCACTGGCGAATCCGCATCAGAGCAGTTTACCAGACGGCGGGAAGAGAAGCAAGGGGGTCGAGCGCCGCGATGCGCGCGCCCCCGGCGCACAGCGGTCCGGCGCCGAGGGCGGCGGCGCAGTCGCGCGCCTCCTGCCGGTCCCCGAACAGCCCGATCACCGTGGATCCGCTCCCGGTGAGGCGCGCCGCGAGGGCGCCGCGCTCGACCAGCAGGCTGCGGACCGCAGCGATATCGGGTCGGTGCGCCATCACCGGCTCGTCGAACGAGTTGATGAAGTCCCACTGCGCGGGCGGGTTTGAGCGGTACATCCGGACCACCTCCGAGACGGAGAGGCCGCGGGCCGGCCGGGAAGCCCATCGCGCGTCCAGCAGATCATAGGCAAGCGCCGTCTCGACGGGACGGGCAGGCGTTATCGCGACGATTCCGTAGTCGTCCCGCGGGTCCACCCCCGTGATCCGATCCCCCCTCCCCTCCACCACCGCGGCGGCGCCCGAGCCGGGGAGAAAGAACGGCACGTCGCTTCCGAGGGATGCGCCGAGGCGTCGAAGCGTCTCCCCCGAGATCTCCGCGCCGAAGAGGGCGGCGAGGCAGCGCAGCGCCGCCGCGGCGTCGCTCGATCCGCCGCCGAAACCGGCTCCGAGAGGTATGCGCTTCTCCACCTCGATCTCCACCCCACCGCGGATCCCGGTTTCCCGTCGGAAGGCTTCGACCGCGCGCACGATGAGGTTCTCCCCGGCCGGGACATCGAACGACCCCGACAGCCGGACGGCGTCCCGGACCCCGGACGCTCGAAGGCGCAGCAGGTCACGCAGCGATACTGCCTGGAACAGGGACACGATGTCGTGGTACCCGTCATCGCGCCGGCTCACGACGTTGAGATGGAGATTGATCTTCGCGTGAGCCGCGACGGCAGCCTCGGTCATGGATCCACGATGGTAGACGTGCGCCGCACGCCTGTCAAACGGGCGCGCGCTTTCCGTTGACCACCTCCGGACCCTCTTCTATACTCCGCGCGTGGAGAACGAGGTCCGCGACACGTTCATCGAGGCGCTTCGCCAGATCCTGGCGGAAACCGACCTTGCCGTCGAAGCGTTCGAGCCGGGACCCCACCCCGCGGCGGAAGACCAGGTGGTGGCAAGCGTCGGTCTCACGGGGGACGTGAAGGGCATCCTTATGCTCAGCCTGGATGCCCGCAGCGCCTTCGCCATCGCCCGGGCAATGACCGGCGGGGTGGCCATCCCGCTGGCTAACGAAAAGTTCACGGACGTGCACCTTGCCGCAATGGCGGAGCTCGCCAACCAGGTCTCCGGCCGGGCCATCACCATGCTGTCCGGAAGGCAGATGCGCTGTGATATCACGCCCCCGGCGGTCATCGCGGCCCGGGGGATACAGAGTCTCGTGCCGAACCTCGCCCTCTCGTTTCACCGCACGGCGTGCGGCGCTTTCGGCCGGGTGTCAATGTTCCTCGGTTTCCAGGCCCGCGACTGACGCCGGGAAAAACTAGTTGACAAGTCGCAAAAACTGGACGTAGATTCAGCTGGGTTTCATACTTCACGGGCTCAGGCGGGGTACACAATGCTGGAAAACATCAGGAACATGGACGATGAGTTCGTCTCTGAAATCCTCTATTACTCTCTGGGCAAGGGCAAGGGAAAAGGAGAGGACGAGCCCGCCGAAGGAGACGAGGAGGAGAACCTTGACGAAGACTTCGACGACTATGAGGACGACCTCGAAGAGGACTACGACGAGGAAGAGATAGACGAGGAAGAGGAAGAGTTCGAGGAAGACCTCGACGAGGACTTCGAGGAGGACGAGGAAGAAGAGGAGGAGGAAGAGGAGGAAGAAGAGGAAGACGAAGAGGACTTTGACGACGAGGAAGAAGAGGAAGAAGAGTACGACGAGGAAGACTACCTCGACGAAGACGAATACGACATCGACGAAGACCTCGATTACGAGGACTTCGACCAGTAAGAAATCCTTTCCGCCCTGAACCAGAGCCGCTCCAGGTCATAGAAATCCCGCTGTTCCTTCTCCATGAGATGGATGACGAAGTCCCCGCAATCCAGGAGATGCCATCCCTTGCCGGGCGCCCTCTTGTGGTGTCCCGCCGGCCGGATGCCGCGCGCGTGCAGGAACACCGCGAGCTCCCGCATGAGACCGGCGAGGTGCGCGGAGCTGCGGGCCGTCGTGATGATGAAATAGTCCGCAAACGCGCTGATCTCCCCGATGCTGAGGACGACCGTGTCCTCACCCTTTGCGTCGGAGAGGAGCCGCGCCGCTTCGATGACCGTCTCCCTACTGTTGCTGTTGCTGCTGCTTGACGAAGCGGCCATCGAAATCCCTGCCCAGAATCACGGTCACATCCACGGCCTGGTCCATCTGCGGGTCCGGCTTCGAGTAGATCCTCGAGCAGCGGATGATGCCGGCGACCCTCTTGGCGTCATCCAGCCTTCCCTTGCGATCCAGGACGACGGTAAACTGGTACTGGTCATTGTCGGCGTTGTTAGGCGCCATGACCTCGAAATCATAGCTCTGGAACAGATCTCTCGCGCGCGTGGCGAGCCCGGACGTCTTCGTGCCGTTGAGGACCTCGATGGTGATGGAGAGGCCCTCCGGGGGCACGAATTCGCTGGAGGCGTTCGCCGCGATGGTCTGCTTCACGGCTTCCTTGAGGAGCTCCCCTTCCTGGTGCGGGAACAGGAGATCCCGGCCGTCCACGGTGCGGGTCGTGCCGAGCACGCGCTGCAGGACCATGCGCTCCGAATCGAACCGGCCCATCTCCGCCACGAAGGAGGCGAGGGCGCGGCCGGAGAGGTTCGTGCGCACGAGGGAGCGGAGTGATCGCAGCACGCCGCGCTGAGTAAGGAAGCTGTTCTTCTCTCCCAGGCCCTTGAGGAGGGACTGGAGGAACTTCTGCCGGCGCCCGATGCTGTCCGCGTCCGTCTCCAGGGGGTCCGTGTAGGAGACGTAGTCCCGGGCCTTGTCGCCGTCCAGCGTCACGCTGCCCGACGGGAGAAGGATCCGCCGGCCGTCCTGCGTGAGGTCCACCGGATTCGGAATGAACACGTCCACACCGCCGATCAGGTCGACGAGCCTGCCTACGTCGTCCCGGGCGATGTCGATCACGCACGGGATGGGAACACCGAGCAGGTCCTCGATCCTCCCCTTCAGAGCCGCGGTGCTGGCGCGGCGGTACAGAGCGTCGATCCCGTCCACCTTGTTGATCCGGGGAATGACGCCGCCGAGGTTAGCCGGCACGTAGAAGAGCGACCCCTTGTGCGTGTCCGGTGTATAGAAAAAAACCTCGAAGAACAGCGCCCTGTCACCGTCGGAAAAGATGAACAGGGTGTTCAGGGGAAGCTTCTTCTTGAGCGCCTCGGTGATCTGGTCCACCCGCAGCTGCAGCCAGGCGTACACGCCCGTGCCGACCACGACGAGGATGATCAGGATGAGGAGAATGATGCTGCGGTCCGGTCTGCGGCTTCTCCGCTCAAGCATGCTTCGTCAGCTCCTCGTGGAGAGCCTGCGCCGCCGGAACGATCTCCTGGGACTGGGCGCGGACGTGGTGCAGCTTCCGTTCCAGGACGGCGAGCGTCATCTCATCCAGGCTCAGGCCCAGGGTACGGCGGCGGAATTCCGGGGAGACAAACTCCCGGGTCGGCTCCAGGTAGTCGGCGGCAAAGACGATCTTGGAAAGATTGCCCATGCCTCCGCGGCCGGTGACGTGGTCCCGGATGGCGTCGAGGACCTCGGCATCCGAGTAGCCGGTGTCCTTCAGCAGGATGGACGCTGCTGCCCGGCCGTGAAGGAGCATCGGGTTGTCCCTTTCCCACGGCTCGATGGGCAGGCCGTCTTCCTTGCAGAGAAGGACGATCTCCGACAGGTCCAGCTCCCTCGCCAGGTCGTGGCAGATCCCCGCGATGTACCCTTTCTCCTCGTCCACCCGGAAGCGGTCGCACAGCTCTGACGCCAGGCGGGCCGCCTCCCGGGAGTGGGAGAGACGGGGACGCGACAGGCTCGCCTCGGCGAGGGCCGCGGCCCTCGAGCGCCACACGTTTCTCTCATCCATAGAGCTTGTGCACCTTGATGTATTCCAGTACCGCGTCCGGCAGGAGGAAGCGAGCCGTGCGGCCCTGGGAGATCCTCCGACGGATCTCCGACGAGGAGATCGGAAGGATCGTATTCGGTACCACACGGTGAGGATACTCAAGCTGAAGCGGTTCGGCCATCGTCCTGCGGGCCACGAACAGGTCCACCATGTCGGCGAGCTTCTCCGCGTTCTTCCACGTCGGGAAGCCCTCCACGAGGTCGTCGCCAATGAGAAAGCCCGGCTTTCCGTCGATGGAAAAGCGCTGCACGATCTCGTCCACGCTGTCGATGGAATATGACGGCCCGCCGCGCTTGATCTCGCTCTCCGCAACAATGAACTCGCGGATCCCCTCAACCGCCCGGCGCAGCATGGCCAGGCGGTGAGCCGGCGGCAGGATCGGCGTCGGGTCCTTGTGAACCGGGCTGTTTGCCGGCAGGAAAATGACGGCGTCATATCCGTAGGTGAGCCTGACCTCCTCTGCAATGAAGAGATGACCGTAGTGCACGGGATTGAACGTCCCGCCCAGGATCACGGCCGTCACGCCGTTTCTCCGCCGGCGGCGGCGCTGCTGGACTGCGCCGTCGACACGAGCTCGAGGATCGCCCGTTTCAGCTCCGGGAGGCCGACGCGAGAGAACGCGGAGACAGCCACGATCCGCTCCGCCGGCAGATGTGCCTGCAGGGATTCGAGCCCCGCGGCCGCCCCCTCCAGATCCAGCTTCGTTCCGACAATGAACCGCCGCCGCGAGGAGAGCGCGGGAGAATACCGGGCGAGCTCGCTTTCCAGAATCGAGACCGTTGCCGCGCAGTCCGGCGTGCCGAGATCCACGAGGAACAGAAGCACGGCGCAGCGCTCAATGTGGCGGAGAAACCGCAGGCCCAGACCCTTTCCTTCTGCCGCTCCTTCGATGATGCCCGGGATGTCCGCGATGATGAGGTCCCTCTCCGGAAGGCGCATGAGACCGAGGCTCGGAATCTTCGTCGTGAACGGGTAATCCGCGATCAGGGGATGCGCGTTTGTCAGCAGCGAAAGGAGCGTGGACTTGCCCGCGTTGGGAAGGCCGACGAGGCCGACGTCCGCAATGAGGTGCAGCTCCACGCGGACCTCGCGGCTTTCTCCCTCAACGCCCTTCTGGGCATACCGGGGCGCCTGGTTGACCGAGGTGGCATAGTGGGAGTTACCCTTCCCTCCCCGGCCGCCGCGCAGGAGCACGAACCGCTCCCCGTCCGCGGTGAGATCCGCAATGCGCTCTCCGCTTTCCGAGTCGGAGAGAATCGTGCCCGGGGGAACCGGAATCTCCGCGTCCCGGCCGTCGCGCCCGTGCATCCGCTGGCCGCCGCCGCGCTTGCCGTCTTCCGCGCGGAAGACCCGCTTGAGCTTGAGATGAGAGAGGGTCTTGAGGTTGGACTTCACCGTGAAAACGACGCTGCCCCCGGTCCCGCCATCACCCCCGTCGGGGCCGCCCCGGGGAACATACTTTTCTCTGCGGAAGGAGACGGCCCCGTCGCCGCCGCTGCCGGACGAGACGACGACCGTTGTCTCATCCACGAAACCGTTCACGGGGTCTCACGTCTGGGTGGGCTGAATGGCGACGAAGTTTCTTCCTTTCTTAGTATGGAAAACCACCTGACCGTCGATGAGAGCGAACAGGGTGTCGTCCCGGCCGCGCCCCACCCTCTCTCCCGGATGGAACTTCGTGCCCCTCTGGCGCACGATGATCGTGCCGGCCGTCACGAGCTCTCCGGCGTATCTCTTGATTCCCAGGCGCTTCGCCTGCGAGTCACGGCCGTTCTTTGCCGCTCCGCCCTTCTTCCGTCCCATGTGCAACCTCCGTCGTTTCGACCCGAAAAGCGATCTGGTCGGGATACTCCCACGCCAGGTCGCTCATGCCACGCACCAGGAAATCCGTCACGCCCTTCAGCCATGCATCCCCGGCCCCGGCCGCGACTTCCAGGGCCATTTCTCCCCGGGCGCCGGAGCCTCCCGCCGCCACGATCCCCCGCGCCGTGCATTCCCGCCCGGCAGTCCTCAGGAGGATCGTTGCCGCCGCGCAGGCGATGTTTCTCCCCGCATCGGATCCCGCGTGCCCCGACGCCTCGAACCGGCGAAGGAGTCCGTCCTGGGAAATCTCGAGGAGAACGGTAAGCACCCTAGCGCTTCTTTTTCTCCGCGGCGCCCTTCGGTCTGGGCTTCTCCGCTGTCCGTGCTTTCGGCTTCGCTGCCGGAGCCCGGCTGGTTGCCTTCGGCTCTGCCGCCGCATGCGCGCGAGGCGCCGCATGCGCGCGGGGCTCCGTGGCCCGGGGCTCCGCCTGCGCCGCCGGCGCCGCGCCCTCGATGCCGTTGAAGCCTTCCACCTTGATCAGAGAGTACTCCTGGCGATGGCCGTAGCGGCGGCGGTAGTTCTTCTTCTTCTTGTACTTGCCGAAGACGAGCTTCCTCTCCCGGCCGTGATCCTCCACGACGGCGCGCACGGAAACCCCGGAGACGTAGGGGTTCCCTATCTTCGACTTCTCACCGTCGGAGACCATGAGCACGGATGGAAACTCAACGGCGCTTCCCTTGTCCTGGACGACGTGGTCGACCTTGAGGATGCTGCCCTGCTCCACCTTGTACTGTTTCCCGAGAATGTCCACGAGAGCATACATATCTGACAACCTCTGCAGCGCGGACACCGACGGTGTTCAACACGACGAAGCAACCACGGCGCGCCGCTGTGAATTTAGAGCCTACCATACATATTTCTGGCTGGGGAGGTCAAGTATCCCGGCTGTCCGTAGGCGGCTCTCAGCCGCGCTGCTCGTTCTCCTCGTCGGGGGCGGTCATGAGGAACTTCAACTCTTCCGGGGAAACCATGTGCTCTTCCTCCGGAGCGCCCTTGCCGCTGCTGGCAAGCGCCGTCTTGATGTCCACGATGTCCTTCTCGTGCGCATCGCGCATGGCCGCCAGGGGGCCCAGGGAGTCCTCGAGATGCTGGGAAAACGGCACGCGCTTCTGGATCAGGCCGTCCAACACGTCGATGAACGCCCTCTTGAGCTTCTGGATCTCCCGAAGGTGCTCCTGGCGCTTGACGAACAGCGAGCTGGCAAGGAGACCCTGGTAGACGCGTCCGATCATCGAGTCCGCCCAGGCGATATCGCCGAGGACCCGCTCGCGGAAGAACTCCGGATCGATCTCCAGCTTCAGGATATCCTGGAGGCACCGAACCTGAAGCGCGAGGCTGAAGATGTCGTCCTCATAGTTGATCTTTCGCGTCATCGAGCGTATGCCGGCGCGGCGCGGGCCGTGCCAATGTCATGATCGGCGTGACCGGACCCTTCCTTGATCGTCGACGACGTACTCGGCGTCACTGGCAACCTCGACGACATACTCGGCGTCATTCACATGCAGCTCCGCGGCCGGCTTCGCCGCCGCACTTGACAGAGCGGCCGCCGGAGGCTATTTTGGCTTTCTCGAAGCTATCCTCTTTGCTCGCGCCCGGAACGCGAGCCATACGGCCAAAGGGAGGAACCCCAGGAATGAAGACCTACGAAGCGGTCGTGATCTTTACGAGTGACGAAGCCCAGTACAACGCCGGACGCGAATTCCTGAAAAAGGAGTTCGAAGGCTCGGGGATCACGATCAAGAAGGAAGAGGACATGGGCGACCGCCTGCTCGCCTACCCGGTCCGCAAGAACGACCGCGGCCACTACATCCTCTACCACATCGAAAGCGCGCCCGAGCCTCTCAAGGCACTCACCAAGACCCTCAAGCTGAGGCCGGAGATCCTCAAGTACCTGTTCGTCCGCCAGGACAACTAGCGTCTCCGGGGAGGTCGGCATGGCAGACATCAACCACGTCGTGCTCGTGGGCCGTCTCACGAGAAACGCCGAGCTGAAGTACACGAACAGCGGGGCGGCGGTGAGCAAGTTCAGTATCGCCATCAACCAGAGGCGGAAGAAGGACGACCAGTGGGTGGACGAATCGCACTTCTTCGACATCGTCCTCTGGGGGAAGTCCGCGGAAGCCATCAACCAGTACCTGGTCAAGGGCAAGCAGGTGGGCGTGGAAGGCCAGCTGCGGCAGAACCGCTGGGAGCAGGAAGGGCAGTCGCGGAGCAAGGTGGAGATATTCGCGACCAACGTCATGCTCCTGGGCGGCGGGGGCGCCGGGCGGCAGGGGGGCCCGGGCGGCCCGTCCGGCGCGTCCGGCCCGGAGCCGCGCGGAGGAGGCACAGACTTCCCGGAGGGGGCCCCGCCTTCGTCGGACAATTTCGAAGACGATATCCCATTCTAGAGAGAGAAGAGAGAGAGGACACAGGCACATGTCGGATAACCAGGAAAAGAACCCGGTTGGAACACCGCGCCCCGCGGAAGGGGCGGAGCGGCCGGAAGGCGGTCCCCGTTCCGAGGGCCCGCGTTCCGAAGGACCGCGGCGGGAGGGCGGCTTCCGCCCCGACGGCGACAGGCGTGAAGGCGGATTCCGGTCTGACCGGGGAGATCGCGGCGAGCGCGGCGGCTTCGGAGGCCGCGGACGGCACAAGACGTTCTTCAAGAGGAAGGTCTGCAAGTTCTGCATCAAGAAGGCAACCATCGACTGGAAGGATGCGGGGGGCCTGAAGCGCTTCACCTCGGAGCGCGGCAAGATCATGCCCCGCAGGATCACCGGCACATGCGCAAAACACCAGAGAGAGCTCGCGCGGGCGATCAAGCGCGCGCGCAGCCTGGCCCTGCTTCCCTACATCGGGAAATAGAGGCTCGAAACGGCCTGAGCTCGCTCCAGACGCAGATGTACCAGAGAACGGCGGGGGCACGCTTCCTCGAGGTTTTTCTCTTTGCGGTCGCCTCGCTGGTTCTCTACCACGTCGGGGTGGGGATCGGGTTTTTCCTGATTCCCCTCCAGGTCGTGGCGTCCCGCCGGGGGGAGCGCAGCCTCCTGGCGGCGTGCGGGATCTTTCTTCTCGTCTTCCTCGCTCTTCGATGTGTCCCTTTCCTCGGCGGATCGCTGCCGCCGGACATCCTCAGCGGCGTGGAAGCCGGGGGAGTCGTTCTCCTTCTGCTCGGGGTCGTCGCGGTGAACCTGAGCGTCGCGCGGCGCCACCGGGTGCTGTACTGGCTGCTCGGGGCGAGCGGGGCCGCGGGGATCATCGCGTTCCCCGCCCTGGCGTGGCTCTCGCGCACCCCGGAGTTCCAGCGTTCCATGACGGAGCTCTACGGCGCGGTCTCCCGGATATTCACGTCGCTGTTCGCGACACGGGACGGGATGGAGGATTCGCTGGCCGCGGCCCTGCTTTCCCCGGAGAGCCTGAGGCGCATGTCGGAGGCGTACCTCTCGCGGACGCTTCTTGCCATCTACTTCGCGCTTCTTTCCTTCTCGTGGTGGGCCGGGCAGATGTCCGCGCGGCGCGCCCAGAGCGGCGCGGAGCGCCTGCCGTTCCACTTCGCGCGGTTCCACCTGGAGGCGTTCTGGCTGTGGCCCCTGATTGCCTCCTGCGGCGTGATCCTCGCGGACCTCTATTTCCACATCGCCGCGTGGTCCCTGGTGGCCTGGAACATCGGCCTCGTGCTGGTGTTTCTCTACGGGCTGCAGGGGCTGGCGATCCTCCGTTTTCTCTTCGAGAAGCACGGGCTTCCGCGGATCCTGTGGCTTCTCCTCGTCGCGCTGGTGATCGGGCTCGCCGCATCTCCGCGCGCGGGGCTTTTCGTGGCCGTGGCGCTTCCAGCCTTCGGGGTATCCGAGAACTGGATCCGGTACCGCGTTCCGCGGAGCGCGCAGCCGACTGAGCAGGAATGAAGGAAGCCGCGGCTCTTCCGCAGTATTCAGTCGAAGAGCGCGGCGACTGTCGAAAGGAGCTGACACAATGAAGGTGATTCTGAATCAGGACGTCATCGGGCTCGGAGAAGAGGGAGACATCAAGGACGTCGCGGACGGGTACGCGCGCAACTTTCTCCTCCCGAAGAAGCTTGCGATCCTCAACACGCGCCAGAACCTCGCTTCTCTCGAGCACCGCCGGGCGGCAATCGAGGCGCGCAAGGAACAGAAGAGGATGGACGCCGCGGGGCTCCGCGAGCGCCTGGAAGCGCAGGAGATCAAGTTCTCCGTTCCCGCCGGGGAGAACGGGAAGCTGTTCGGTTCCGTGAACAACACGCTTGTCGCCCAGGAGCTGGAGAAGAAGGGCTTCCAGATCGAGAAGAAGCGCATCGAGATTCCCGAGCATACGATCCGCTCCGTGGGGACCTTCAAGGTCAGGATCCGCCTGTACGACAAGGAAGAAGCTTCCGTGAAGCTCATCGTGGAGGGCATTGTCCAGGCGGGCGCCGCGCCCGCGGCGCCCGCAAAGCCCCGGCAGCGCCGCCCGCGGCCAGCGGAAGGTGAGGCCCCCGCAGCCGAGAGCGCCCCTGAGGCCAAGCCTGCCGGGGCGGAGGCGGGGTCACCGGCGGAAAGCCGTTAGGGAGGCGCATCGGAGGAACAGCCGTGAGCGGCGTCATGAATCCTGCAGGCCTCAGGGATGCCGTTCCTTCCCACAACGACGAAGCGGAGGTCGCCACCCTGGGGGCCGTGCTCATGGACCCGGAGGCGCTGTCGTCCATCATCCACCTGGTGCGGCCGGAGGATTTCTACAAGGGCGCGCACCAGAGGATCTTCGAGGCGGTGCTTTCCCTGTTCAACCGGGGGCAGTCCATCGACCTCATCACGGTCGCGGAAGAGCTGCGCTCCCGGGGAACGCTGGAGCAGTGCGGAGGCTCGGCGTACGTCTCCCGCCTGACGTCGGCGGTCCCGACAAGCGCGAACGTCGAGTACTACGCGCGGGTCGTGCAGGCATCGTCCATCCGGCGGACGCTCGCCCGCGTGTCCCAGGAGATCATCGCCCAGGCGCACGATGACTCGGCGGAAATCGGCGTCATCCTGGAGGACGCGGAGAGAAAGATCTTCGAGATCTCCGACAGGAACCAGACCGGCACGTACTACCCGGCAAAGGAAATCGTCAGGCAGACGTTCGACGCCATTGAGCGCCACTACCACTCGAAGACGGAGTACACGGGGATCCCGTCGGGCTTCAAGGAGCTGGACGTCCTTACCATGGGCTTCCAGAACTCGGAGTTCATCGTCATCGGCGCGCGGCCCTCGGTGGGAAAGACCGCCTTCGCTCTGACCGTCGCGGCCAACATCTCCATCCGCCAGAAGGTTCCCGTGGGATTCTTCTCCCTGGAAATGTCGAGCATGGCAATCATGCAGCGCCTCCTCAGCATGGAGGCCCGCCTGGACTCGCAGCGGATGCGGACCGGCATGCTCAGCCCCGCGGACTTCAGCCGCATCACCGAGGCCTGCGCCCGGCTCTACGAGGCGCCGCTGTACATCAGTGACTCGCCGGACCTCAAGCTCCTGGACCTGCGGGCCCAGGCCCGGCGGATGAAGAGCCACCAGGACGTGAAAATCATCTTCGTGGACTACATCACGCTCATCAACTCGGAAAACAAGGAGCTGCCCCGGCACGAGCAGATCGCCGAGATATCCCGCTCCCTGAAGGCGCTCGCGCGGGAGCTGAACCTTCCCGTCGTCGCTCTTTCCCAGGTCAGGCGGGAGACCGAGGGAAAGAAGCCCAACCTCGCGGACCTCCGCGAGTCCGGAAGCATTGAGCAGGACGCCGACGTGGTGATCTTCATTCACACCGAAGACTTGAAGGCCGAGGTCCGGGAAATTGCCGTTGCCAAGCAGAGAAACGGTCCCGTGGGCGACATTTCGCTGGCGTTCCTGGCCAAGTACACGAAGTTCGAGCCGCTGGAGCGCGGCGCAGGGTGAGGTGACGCATGGGTCTCAGGGACGAGTATGATTTCGATACTCTCGTGAATGAAGCGGAGCGCCTCGTGATTGCCGAGCTTGAAGTGCAGATGGCGCGGGCGCAGGGACTCTGCACGTGCCAGGACTGCGTTCTGGACATGGCAGCGTTCGCCCTCAACAAGGTGAAGCCTTCCTACCGCGTGTCTCTCATGGGGAGCGTGTACGCTCGCTCAGGAGTTCGCGCGGAGTACGCCCGCGAGATCACGCAGGCCGTGAAAGAAGCGATCGAAAAGGTAAGAGCGAATCCGTCTCATGATTAGATCGCCCGAAGGGCGATACGACACGCGCTACCACTGCTCAATGCGGAGTCGGTAGTCTTCCCTCGCGCTGACAGGCTCATCATCGAGGAACACGCTGACCCGCGCATCTCCGCCGGGAGAGGCCAGGTATCCGCCGCCGTGAGCAAGGACGGCCCATTCCCCGTCAGGAAACAAGGACAGCTCGGCAATGCGCTCGCCGGTGGCCTGGGCGGAGATTGTCAGCGTGGAGTCTCGGTTGAGCGACATCAGCAGGCCGTCGCGGGCAAGCAGCTTTCGGGAGGTTGCCACTTCGGCCGGAAGCGCCCGCGTCTCCCGCCCGTCCCAGGAGACGACTCGCGCGCGGCCCACCGAGGCGAACACCGCGTGCGTGTCCGGATCCAGGGCCAGGCTCGCGTCCAGGTCTTCCTCGGGGTCGGAGGCGAGCACCGTCTCTCGCTCGAACCCCGGGCCGTCGTAGCGGAGCAGGTTCGTCGCGCCTGCCGCGTCGACGCCGACGGCATACAGGGCCGGACCTGTCGTGGACAGCCCGGCGGAGTCGAACACGAGGTCCCAGGAGAAGACGTTTCTCCCGGCAATTCCCACCGTCTCCCCGGTGCGCGTGTTGATCCTCACGAGGGAGCCTCCGGCCGCCAGGGCAGTGTTGCGGCCTCCGACAAGCTCCGCGGGAGAGCTCCTCACAATGGCCGAGACCGCGGGAACACGTCTCTCAAACCGGGTCGCGCCGCTTGCCATGTCAACGACGCGGACGGTTCCCCCGGTCTCAATGCCCAGGAGATCCGTGCCGACGGCCGCCAGGTCCACGAGCGGCGCACGGAAACCCGGAGTGAGCACGCGAAAGTGCGCGCGGGATCCGGCCTCCGCCGCAGCCAGGCGGGAAGGAAACGGCACAGGCAGGTCCAGGACGGCGAACCGCGGCAGCTTGTCATCCCTCGTCCACGCAAGGAGCGTTGAGTCCGAAAGGAACATCAGGCCGACGGGCGCCTTCCAGGGGTTCTCGAAGAGAATCGACCGGACGTACGTCGGCGCGGAATCACTCGCACGCAGGTCCGTGCTGAAGACGCGCACCCAGTCCGGCCCCCCGAGGGCAAGGAGGCCGCGCGCCGCATCCACTCCCGTGATGCCGGCCAGGGCATTCTGCCCGATCCGGCGGGTCCCCCCGGATTCTGACGTCGCGCTGATGCGGCCATCCACCGCCGCGATGAAAAGCTCGTCCGAACCGTAGCAGAGCGCCTGGAAGGAATCCATCGAGGAAGCTCCGTCCGAAGAGGCCCCGGCAGAGGCAGCTTCGACACCCAGCGGCGCGGGCTGCGGGGCGAGGGTGTCCCCCGAAATCACCCAGCGGGAAATGATGCCGCCCGCGGCCGGTACGCCCGCGAGCCGATCCCCGCCCGGGGAGATGTCGAGAGCCACATCGCCATTGATGGAAGCCCGGCCCCGCACGGCGCCGGTGAACGTGTCGATGAGGAGCGCCTCCCGGCCCGTGTTTCCCACGAGGAACCGCCGGTCTCGCGAGATCCGGATTCGCGAAAGGTAAGGAGCGGTCGGGACTTCCCTCACGAGGTCGCCGGAGGCGAGATCCCAGTAGGAGATCCTGCCGGTGATCTGGTACGTCATGATCGTCTTCTCGGAGCGCGAAACCTCCGCGAACCCGACGATCCCGAAACCTTCGGGGTGAAACGTCAGCGCGTCTCCCGTGGAAACGTCCACGATCTTCAGTCCCTGCCAGGCCGACACGCCGTACACAAGCCAGGTGCCCTGGCCGGAAAAACGCACGAAGAGCGGGGCCTCCTTGAGCGGGATCCTGATGATCTGCTTCTCCTGCTCCCAATCCCACACGGAGACCGAAAAAGCGCGCAGGCCGTCCACGGCAACCACCGCCACCTGCGGATCCCGCGGATTCACGGCAATCATCTGTGCGGCATGGGGCGTGACGCGCAGCGATCGCACCAGGGAGCCCGATTTCGCATCCCAGATCTTGACGGCCCCTTCTTCGCCGGCGCTGAAGAGCAGGTCCCTCTTCTCGTCGTACTGAAGGTCGAGCACCGCCCCGACATGCCCGGTGTTCACCAGGCTGCGAACATCCGCTCCGGCCCCCGCGGCGGCGGCAAGAAAGACCAGGGCTCCCAGGAAGACGCCCGCTGCACGCCCCGCGTCGCCGTGACAGGAGCCACGGAACCGCCGGGTTCGCTTCAAGGCTCTCCTCCGGTCAGCCGGCGAATCGACACCCACGGCGGAGAGCAGAAGTCCCGAAACGGCTCCTCCTGAACGCGGGCATCGACGTCCGCGGCGATCTTCCCGTAGATCTCCGAGGCAAGCCGGGCCACACCGATCTCCCCCTCTTTCATGCCGACGACATGAAAGACGTGCTTGCCGCCCTCTTCACCCTTGTAGCGCAGCGTGACGTCCCGATCGTCTTCCTCACTTTCAGAGCCGGCGGCCCCGGTGAGGAGGTAGTACTTCATGATCTCGATGACGCGGTCGTCCCGGCCGCTTCCGAGCACCTGCAATTTCTCGGCAAGCTCGGGAAACCCGACCACGACCCGGTACGGGCTGCCGACCTGGTAGGGAAGTGAGCCGCGCACGTACGCGCCGCGGTCCGCCTCCGGCACGAGCAGAACGTCCCCAACGCCTCCGGGGAGCGTCAAATGGAACGGGAACTCCGGAGTGAGCCGCTTCCCGCATGACGGGCAGGTAACGGCCATGAAGTCCCCGCTGGCAATGAGCCTGCCGACCTCGGGCTCGGCTGCGAGATCCGCGGAGTCAGGGATGTCCGCGTCGAAGGTCTTCTCGCAGAAGCACGCGATGCGCCGCTTGACGGAGTGCATTCCCTACCGCCCCGGAAATGACATGAAGTCGTTGAAGGTGACGACGACGAGGAGCGCCAGGAGTATGGAAAACCCGACCAGCTGGATTCTCCAGAAGATCTTCGCTGGGACGGACCTCCCTCGGACGATCTCGATGAGAAACAGGACGATCTGACCGCCGTCCATTGCCGGTATGGGAAGAAGGTTCATCAGGAAAAGAACGATGCACAGAAACGCGATCAATCGGAAGGAGGAGACCAGTCCAGCGCCGACGCCGACCTGGAACCCCGACACCGCGGTGTCCCCGATGATATAGGCGATCTTCACGGGACCCGCCACCGCGTTCCTGAGATTGATTCCCTGGAACAGCAGGCCGAAGCCTTTCACTGTCAGCGCCGTGTAGGTCCAGGTGTCGGCAAAGCCTCGTTCAAGGGCGCCCAGGAGGCCCAGTCGGGGGGAGCGGTATGTCCGCTGGGCGAACGTGATGCCGATATCAGCCGCGCCTTTCTCGGTATAGCTCAAGACGAGGGGCGCGGTCATTCTCTGCCCGCCGCGCTCGAAGACCAGCGACACTTTCGCGGGTTTTGACGCCAGCAGCTGGTACAGGTCCATCTGATTGAGGATGGCTCGGCCATCCGCGCGGACGATTTTGTCTCCCCTGCGCAACCCCGCCATGCCCGCGGCGCTCCCCGGCCGCACGCTCTCCAGAATCGGGTCTCGCCATTCGTAGACTCCGATCTGCCCGGCGCCGGAATCCTTGTCGAGCCAGGGAGTCACCGGGATGGTGAGGGTTCGTGTGGCCCCGCCTTCGGTGCGCACCACGGTGAACATGAACGTGCGGTTCGGGGCCGTGGAGACCTTTTCCCGGATGTCCTGGAACTTCTCCACCGGAGCGCCATCGATCGCGGTCACGCGGTCTCCCGTCGTGAGCCCCGCCAGGGTGGCCGGCGGCACCTTCGCGAATGTCTCCAGGGAGTAGTCCGTGGCAAGGACGATCCTGTTGTCCGCGGAGAAAACCTCAAATCCGGCCCACCAGATCACCGTGAAAATCAAGGCGGCGAATACGAGGTTGAACAGCGGGCCGGACGCGGATATGACGATTCGCCGCCACGGAGCAGCCTCGCTGAACGAGCCCCCGGGGGCGCGCTCCACCGCCGCTGAAGGCGGATTTGTCAACGCCGAAGGTGAATGTGCCGGGGCCGGGGGCAGCGCCGGCGCTTCCGCCTGCCCTTCTCCCTTGCCGCCCACCATTCCCGGCGTCACCTCTCCCCTCATCTTGCAGTAGCCGCCGATGGGAAACCACGAGATCTGGTACATCGTGCCCCGCCAGCGGAAGCCGACCAGCCGGGGCCCCCAGCCCAGGGAAAACACTTCCACGGCCACTCCGTTCATCTTGGCCGCGACGAAATGCCCGAGCTCATGGATGAACACCATGATCCCGATACCGATGAGTCCGACGAGAATAAGCATCATGATCTTTCGTCCTTCAGTTCTTTCTGCACCGTACGGCGTACGTCCCGGTCGAGCGCCAGGATCTCCTCCACGCAGCGGCCCGAAAGCGTCCATTGCCGGGAGAGAGCACGCTCGACGATCTCCGCGATGCGCGTGAAAGTAATAGTATCACTCATGAACGCGGCTCGGGCAACCTCGTTTGCCGCGACAAAGACCACGGGATCCGCCGATGAGCCTTCGGCAGCCCCGTAGGCGAGCCCGAGCATCGGGTACCTTCGCGGATCCACCCGGTCGAACGTGAGGCTCTGCCCCGTCAGGTCGAGCCAGTCCACGCCGTTCGAGCGCGCCGGCGAGCCGGTGAGCGCATTCTGGATCGGGATCCTCATATCGGGTGTGCTCAGCTCCGCGTGCAGCGTTCCATCCGCCGTGCGCGTCAGGGAATGGACAATGCACTGCGGATGGAGAAGAACATGGATGGCGTTCAGTCTCACTCCGAAAAGGCGCTGGGCTTCGATCACTTCGAGGCCCTTGTTCGCCATGGTCGACGAGTCCACCGTAATGGCGGCCCCCATCTTCCACGTCGGGTGGCACAGAGCCTCTCGAAACCGCACGCCGCAGAGGGCCTCCAGAGGCAGGTCGCGAACTACTCCTCCGGAAGCCGTGAGGATGAGCTCCGCGACGCCGGCGGGATCCTGCCCCTCCAGCAGACCGGACAGCGCGGCATGCTCGGAGTCCACGGGAAGGATTCGCGCACCCGCCTTCCGCGCCGTGCCGATGAGAAGACTTCCCGCCAAGACAAGTGACTCCTTGTTGGCGAGAGCGAGATCGCGCCCGCGGCGAACGGCCGCCAGGGACGGCCGCAGGCCGGCGCTTCCGGAAATCCCGTTCAAGATAATGTCGGCCTCCGTCTCCTCCACGAGCCGCACCGCAGCGTCTTTCCCGCAGAAAGCCCGCGGACCCAGGTCTTCCGCTCCAACAAGATCCCCGCAGACCGAGGCCACGGCTTCGGGCTGGAACTCCGCCGCCTGCTCCGCCAGCCTCTTCGTGTTTCCTCCGCAGCACAGGCCGACGACGCGGATGTCGTCCGGGAGGTCGCGCGCAACGCGGAGCGCGCTTTCGCCGATCGAGCCGGTGCTGCCCAGGATGATGACCCTCTTCACGCGCCGGACTCCGCCTACCGGCCGAAGAGCCGGAGCAGGCCGTAGAAGAGCGGAGCGCTGAGAACCATGGAATCCACCGAATCCAGCATTCCTCCCCGGCCCGGTATGACGATGCCGGAGTCCTTGACGCCCGCCGATCTCTTCAGACCGCTCTCGACCAGGTCCCCCAGGATCACCGCCACGCCGACGAGCACGGTGAGCAGGATGCCCAGGGGCAGGCTCTCCGGCACGACGTGCGGAGCCAGCAGCTGGAACGCCGTGAAGATTATCAGGGACCCGACAATCCCGGCAATGAAGCCGACGGCCGTCTTCTGAGGGCTGATTGGCAAGTTCAGCCGGGTGGCGCGCCCCCAGAGTGTACCGGCAAAATACGCCGACATGTCGTTTCCGAACACGAGGCCGAGAAAGAGGAGAATCGAGAGGGACGACTCGGCAAGTCCGGAAAATCTCACGATCCAGGAGAGGAAGAAGGCGGGGTAGAGCAGCACGAACAGGGACGAGGAGACGAATGAAAGGAATCCCTGGAGGTTCCGATCGTCGCTGAGGAAGACTGCGCGGAGAAGGATGACACCCATGGTCCCGGCGAGCCAGTACCATTCCACGGCCGCCGGGACGTAGCCCGCCGTCTGCAGCCACGTCACAAGGGGAAATGTGCCGGCGAGGATCGGGGCCAGATGCCGGGCCGTGGGGATCTTTCTGGCCTCCACGAGGGCCCTGGTTTCCAGCGCGCCCACGACGCTCGCGCCGGCGACAAGGAGGTTGAAGGCCAGGTGGTGGAGCTGGGGAAGGAGGAAGATCAGCGCGCCGATCACGGGGAACGCGACCGCGATGAGAAGGATGCGGGAGAGAAACGTCTTCCAGTTCATGTCGACCCGCCGAATCTGCGCACCCGCCGACTGTAGTCCAGAAGAGCTTCCTTCAGGTCGTCCCCGTTCCAGTCCGGCCAGAGCTTCGGGCTGAAATACAGCTCCGCGTACGCGGACTCCCACAGAAGGAAATTGGAAAGGCGCTGCTCGTTGGCGCTGCGGATGATGAGGTCGGGATCGGGAAGCTCGGGGTGATCGAGATAGCGGCGGAAGGAATCCTCCGTGAGGCTCTCCCGGCTCGCACTGTCCCTGTATCGATTGAACGCGCGGATGATTTCGTCGCGGCCTCCGTAATTGATGGAAAGGTTCACCGTCAGGCCCGTGTAGCTTTCCGTATCGCGCGTCACGTCATCTATCTCCTGGGCAATGTCCGGCGGCAGGCGTCCAAGATCCCCGCTGTGGAGAATGCGGATCCGGTTGGCCCGATAGAAATCGTATTCCTTCTTGAGATGGGAGCGGATGAGGAGCATCAGGTACGACACTTCTTCCTGCGCCCGGGCCCAGTTTTCCGTGGAGAAGGTGTACAGGCTGAGGTACCGAAGCCCGGCCTCCGCGGCCGCTGCCACCACCCTCTTCGCGGCCTTCACCCCTTCGAGGTGGCCCTCCGTGCGAGGCCTCCCCCGCGCCTGCGCCCAGCGGCCGTTGCCGTCCATGATGATGCCGACGTGGCGCGGAAGCCGTGAAGAGTCCCGCGAGACGGTGGTCCCGCGGGACTCGCTGTCCGACGAGGGTCTCACACCTCGAGGATTTCCTTTTCCTTGGCTTCGAGGAGCTTGTTGATCTCCTCGATGTACTTGTCCGTGAGCTTCTGAATCTCGTCCGTGGCTTTCTTTGCCTCGTCTTCGCTCAGCTCCGAGTCGGTCTTGGCCTTCTTGATTTCTTCATTCGCGTCCCGCCGCACGCCCCGCACGGACACGCGTGACTGCTCCGCGGTGTTCTTCGTGTGCTTCACGAGGTCCTTGCGCCGCTCCTCGGTGAGAGGCGGGATGCTGATCCTGATCACCTTCCCGTCGTTGTTCGGGTTCACCGAGAGCTCCGACTTCTGGATGGCCTTCTCGATCTCCGAGAGCACGGACCGGTCCCAGGGCTGGATGATGACGAGGCGGGCCTCGGGAATCGAGATCGTGGCAACCTGGTTCAGCGGAACCTTGTTGCCGTAGTAGTCGACCCGGATCTTCTCGAACAGCGCCTGGGACGCCCTGCTTCCGCGGAGCGTCTTGAACTCATCCTGGAGAGCCTGGATGCTTTTCTTCATCCGCTCTTCGGCCTGGCCCCTGATCTTGTCTCTCGTCATGCGAGATCCTCCTTCAGGTATGGTCTTCGCCCAGCTTCACGTAGCGGTAGTCGACAATGGTGATCTTCGACCCGACTTCCTTGCCGAGGTCTTCCAGGACCTTGGCCACGGTGCGCTTGTCGTCCTTCACGAAGGGCTGGTCGAGGAAGCAGATCTCCGCGAGCATCTTGTTCACCTTCCCCTTGATGATCCCCGGGAGGACGTTGGCGGGCTTGTTGAGGTTCTCCGCCTGCTTGGCGAAGATCTCCTCTTGCTCCTTGAGGAACGCCGGGCTTACCTTGTCCCGGGAGAGGAACAGCGGACCGAAGGCCGCCGCGTGCAGGGCGCAGTCGAAGAGAATCTCCTTGACCTTCGGGTTGTCCCCGGCTTTCGGATCGCTGAAGGAGAAGCGGATCATGACGCCGATCCGTCCGTCGTGGATGTACTCCACGATGGTCTCTCCGGCGCCCACGGGAAGCGTGACGATCCTCTTGAGCTGCATGTTCTCCTTGATCTTGCCGACGGTCTCCTTGACCATCGTTTCCAGCTCCTCGGTCACAGCGGTGAGGTTCTTTTCCGCCACTTTGCCGATGAGCGCCGTGCCGAGCTCCTGGAAGAGCGTATTGCGGGCCACGAAGTCCGTCTCACACGTCAGCTCGAGAAGGAGACCCTTGTCCGGGAGGATCTTGGAGAAGATCATCCCGGCGTTGGTGACGCGCTCACTCTTCTTGACGGCGGCCGCGAGCCCCTGCTCCTTGAGGAGGCGCTCCGCCTTGTCGAAATCCCCGTCCGTCGTGACGAGCGCATTCTTGCAGTCCAGCATTCCAGCCCCGGTCTTCTCCCGGAGCTTCTTGACGTCAGTTGCCTTGATCTCCATCGATTTTCTCTCTCACTCCTTGTACAGCTTGTCTTCGTCGATGTCCGGTTCCTCCGGCGGAGTCTCTTCCTTCTTGGCGGCTTCGTCGGGGGTGTAGTTGGAATAGTCCTTGTCCGTAAAGCCCGTGGCACCCTCGTCCGTGGCTGCTCCGAGAACCGCGGCAACGGCGACCTTCTCCTCTTCCTGGTCGTACTTGGACTGAGCGGCGAACTCGCCCTTGTCGATGGCTTCTGCGAACTCTTCTTCGCCCTTTTCCTCCTGGAGCGTCTCCACGACCTCCAGGCCGACCTCGTTCTCCGCCTCGATGACGGCGTTGGCGATGATCTGGGCGAACAGGTTGATGGCGCGGATGGCGTCATCATTGCCCGGGATGGGGAACGTGATGCCTTCCGGATTGCAGTTGGTGTCCACGACCGCGACGATGGGGACGCTGACCTTGAGCGCCTCCGTGACTGCGATGGACTCCTTGCGGGTGTCGATGATGAAGACGATGCCGGGCAGCTCCTTCATCTCCTTGATCCCGCCGAGGTTCTTCTCCAGCTGGGTCCGCTCCTTCATGAGCCTCGCGATTTCCTTCTTCGTGAGGTTCTCGAAAGTGCCGTCGATCTCCATCTTCTCCAGCTTTTTGAGGCGCAGGAGAGACTTCTTGATGGTGGTGAAGTTCGTGAGCATGCCGCCCAGCCAGCGGTTGTTCACGTAGAACATCCCGCAGCGTTTGGCCTCCCGCTCCACCGTCTGCTGGGCCTGCTTCTTGGTGCCGACGAACAGCACCGACTTGCCGGCAAGCACCGTCTTGCGGACGGCCTCATAGGCGTCCTTGATGGCGACGATGGTCTTCTGGAGATCGATGATGTGGATCCCGTTGCGCTCCGCGAAGATATACTTTTTCATCCGCGGATCCCACCGCTTGGTCTGGTGTCCGAAATGGACGCCCGACTCGAGCAGGTTTTTCATGGTAACGACAGCCAAAATGCCCTCCTTCCCCTCTCGACTGGCTTATACACCCTTTTCCGAACGGATGGGTGAGATGAAAGGGTCAAAAATCGTACGCGTTCCTCCTCAAGATGCCATAAAACGCTTCCAGTGGCAAGCCTACGACGTTGCTGTACGAGCCGTGGATCCACTCCACGAAGAACGCGCCGCGCTCCTGGATGCGGTAGGCACCCGCAGCGCCGGACCACTCCCCGCACTCGAGGTAGAACTTCAGCTCCGCGGGAGAGAGCTCACGGAGCTTGACCTCCGTGCACACGACCTCCGAGTCGATCGGCTTGCCCCGCGCCACCAGGACCGCGATTCCCGAATACACGCGGTGAACCCGGCCCGAGAGGAGACCGAGCATCGACGTGGCTTCTTCCGGGCCGGACGGCTTGCCGAGGATCCGGCCGTCGATCTCCACGACGGTGTCCACTCCGGTGACCCAGCGGGGGGATTCCGCCTTGAACAGCTCCATGACCGCCTCCACCTTCATGCAGGCGAGGCGTGATACGAGCTCGGGCGGCGGCGTTGATGGCTGGTAGTCCTCATTGATGCTCGGCGGGATGACTTTCAGGGGCATTTTGACCCGGGTCAACAGCTCTTTGCGCCGCGGGGAACCGGAGGCAAGGATGATCGTCTCCATCAGGTGATCTCCATTGATTGCAGGATGAACTTCTTCACGGCCGTGTTCTCCGAGGGCGCTGCCTGCCCGGCACGCGTCCCGGTCCCGAGCCGCCGGCTCCACAGCCCGAGAACCGCGTCGATCCAGGGTGTCGGGGAAAGAGGGGAGAGGTGATGGCCGCCGGTCTTCTTTCTGACGGGCATGAGTTCGCTGCGCCGGCCCGCACGGCCGGTGAAATACATGTCCCCCCGCGGGTAGAGAAAGGCGAGATAGGGAGCGCCGGCGCTCCCCTCTTCGATCCCGATGCCCGCGGAAAGATCCTTGTTCACCGCGTCGATCACGCGTCGCAGGGCTGCCATGCTTTCCGCACGCCGCTCGGGGTCGCGGCAGATCACCTGGCCGCAGTCCGACGGATGATACCACAAGGCGGACCGCCGGAAGTCGTAGCCGCCCTCATCTTTTCGCGTGAGCCCGGCAGCGGCGAAGATCTCGTTCAGGTGGAGCATTGAGCGTTGCGCCATGGCGCCATGATCAGAGGACACGACCAGCAGCGTGTCCTCCGACATCCCCTGCATGAGGGAGCCGAGAAGATCATCCACGATCCGCACACATGCGGTGAATAGCTCTGCCGCTCTCCCGTCGGGCCACGCGGACTCGAAAAGGTCGAAATATGCGTGATTGAACTCGTCGATCAGGGAAAAGTAGCCGACGACGAGCCTCGCTGACGGGTTGGATGCCTGCTGGAGCATCAGATGTGCCTTGCGTTGGAAGCTCGCCTGGGCCGGCAGAATCTCGGCGGACACGGGTACCAGTGCCTCGGCGGCCCGGGAGGCGTTCAGCCCGCGTACGGCGCGAAAGGCGCTCATCTCTAGAAAGCCATCTCTCGCCGCCTCACCTGCATCAGACCCGCGACATACGGCCGGGGTCACGGGATTGAGGAAGAGCGTCCGCGGCTCGACGAGGTGGGCGAAGCTCAGCGTGCCCGGCGTGAATGTGACCAGCCGCCCTTCTCCCGGCCGGAGCACAGCCTGCAGGCTGCTTCCCTTGTGAAGTGCAACTGACATCGGCGAGGCGGTGGCGCGGAGGCGGATACCCCGATACTCGATGTGCTGGACCCCTCTCCCCAGACGATACAGGGCGGGCTTCTGCCAGAGCCGATACCCGTCGAAGCCCAGCACCATGCTTTGGTTCGGACCGCGCCAGACGGCGTCATTTCGAAACGCCACATTCATGAGGGAGTACCCCAGTCCCCGGTCCTCCATCACCCGCCATATCGCGGGAGCACGGGACACATCGGCATGAAATCCGCTCATCGAGCGCTCGGGCTGGGAAGGGTCGGGCATGTAGTAGCCCCAGACGCCGTTCTGCGCCGGCTCGGTGCCGGTGAAGAGGGCGAGAAGCGCCGGGGGAGTCTGGCATACGGGCCGGGCCGGGCGCGCCGGACCGAGATGCCCTTCCCGGGCAATCTGTGCCAGCGCGGGGCACGTTCCGGATTGGATGGCGCGCTTTGCATGCTCGTGGCCGAAGCCATCCAGCACGACCCAGAGCACCCGGTGAAACGGTTCGGTTGACAACGGCGATCCTTCCGAAGTATCGTTGAAACGACGATTGCGACTGAGGATTGCAGAATCAGGTCGTTTGGGCAATTAGCTCAGTTGGATAGAGCGATGGCCTCCGGAGCCATAGGCCGCGCGTTCGAATCGCGCATTGCCCATTCCACGGCATATCGGCCCCCTCCATGGAAGCGCGGTTTGCGGCTCTCGCTGACATCATCGTTACACTTCATCTCTGCTATGTTGCGTTCACTGTCGGCGGAGAGCTGCTGATCATCATCGGCGGACTGTTGAGATGGAACTGGATCCGGGGCCTGAGCTTCCGGATTGCGCACCTCGCGGCCGTTGTCCTTGTGGCCGTGGAAGCCTCAACGGGCACGCAGTGCCCTCTCACCGTGTGGGAATACCAGCTTCGAACGCTGGCCGGCCAGAGGGTTGACGCGCAGATATCATTTGTCGCGCGCCTCGTCCGAAGCGTGATCTTCTACAACTTCCCGGCCTGGGTCTTCCTCGTCGCTTACGTGGGATTCGCCCTGCTCGTGGTTCTCACGATCTTCCTGGTGCCCCCGCGATGGAGGCGGGTGAAAAGGCCTGCTACGGAACAGTCGCCTTGATGGTGGCATCGCCGTAGTTCAGGGTCACCGTCGTTGAGCTGACGTTGACGTTGGCGATGGACGCAGTTCCACTTACTACCGACCAGATGCCGGAGCCGGGCATGATATGACCTGCATCGGCCAGGGCGCTGATTGACGTTGCGACTCCCGGGTCAACCGATACCGCGCCGGATGGAGTCGTGCCGCAGTTGACACCCTGCACCGTCAGGACGTATTTCGTGGGCCCGCCGCCGGACTGGGGGCAGGCAACCAGAACAAACACGAGGACTGCAGCTCCTATCGCAAACATGACCTCTTTCACCGAGCTTGTCCTTTCAGCTTCCATTTTTCTTGTGGGCAAGGAACCAGGCGTAGAGCTTCGGATTCTTGTACGTCCTAGTCCATGAATCGTGCTCAAGGTCCGGGTAGATGGTCAACCGCGCGCGTCCCCCGTCCCTCTTGACCGCATCCACCATCTGGCGGGACTCGGAGAGGGGCACATTCTCATCGAGCGCTCCATGAAAGGCCCACACGGGAACGCGGGTCAGCCGGGGGGCGGTTTCGGGGTCCCCACCGCCGCAGACCGGGGCGATGGCGGCAAACACCTCCGGATACGCTGCGGCGGTTCGCCACGTGCCGTACCCTCCCATGCTGAACCCGGTGAGGTACACCCGGCGGGAGTCGATCCGCAGCTTCCGCTCCACCGTGCCCAGCAGCTTCAGGAGAGCCGGCGGAGACCACTTTGCGTCAGCCGGGCACTGCGGGGACACGACGATGAACGGGAAGCTCGCATCGTGCGCGACAAGGGCGGGAAGCCCTTCCTGCGCGACCAGTTTCGGATCGTCTCCGCGCTGTTCGCTGCCATGGAGGAAGAGGATCAGCGGCCACTTCTTCGTCACGCTCTGGTCGTACTGCGCGGGAAGGTACAGAAGGTAGTTCCGATATCCCATCTCACCGTCCGTTATCGCCTGTTTCTGGATCGAGAGCCCGAGAGGCCGCTTCTTGCCTGCTGCAGGGGCGCCTGAGGGAAGCGTGAGCAGGAGCGCGGCCCACAGGAGGGCAAGGATTGCCGACCTGAAGGCTGAAGCTCGTCTCCGGGAGGATTCCTCTTTGCTCACAGGAGAGAATTTTCCACAATCGCCCGCGCTCGGCAAGAGAGCCCGAAAACGTCAGCGGAGGTCCTGCTCCCGCTGACTCAAGGAGCTGGAAAGCCACGACAGGTACGCTTCGTTTCCGGCGGTCACCGGGAGAAAAACCAGCTCGGGGACCTCGTAGGGATGAACTTCCCCCAGGAGATCGCGGATCGCGGGGATCTGCGATCTGTCGGTCTTCAGGATGATGATCCTCTCGACGTCCCTCTCCAGCGTCCCTTTCCACCAGTACAGGCTGGCGACTTCCGCGGTTACCTGGGCGCACGCGGCCAGCCGTTCCTCCACGATGCGTCTGGCGATGGACTCCGACTTGTCTCCGGGAGCGCTGATCAAAACGACGCCCGGCTCCGGCACGCTCATGGCTGACATCTCACAGGGAAATCGAAAAGCTGAGCCAGCCGCTGACCATGTCGAAGGAAGCGCCGCTGCTGGACGGGTACGTGACCTGTGTGCCGGGAGCCGGGTCGGGAGAAAGGGCATTGGGACCGCCCAGAACGACTTCGTCGCCGACCAGGCCCGAGATGTGCCGGTAGACGGCACCACCTCCCAGGGACATCTTGTCGGAGATCAGGACCTGCAGCTCCACGCCGGGCTCGATCATCATGCCGCCTGAAAGATGGCTGGTAATGTCGATGTCCCTCAGAACGTGCGTGTCCAGGCTGTAGCAGCTGACGAGCGGGGAGAACACCGCGGTTGCCGCTACGGTCCACCTCTCACCGAAACGGAATCCGAGCCTCATGCCGACGCCCGGGATGATATAGACCTGCTGGTACATGCCGACCGTTCCGTAGAAGGGTTTCTGGGGAAGGCTCGGTGACCATACCGGATAGGGAGGCCCCGACGCCGGATATTGCGAATAGCCGTCACGGCCCGACCATTGCCACGACATGAAGCTGAACGCGGCAAACGGCTCGAAAGAGATGCCGTTGGCGACTCTGAACTCCCATCCCAGGCGCGCATCAATGGTGACCGAGCGCTCGGTGAACGCGTTGCTCTCGGAGAAATGGGTCTTCGAGGTGGGATTGGGACCGCTCGGGTAGTTGAGCCAGTCTGAATCCGTCATGGTCCCGCTGTACGAAGGGATTCCAACCTGCACCTGGAAAAAACCATGGAGGCCCCCGAGCGCGCGCACGTCAAGGGTGGATTCCTGGAAAAAAAGCGGCTGGCAGGGCCAGTCCAGCTCGCTGATCGGAAATCCGAAGTCGAGCACGAACTCCTTCGCTGTGCCGTACATGATGCCCACGCGCGTGCCTGCGGTAACCTCGGCCCCCTGGGCGGCCGCGGAGGGAACAGGGAGGACTCCCGTGAGTGCCAGGAATACCACAAGCCATACGCCAGCGCGCCCGCTCGACGGCATGAGCACCTCCTTTGCAGCGGCGCGTCAGCATATCGCTTCACTTCCGGATAATCAATCGACCGCGCCGGAGATCCCCATGTCGAGCACGGTATCCAGCCCAGCCAGGTCGCGCGGACGATGGCTGATGATGATCAAGGTCCTGTCCCGGAGGCGCTGGTGCACCGCCTCGAGGACGGTGCCGGCAGTGGAGTCGTCGAGGCCCTCGGTCGGTTCGTCGAGGATGTACGCAGGGGCGCTCCTCAGAAGTGCACGGGCGATGGCCAGGCGCCGGCCCTCCCCCACGGAGAGCTCACGCCCGGTTTCGCCGACGATGGAATCGAGCCCCTCGGGCAGGGCGGACACAAGATCCGAAAGGGCCGCCGTGCGAAGGGCAGCCCAGAGGGCTTCGTCGGAGGCCGTCTCGTCCGCAATCGCAAGGTTCTCCCTGACGGAGGCGTGGAAAAGCCAGGGGGACTGCGGCACCACGGAGAACAACCGCCGCGCCCCGTCTCCCGTCAGCGACCTCAGTTCGACGCCGTCCACCGAACGCGGCTCCCGGACCGTAATAACGCCGTGATCGTACTGCCGGAACCGCAGGAGAATGCTCACGAGCGTGCTCTTGCCCGCCCCGGTCGGGCCCCGGATCCCGATCCGCGCGCCGGCGGCAGCTTCCATTGAAAAGTCACGGAGCACCCACGGCTGGTCCTCCGCGTAGCGGAAGGAAAGGCCGCGGATCGCAAGATCGACGGCGTCCGGGGGACGGTCGCTGGGGCTGAGTGTCGCCGGGCTCGAAGGCTCGGGCACGCCGGGCTCCGTGTCGATGATCTCGAAAAGCCTCCGCGCGGCGGCAGCCAGCTCTCCCGCTTTCTGGATCACTGCGGGCAGCGGAAGCACCGCCTCGAAGCTGGCGATCATGAACACGATGAGCATGGCCAGGTCGGCGGGGGGAACGGAGCCGGCGCTGACGAGGGGGGCAAGGACGTACGCAGCCGCGCCCGCGGCCAGCGCGCTGGCGGCAAACGTGCCGGCCTCTCCGATCCCCTGAAGCGAGGCGATGGTCCGTTGGCGCCGGTCCATGTCCCGCGCCGCGGCCATCACTTCCGCCTCATGCAGATCATCCGCGCCCAGGGCTTCGAGCTCGGCCATGCCCTGGATGCCTTCAACGAGTGACGCGCGCAGCTCCGCGGCCGCGGCGACCCGGCCTCTGCCGGCGCGCGCCGCCGGCCGTCTCAGGAGGAGCGGCAGCAGGAACCCCGCGAACGCGAGGCCCGCCAGATCCACCGCGACGAGGCGCCCGTCGAAATGCATGAGGAAGGGAACGATGCACGCAACGGAGAGCAGCGCGACGAACGTCGGAACGAGACCGCGGACGTAGAAGTCGTCCAGCACGTCGATGTCGGCGCGGATCCGAGAGAGGAGATCCCCCGAGCGGTGCCGCTCCAGCCGGGCCGGCGCCAGCGGCTCGATCTTCGTGTAGAACCACACGCGGATGGAAGAAAGGACCCGCAGTGTTGTCCCGTGATTCACGAGCCTCTCCGCGTACCGTCCGCCCGCCCGGGCCAGTGCGAGCGCTCGAACGCCCGCGGACGGCGTCGCGTAATTGAAGAGCACTCCTCCCGCCCCGGAAATCGCCATGGAGGCAATGAACCAGCTGGAGAGGGCAAGCAGCCCGATATGGGCGAGCACGGTTGCCAGGGCAAGCAGGATTCCCAGGACGAGCCAGCGCCACAGGGGGAGAACCAGCCGGGCAAGCCGGGCCAGGTCTTTCACGCCTTCTCGCTCACGCGCCCGTTTTCGAGGACGAGCGTCCTGTCCACTGACTCCGCGCCGTGGTGCGTGACGACGAGCACCGTGCGGCCGCGGGTCAGGATCTCGATGCCCGCACGAACGAGCTCGGCGCTCTTCTCATCCAGGTGGGCTGTGGGCTCGTCCAGAAGCACCAGGCCGGGACTCCTCAGGAAGAGCCGCGCCAGCGCCACCCTCTGCACCTGGCCCATGGAAAGTCCCTGCCCTCCTTCGCCCAGGGGAGTGTCAAGTCCGGCGGGAAAGCGGCAGGAGAACTCATCCACGCAGGCGAGGCGCGCCGCCTCCTGAATCTCCAAGTCGCTGGCTCCCGTACGTCCGAGGCCGATGTTTTCTCGAATTGTTCCATGAAAGAGGGTTGGATTCTGCGGAAGCCACGATATCCGGTCCAGCCAGGCCCGCCGGCCAACCAGCGCGATCGGGCTTCCGTCGATCCGTACGCTCCCCTGGTCGGCCGCGACAAAGCCGAGCAGCAGGCTCACGATCGTGGACTTGCCGGCGCCGCTCGGCCCTGTCAGGGCAACGCGTTCGCCGGGCCGAAGAGAGAAGCTTGCGCCGGAGAGCACCGCCCGCCGGTCGTAGGCGAAGGACACGGACTCGAATTCGACGGCACACGAGGGGCCGGGCGGCGCCGGCCCGACAGATTGGACCGCCGCGGGTCCCGGCGACAGGAGAGCCCGGCCCTGCCGGGCCGGCGTCTTCAGGAACGTGATGATGTGCTCCGAGGCACCCATCGCTTCCATGCGGGCGTGGTAGAAAGTGCCGAGCGTTCTCAGGGCGAGAAAGTATTCGGGGGCGATCAGGAGAATGAAGTACGCGGGAGCAAACGGCATTGCCCCGGCGAGGAGACGGAACCCCGAGAGGATCGCCACGATGGCGATGCTGAGCGCGGACAGGAGCTCGAGCATGAACGACGTCAGGAAGGCCACCCTCAGAACCGACATCGTCATGGTCCGGTGCTCGTCGGAGGCCCGGGCAATCTCCTCCGCCTCCCGCCGCGCTGCCCCGAACATTCTCACCGTCGGGAGTCCCCGCAGGATGTCGAGGAACCTGCCGCTCATGCGGGTCAGCGCCGCCCACAGCCGCTGGTTCCTCGCGTGAGACTCGTCTCCGATCACGATCATGCTGACCGGAAGGAACACGGCGGTGAGAACGAGAACCAGGCCAGATGTCCAATCCAGCGGGAACACCACGGCCAGGATCGTGAATGGGATGATGGTCGAAAGAGCGCGCTGGGGCAGGTAGCGCGCGTAGTAGCCGTCCAGGGCTTCCACGGCATCCACCGTGGTGCTCACGACTTCCCCTGAACGCATTCCTGTCATCGTGACCGGGCCCAGGTTCCGCATGCAGGAGACCAGGTCCGCCCGTATGGATGCCTTCGCGCGGGAGGCGCATTCCGCGGCCAGGCGCCGCGATCCCCACAGGGCCGCAAAGCGTGCCAGGATGACCGGCGGAAGCGCTGCAAAGTACGGCATCAGTTGCGGGAGGCCGGCTCCGCCAAAGATGACCGCGTTTCCGACCTGCACCAGGAGCGCGGTCTGCAGGATGAGAAGGATTCCGGAAAGCTCGCCGAGGGCGACCGCGAAGGCAAGGGGCCGGAAGCCGGGATGTCGCCTCTGCCGCAGCCACCCCGGCGCGGTATTCCGCGCATTCCCCGATTCGCCTGCCATACCGCGGGCGAGTGTATGCAGAACCCCCGCCGATTGACAACCCGGACGCTGATATGCTACCGGGAAACCTGACAGTCGGCACAATCCTGATCCCGGCATCCCGGAAGGGGGAACCATGACCGTCGAAGCGCTTTCCCGCCTGCAGTTCGCCACCGTCGCCCTTTTCCATTTCCTTTTCGTTCCGCTCACCCTCGGTCTCAGCGTGTGCGTGGCTTTCATGGAGACCCGCTACGCCCGGACCGGGGACAAGACCTGGCTCGACATGACGAAGTACTGGAGCCGCCTTCTCCTGGTCAATTTCGCCGTCGGGGTGGTCACGGGGATCACCCTGGAGTTCCAGTTCGGCATGAACTGGGCGGAGTACTCGAAGTTCGTCGGGGACATCTTCGGCGCTCCGCTGGCCATCGAGGCCACGGTTGCCTTCTTCCTGGAGTCCACGTTCATCGGCGTGTGGATGTTCAGCTGGAAGCGAGTCTCCCGGGGCGTGCACGCCGCCCTCATGTGGGTCGTGGCCGGGGCGAGCACGCTCTCCGCCCTCTGGATCCTCCTTGCCAACAGCTGGATGCAGAAGCCGCGCGGCTACGCGATTGCCGGCGGGTCCGCGCACCTGGAGAGCTTTGGCGCCCTCCTCTGGAACCCGTACGCCTGGATCAAGTTCTTCCACGCCATCATGGCATCCTGGACGCTCGCCGCCTTCTTCATCATGGGCATCTGCGCGGTACACATGCTGCGCGGAAAGGCAACTCCCATGATCAGGAGGTCATTCCGGTTTGCCGCTCCGCTCGGCCTCGCCGCCTCGGTGCTGATCATCGTGGCCGGTGACCTCTCCGGCGTGCAGGTGGCGAAGTTCCAGCCCACCAAGCTCGCTGCCATGGAGGCACAGTGGGAGACGGAGAAGGGCGCGCCCTTCTATCTCCTGGAGCTGCCCGCCCCTCGCGCGGAACGCAACATCATCCAGGCCCTGCCCATCCCCGGCGCGCTCAGCTTCCTCGCCTACCACGACCCGGCGGCGACGGTGAAGGGCCTCAAGGACTTCCCGCCCCAGGAGCGGCCGCCCGTGCTGGTGAGCTTTTTCGGCTTTCGTCTCATGGTGGCCCTCGGATTCCTCTTCGTCCTGCTCGCCCTGATCGCCGCGATCATGGCGTGGCGGGACACGGTTTCCTCCCGGCGCTGGTTCCTCTGGATCATGGCGGTTGCTCTCATCCTCCCCTATCTCGCCTGCGAACTGGGTTGGATCGTGGCGGAGATCGGGCGGCAGCCGTGGATCGTCTACGGCGTGCTGAAGACCGTCGATGGCGTATCGCGGTCGATCAGCCCGGGAGACGTGCTCGGGTCCCTGGTCGCATTCCTTGTGATCTATGGCGCGCTCGCCGTCGTGGATGCGTTCCTCCTGACGAAGTACGCGCGCCGCACGGACGGCTGAGGAGGCGGACATGGAGCTTCAAATCCTGTGGTTCGTGCTGTGGGGGGTCCTCTGGGCCGTCTACTTCATGCTTGACGGGTTCGATTTCGGGGCTGCCATGCTCCGCGTTTTCATCTCGAGGGACGAGACGGACCGGGCATCAGTGCTCTCCGCGATCGGACCGATGTGGAACGGCAATGAAGTCTGGCTCATCACCGCGGGAGGCGCGACGTTCGCGGCGTTCCCGGTGACCTACGCGTCGATGTTCAGTTTCCTCTACCTGCCGATGCTTCTGATCCTCTTTTCCCTCATCGCCCGGGGTGCGGCCATGGAGTTCCGCGGCAAGCATGACTCCACGCGGTGGCGGGAGACGTGGGATTGGATCCTCGCCGTCAGCAGCTTCACGGCCCCTCTCGTCCTTGGCGTGGGCTTCGGAAACATCTTCCGCGGCCTGCCCATCGCGGCGGACGGCTACAAGGGCAGCTTCTGGATGCTTTTCAACCCGTACGGCCTGCTGACCGCGCTTCTGTTCGTGGCCCTTTTTCTCCAGCATGGAGCCTTGTGGATCACCTTGAAGACCGACGGAGACCTCTCCGCGCGGGCCCGCGGGGCTGCTGGCGGTCTCTGGTACGCTGTCCTGGTGATCGCTGCGGGATTCCTCATTCTCAGCGCGCTCTCAACGCACCTCGCGGACAACTACCTGTCGCACCCGGGGTGGCTCTTCATCCCCATTCTCGCCCTTGCCGCGCTCGCCGCGGTGAAGGTCCTCCACGCCCAGGGCCGGCAGCTCGGCTCGTTCCTCTGCTCGTGCGCCCTGATCGTGCTGGTCGTGGCCACCGGCCTGACGGGCCTCTTCCCCAACATGATCCCGTCGAGCCTGGATCCGTCTGCGAGCCTCACGATTTTCAACTCTTCTTCCGGCCCCTACACGCTGCGCGTCATGACGATCGTGGCGGCCATCTTCGTGCCCATCGTCATCGTCTACCAGCTGCTCGTCTACCGGTTCTTCAAAGCGCGCATTACCCGCAAGGAAGCAGCGCAGGAAACGGAAGGGTACTGAAACAGCGGGAGCCCGGGCGGACTACCGGACGCGTTCCCGCGGAAGAAGCCGGGCGGAGAGCCAGGAGGCTCCCCAGGCAAGGAGCAGCCCGGAGGCGACATCCGCAACGTAGTGCTGCTTGATGAGCACCGTGGAGGCGACGATCAGCACGGTCCAGGCGCCGGCAATGATTCCGAGTCTCCGGTCCGTCCGCCACCAGTGGACGGCCATGATCGTGGAGAGCGACGTGTGGAGGCTGGGAAAATCGTTGTACGGGTTGTCCCCCGCGTAGACGGCGCGTATCATGGTTGAGAACAGGTCCCCTCCGGTCAGCACCGGGCGAACAACAACGGTCTGCAGGAAGAAGTAGAACGCGTAGCTCACCGCCCAGGCAAAGAGGGCGGAGAGGCAGGCGGACTGGAAGATTCGGGAGCGGAAAATGAGAAAGACGATCAGGGAAAAGTAGATGACGGGCTCCAGGGAGACGTAGGGAATGACGAACACGCCGACGACCGGCAGCGCGTCATCAAGGGGAGTTCTCAGGTTGAGGACGGCCGGGCCATGGTTCAGAAGGTCATATACCTTGCTCATGAAATACACCGCCACGCCCAGGAGGACGCAGGCCCCCGCGTTGGTCCATCCCGTCATGAAGACTCCGCGTCCGAAAAGCCGCCGCCCAGCGTTCTTCATGGTCATAGTAAAGCATACTCCGAGCCGCGGGGACAGGGGCGGGACAGCCGCTGGTGCCCTCGCCGCCGCACGTCAAACGGGTTCTCCGGGGCGAGTGGTATATACTTCCTGGAGGGGGCTTCACCCCCAGGAGGTTCACGATGGGCGAATACATGAGCCAGATACCCATTGAGATTCAGAGTCACCTGCGCCAGATCACGAAGACTTCGGGCCTGCCGGACACCGAGGATTCCCTGGAGATGATTGCGCAGGGGTGGCTGGAGAAAAAGGAGCGCTTCGAGAAGCACGTGTCCCGCAGCTCCTTCGAGGAAGTGGACGTGCTGGAGAAGTCCGACGGGCGGGGATGCCTTGCCATGACCTGGTCGGGGTCTCTCCTGAACATCGGGCCGCTTCGCGACCAGGGCAGGAACGTGCAGTACGTGAGCATCGGGCTGCGCAAGGACGTGCCGGAATCCGCGTCCCAGGAAGGATCCCAGCTGGACGCGGACGTCAAGGTGGGGGCGGCGGTCGCCTTCAGCGTCGGGCCGATCCAGACCTCGTCCCCGATCTTCAAGATCGCGGTCACGAGCGAGGATCTCGACCTCAACGCGCAGGAGCGGCAGATCTCACGGTCCACGGAGATCCTCACCAAGGAGTTTGTGAAGGTGAACCGGGAGCTGGAGGAGTAGGAGGCGAGAGGGCCATGGGGCGTCTGACAGCAATGAGGGCGTCTACCGGAGATCGCGCTTTGCGCGATTGGCCGCAGGCCTGACACTCGATGATCGAGCTGCAACGGAGGCTGTCGGAAATCTACCGCGCGGGAGGGCCCCCGGAGGCCGGGCCCTACGCGGGGCTGCTGGCTGAGACCCTCTCGGTTCTCGGCCGGGAGCCGGCAGCCATCCGCCCGCCCGACGCCGAGGGGAGGCCGGGGGGGGTCGTGTCCCTGGACCCCCAGCTTCCCACCATTGTCGTGCCTGACATCCATGCCCGGATGGACTTCTTCCTCGCGGTGCTGGCGCACGAGGCGGAGGATGGAGGCCGCGTGATCGAGCTCCTGGAGTCGGGACGGATCCAGGTGGTGTGCCTCGGTGACGGCGTCCACGCCGAGGGGAGAGCCTCCCGGCGCTGGCACGCGGCCCTGGAGGAGTTCCAGGACGGGTTCCGGTCCCACGAGAGCATGGACGAGGAGATGCGTGAGAGCCTGGGAGTGATGGCGATGGTCATGGAGGCCAAGCGAAGCTTCCCGGCACTCTTCCATTTCCTGAAGGGAAATCACGAAAACATCGAGAACGAATCCGGCCACGGCAACCGGCCCTTCCGCAAGTACGCGCTGGAAGGGCTCATGGTGCTTTCCTACATGCTGCAGTTCTACGGTGACGGTCTCCTCGCCGACTACGCGCGTTTCGAGAAGGAGCTTCCCCTGCTCGCCGTGGGCAACGGATTTCTCCTGTCGCACGCGGAGCCGGCGCACTTCTTTGCCCGCGAGCGGGTGATCGGCTACCGCGACGATCCCGAGGTCGTCACCGGGCTCACGTGGACGGACAACAACGAGGCTGAACCGGACAGCGTTGCCCGCATGCTCGCCGGCTACCTCGACGAGGAGGCAGCCGCGCGCGCGTACTACTTCGGCGGGCACCGCCCCGCCATCGGGAAGTACCGCCTTCGGGCGCAGGGACGGTACGTCCAGATCCATGACCCCGACCGGTTCGTGATTGCGCATCTGCCGGCCGGAGGCGGGATCGAGCTTGACCGGGACGTTCGGGAGATCGACGGGGACGCAGGAAGGGAGCTGGCATGAGCGGCACAAAGGAGTCGCGCGCACCGGACCGGGGGGCGGTCCGGCTGAAGAAGATCGGAAAGTACGAGCTGATGGGAAAGATCGCGCAGGGAGGCATGGGAGCCCTGTACAAGGCGCGCCACCCCACCCTGCAGCGCACCGTGCTGCTGAAAAAGCTCGCCCTCGAAGGGGGGGAAGGCATCATCGAGCGGTTTCGTCGGGAAGCCCGGCTCATGATGGATTTGAACAGCGAACGCATCGTCCAGGTCTTCGACCATTTCAAGGAAGGATCGCACTATTACATCGTGGAGGAGTTCGTCGACGGGATATCCCTGGACACGCTGATTCACCGTGAGCGCTATCTCTCCAACGACGCCGCCACCGTCATCCTGTACGAGGTCTGTCGCGCGCTGAAATTCGCCCATGACCGGCAGGTAATCCATCGCGACATCAAGCCCGGCAACATCCTCATCTCGAACCAGGGAGAGGTGAAGCTCGCGGACTTCGGCATCGCTACCTCGACGGCCGAAGCGGACGGGCTTACGAAAGACGGCACGATGTTGGGCACCCCGGCCTACATCCCGCCGGAGCAGATCGAGGATGCTCGCAACGTGGACCACCGGGCCGACATCTACTCCATCGGTGTGGTCCTCTACGAAATGCTCACCGGCAAGACCCCGTACCCCGGCTCGTTCACCGCGGAGACGATCCGGCTCATCCACCGGGGCAAATACGTGCCGCCCCGGCGGCTGAACCCCCGCGCCTCCCGTTTCCTCAGCCGGATCGTCGCCACGTGCATGCGCGTGAAGCCCAAGCGCCGCTACCAGGACCTCGGCGTCCTCATCCGCCTGCTGGAGAAGCGGATCTCCCGGCGCGATACCACCTCCGTCCGGCGGGCCGTGCGGAAGATCCTCAAGGGCGAGGAAGTGCGGGATCTGTTCCGCGGACAGCGCTCACGGCTGTTCTGGCCGCTTGCGGCGGCGTTCGTCGCCTGTCTCCTGGCCGCGGGCGGTTTCCACCTCTACCGGCAGGGCGCCTGGTACGAATACTTCGAGGCCCGCCGCTACGGGGCGCTCGTCATCTCGGCGCGGATCGACAGCGACTACAAGGAGCCCGGCGACATCTTCTTCCGACCGGTGCTGTACCGGGAAAAGGGAAACGACCTCACGCGGGTGGCCGGGATCGACTTCGGGATCAGTGACAACCCGTCCCGCCGCACCGGGGACACGTATGACATTTCCACCCGCCGGCTGTATCTCGAGGCCGGCCGCTACCGGGTCAAGGTCAGCCTGGAGGGCCAGCTGTACTGGATTTCCTTCACGCTGAGCCCCCGGTCCGAGCAGCGGAAGGCCCTGACGACGCTGGACGCCCACAAGATCATTGTCCGCCAGCAGGGTGCTCTTTCCATTCCGCTCACTGTGCGCTACGCGGTCTTCGACGCGGACACGGGAAACGACATCACGGCGGCCGCAAAGGTGATGGTCTCCGTGAACGACCACTGGCTGCCGCTGTTCCTTGCCCGGGCAGAGGGACTCACCCCGGGGAGGACGTACCGCTTCAGGGTCCAGGAAGACGGCTACGCGACGCAGGTCTTCGATCTCATCATCAGCCCCTACCAGGCCTTTCTCATGCTGGAGGCGCATCTCGTGCATCTCTAGAAACAGGAGCATGCCATGACGACCACCGTTCGCCGGCTCATCATCCTCGCCCTCGGCCTCCTGGGAGGCGCCGCCGCCTGGCCCGTCGCGGAGGGCGTTCTCTTCCTCCAGGGAGGGTTCCCGTCCTACCTCGCTTTCCTTTCACTCCTCGGAGCCATCGTCGGCCTCATGATGGGGGCGTTCTTCGGGGCAGCTGAAGGCATCACGTCGCGAATCAAGAACCGGATCCCCCGGGGGATGCTCGTCGGCGCCGCGGTGGGATGCATCGGAGGAGCGGCAGGGGCCCTTGCGGGACAGGCGGCGCTGTGGCTCATCGGCGGAGCCTTTCTCCTCTCCTACCGCGACCTCACCTGGGTCGTTCTCCCCGTCTCCCGGGCCATCGGCTGGGCCGTTCTCGGGATTTTCGTCGGCGCGGGAGAAGGAGTGCGGGCGCGGTCGCCCAAGAAGATCCTCGTCGGTGTGATCGGGGGGCTCGTGGGAGGGCTTCTCGGAGGCGCCGCCCTGGAGTACTCGAGGCTTCTCATGCCCCACTTCGCGCTGTTCCGCCTGCTGGGGCTCGTGATCATGGGGATCGCCGTGGGGCTCTTCTACGGGCTCATCGAGGAAGGGATGTCTTATGGAGTTCTCCGCATCCTCGTGGGAGATCTCAAGGGCAAGGAGTTCCTGCTCAACCAGAGGAGAATGAGGATCGGACGCTCGGCGCGGAACGAGATTGCCCTGCCGGGATACGGCGACCTTGCCGACGTGCAGGCCGACATCCGCATCCGGAAGGGGGAGCCGGTGCTGGAGAACCTGGAGGCACGGAACCCCGTCCTCGTGAACGAGGAGAAAGTCACGGAGAAGAAGCTGAAGTTCGGGGATGTTCTGAAAATCGGATCGGCCAAGATCTTCTACAAGTACGGATGAGGAGCCACACATGAGCAGCAGATACCGTGGAGCGCTCGTTGCCCTGCTGACGCTCGGCGCGTCCTTCGGGGCCTTCGGACTGAACATCACCATCGCGCAGATCGATACCTCCGGGCTCCTCCTTCGCCAGAGAGTGGGCGCGTACGTCAGCGTGACGGACGACCAGGGAGAACCGGTGACCGGCATGACGCAGGGCTCTTTCAGCGTTCTGGAATCACCGGACGGACTGACGTTCAGGAACGTGCCGGTTCGCGATTTCGAACAGAACGCGGGCGCGGCGGAAGGAATCACGTTCCTGCTCCTGATCGACAACTCCGGAAGCATGTACGACACCCTGGACGGCTCCAGGACCGAGGATCCGGCCCGCATGCGGATCACCCACGCAAAGGATGCGGTGCGCTCCTTCGCGGCGAGCATGACGAATCCCGCGGACCGGGTAGGGCTCGTCGCGTTCAACACGCGCTACATCCTTCTCTCCCGGCCGTCGCCGGACAAGGAGAAGGTCGCCGGCTTCCTGGACCAGATCCGCAGGCCCGTCACGGATGACGCTTACACCGAGCTGTACGCCGCGATCAAAGCCGCCAGCAGCGAGTTCGCCGGCATCCCCGGGCGCAAGGTGATCATCGTGCTGTCTGACGGGGAGAACTTTCCCTTCTTCACCCACACGGGAAGAGCGCACCCCGTGTTCGGCAAGCGCGTGTTCACCCCTGAAGAGTCGGTGACGCCAAACCAGGAGGAGGGGATCTCGGTGTACGGGATCAACTTCGGAACCGGCGGCGAGATGGACCGCAACCTCCGCGCCATTGCGCGGGAGACGGGCGGCCGGGTCTTCGACGCGGCGAACGAAGAGCAGCTCGCCGGCATCTACAAGGCCATCCACCGCCAGGTGGCCGGAGAGTATCTCCTGACCTACCGGGCGACGATGACGCCGGCGGAAAAGAAGTACGTTCGCGTCACCGTCTCCAGCACCGGGCAGGAGACATCTGCCACACGGTTCTACTTCTCCAGCGTCGTGTTCGGTCTTCCCCTGGAGAACCTCTGGATCTGGCTCCTCCTTCCGCTGATCGCGGCTTTTCTCCTCCTGTGGCTTCTCACCGTGCTCAAGCTGGAGCGGAAACCCGGGCCTGCCAGCCTGGAGGTCCTCCAGACCCGCGTGGGTCGACCGGTGACGCGCATCGTGCCCTTGACCTCCAGCAAGACGGTGATCGGCGGAAGCGCCCGCGCGGACCTGACGATTGCCGGCGCCCCCCAGATGCGGGAAGAGCACGCAACCATCCTCTACGATCCCAAGGACCGCAGCTACACCGTGGTCGGCAGCGGCGATATCACGGTGAACAACCGCGAAGTCAAGACAAGGAAACTCGAACCGGGGGACGTCCTGGACGTGGGGGGCGCAACCATCGTCTTCGACGACGACAAGGAGAAGGGCGGAAAGAAGTAAGGGCACGGGCAGGGGCGGAGCCCGGCCTAGTCCTTCCCCTTCTCGAACACCGCTTCCACGGTGATGGAAATGCCGCCGCGAGCGCGAAAAGCCCCGGTGACCTTGCAGTAGTGGGGATCGAGGGTCCGGACGATGTCATCAAGGATCCGGTTCGTCACGTGCTCGTGGAACGTCCCCTCGTTTCGGTAGGACCACAGGTAGAGCTTCAGAGACTTCGACTCGAGGATCCTGCGGTCGGGGATGTACTGGATGGTGATCGTGCCGAAATCCGGCTGCCCGGTGAGCGGGCAGACGCACGTGAACTCTGGGCAGTCCAGCGTGACGGTGTAGCGCCGGTCGGGGTTCCTGTTGGGAAAGGCCTCCAGCTTCCGGACGGGCCGGGCCTTCTTCTTCCTGAGGATCGTCAGGCCTGGGGTCTGCGGAGCAGACCTCCCCTCTTGCGGGTTTTTCGTTCCAGCCTCCTCATCCCCTCACGGAGAAGGGATTGAAATCAGTGTCGCGGTCGTACCAGTCCTCGCGCTCCGCGCGCTTGAGAAAGCCCACGATCGCGTAGGTCGCCGGCGTCGCGATGATCTCGTAGCCCGACTTCACGAGCCATTGGGCGATAACGACCCCGGCGAGATCCGCTGCGGAGAACGTGCCGGCAAACGCCGCAAGGATAAAAACCGTGGAATCCGCAGCCTCACCAACGAGCGTGCTGCCGATGGTGCGCGTCCACAGCCAGCGCCCTCGGGTGGCAACCTTCATGCGCGCCAGGACGAAGGAGTTGAGAAACTCCCCGACGAGGTAAGCGGCAAACGAGGCAGCGAGGATCCGGGGAGTGGCGCCGAGGATGCGGGTGTAGGCCTCCTGCCCGTTCCAGAAGACAGCGGGTGGAAGACGGCCCCCGATCCAGATAGCAAGGACGGCCAGGGCGTTGCAGCCAAAGCCGATCCAGATCACCTGCCGGGAGCGGGCGTACCCGTAGACTTCGGTGAGGACGTCCCCGAAGATGTAGCTGATCGGGAAGATGATGACGGCCGCCGGCACCACGACTCCCAGGACATCGACGATCTTCACCGCGATGATGTTCGACGTCACGAGGCACGTGACGAAGACGGCCGTGACGAGATTCAGATAACGATACCCGTGTCGTTCCAAGGGGGCTGATTATATCAACCAGCCCCGCTTTGAGCGAGCCCCTAGCCAGGGACGGCGAGGGCGAGCGAGGCCAGGGACGGCCGCAAGCGAGCCCCTAGCCAGGGAAGGCGAGGGCGAGCGAGGCCAGGGACGGCCGCAAGCGAGCCCCTAGCCAGGGAGCCTTATTTCGCGCTGATCTGCGTGCGCAGCCACTTCACCGACTCGACGACGTTGTGCTCGCCATCGCTCTCGATGCAGAACACGCCCTCCCACTTCCGCGCCTCGAGGATCTTGATGCACTTCGCGATGTTGTCCGAGTTCGCGCCTTTCCCGATGGGAACGACGGAGGCGGAAATGCCCGTGTCCTTCCCGCGCAGGGCGGCGGCCAGCTCGTGGCTCACGTCCTTGCAGTGAACATGGGTGACGTATTTCGCCACCCTTTCCAGAAATGACGGGGGATCCTGGCCGGCGATGAAGGAGTTGCCCGTGTCGAAGTTGATCTTCACCCAGGGAGAGTTGAAGTGCTCCACGATCTGCAGGAGCGTCTCGGGATTCGTCGTGAACGGGCCGTGGGGCTCGACGTTGATGATCACCTTGTGGTTCTCCGCCACGGAGATGCACTGGGAGATGTGGTAGATGATGCGGTCCACCTGCTCCTTGTCCGACATGCCGGGGATCTTGTACTTGCCGTCGGTCGTGTCGACGCACGGAACGCCGAGCAGGCCGGCAAAGATGATCCCCCTGCGGATGAAGTCGATGCACTCCCAGCGGTTGATCGGGAACGAGACGTCGAGTTGGGACACCTTCAGATGGTGCTTGTCGAGCTTCTTGCGCAGCTCCAGAGGATCGCTGTCCAGGGGCACGAACGGCGAGAAGCCGAGTCCCTCGAAGAACTCCGTTCCGCCGGTGGCCTCCAGCTCGCAGTACTCGACGCCCTGCTTCGCGATGAAGGGGAAGCAGTAGTCGAGCGGCTTGTCCTCGTGGCGCCAGTTGTCCGTGTTGATGCCGATGTGGATCATGACCGTTCTCCTTTCCGAGGGAGGTCAGGCCTTCCCTGCACTCCCAAGAATTCCCATATAATCCTCCACGACGTCCTGGAGCGCCTCACGGGCGGCCTCCAGGACGTCCGCGGTGAGTCCCGAGCCCAGCACCTCGTACGGGTTGTAGGCGTCCCCTGCCCGTCCTCCGGCTCCGCGCAGGGTCTCGAAGAATGTCCTCTTGAGCACACTCCCCACGTTGACCTTGCGGACCCCGCGGCGCACCGACTCCCTCAGGTCTTCGCGGGACAGGGAGGTGGCCCCGTGCAGGACCAGCGGGACGTCCGCCGCGGCACTGATGGCAGAGAGCCGCTCCAGATCGAGCCTGACCTTCTCCCGGCCGTGGAGGTGCGCCTGGCCGACGTTCACGGCCAGCGCGTCCACGCCGGTATCCTTCACGAACCTCCGCGCGCCCTGCGGGTCCGTCATCGTCCTCTGCGAGGGCGCTGCAACGAGATCTCCGCCGATGCCGGGAAGAGAGTCCGGTTCCCCTTCCGCCGCCGCGGAGGCCGCGTGGGCCAGTTCCGCGGCGCGCCGCGTCTGCTCCACGAGCCGGTCCGGTTCGATTCCCTCGTCGGAAAACATGACGAGGTGGAAGCCGAGCTGCACGGCTTGGGCGATCCATCCCATGTCCGGGCACTCGTTGAAAAGCAGGCAGGACGGCACGGACAGCCGCGCAGAGACCGTGGAGGCAAGCGCGTAGTAGTCCGCAAGGTGCTCGGCGCGGCGGCGCGCCGCGTTGGGAATCGAGATTCCGCTGAATCCCAGGATCACCGGGGAACGCGCGGCCTCCGCGGCGTCCGCCACGGCGAGAAGGGACTCCATGTTCCAGCTCTCGAAGTATCCCACCGCGTAGCCGCGGCTGCACGCGTCCTCCATCAGTCGTGCAAAAGAGACGGTCCCCATCAGCCGGTCACCTCCAGAGCTTCCGCGGCCCCGACGGTCCGCCCTTTTTCATCCCTGATATTCTGAATGACCAGGCTTCCGTCCCCGGTCGAGATCACGCATCGTCCCGATCCGATCCCGGTGAGCGTTCCCGCGGTCTTTCCACGAAGCCCCCGCAAGGCCTCGGCGTCCAGGACGTAGAGCCGCCGGCCTCCCTTCTCCACGAAGCAGCGGCCCGGTGTTGCGCGCACGCGCCGTTCCAGCACCGCTGCGGGGAGCGACCAGTCCAGACGGAAGTCCTCATCCGTCGTGGCGCCGAAGAGGGATGCCCCCCGCGAGCCCTGCGGCCGGCGGGGCACGCGCCCGCTGCGGATGCACTCCGTGAGCCGCGGAACGAGCGACAGGCTCTTCTCGATGATACGGTCGTAGAGCGTGGACACAGAGTCGGAGCGCCGTGTTCTGACCTTCCGCTGGAAAATGATGTCCCCTTCATCCAGCCCGCGCGACATGACGTGGATCGTGATCCCCGACCATGCCTCTCCGTTTCTCAGCGCCCAGAACACGGGGTGCTTCCCCCGGTACGCCGGAAGAAGCGACGCGTGGAAGTTGGCCGCCACCACCCGCGGAACAGCGAGAAGCGGCGCTTTCAGAATCAGCAGGTACCCGACGGCGATCAGCGCATCCGGCGCAGCTCTCCGAAGTCCCTCCACAACAGCGGGCTCGTTGGGGCTCCGAGGGGAGAGAATGGGAATACCAAGCGCGGCGGCACGCGTCACGAAGCTCTCCTCCTGCGGCCCGGACGCATTCGTGCTGACGCGCCGGTCCTCCGGGACGTCCACCACCGCCACGACCCGGCATCCCGCCGAAAGCAGGGCGAAGAAGTGCCGGTTGGAGAACACGCTGTCCGAGCTTCCGAGAAAAACGATCCTCGGCGCCGGGCGGGATCGAGCCGGCATGCGGCTACCGCGGAGGGCGGCCCTGCGGGAACCGCACGGTCTTGAACGCGGCCGCGCGCTCCTCCAGCGGCTTCTCGATAGCCATGCGCTCGATGCTCGACCCGAGCTGAACCCCGGCGCACTCCGTGTTGTCCAGCATGTACTGGGCGTCCCGGGGATCCACGAGCGCGGCCCCGTGGGCCAGGAGGATGACGTCCGGCTTGATCCGGCGGGCGATCTCGAAGTGGTGCTGGCTGCGCCGCGCGGTTTCGGCGATGTCGCTGCCCCCGCCGTAACCGGTGGAGCCGCCCCGGGTGATGCCGGCGTGGAAAATGAAGATGTCCGGTGAGGCTTCCTTCATCAGGCGCTCGCAGTCCTCCTCGTTGAACGCGTACCCGATGGAGAGCATGTCCAGCTCCCGCGCCATGACCAGCATGCGGATCTCGTGCTCGTACCCGAGGCCCGTGCCCTCCAGCGTGCGGCGGAACTCACCGTCGAACCACGCGACCGTTGGGAAGTTGTGCACGCCCGAGTACCCGATGCGGCGGCAGTCTTCCAGGAACAGGCGCATGTCGCGAAGCGGGTCAACGCCGTTCAGTCCCGCAATCACGGGGACCTCTTTCACCTGGGGAAGCACCTCCCGCCTGCCCATCGTGTAGACCATGTCGTTCGCGTCCGCGATGGGAAGCATGCCGGCAAGCGATCCGTAGCCCTGCATCCTCAGGTATCCCGTATTGTACACGCCGAGGATGTCCACGCCTCCCTTTTCGATGAACTTGGCCGCGATCCCGTTGCCCGCGCCGGTCATGACGAGCGGCTTGCCGCGGGCGATCTCAGCTCGAAGGCGCTCCAGAAACTCCTTGCGGCTGTAGCGTCTGGCCATGGACTTTCTCCCTTCTCAGCGCGCCCGGCGCCCTTTTCCGGCAGGCTTCCTGCCGACAGTGCGTGGCCTTGACGCCGTCCTGGCCTTTGCGGCGGATCTCGCTTTCGCAGCCGGTCTCGCTTTCGCAGCCGATCTCGCTTTCGCAGCTGGTTTGGCTTTGAGCGCAGGGTTCGCCTTCTCCGCGGCTTCGATCAGCCCGATCAGCGTCTGCGCGGCCTCCGTGGCAAAGGCCGGATCCTCGATGTGCGTGTTTCTCTCAACGACGCGGATGCACGCCGGAAGGCCGGCCTTCAGCTCCCGCTCGAACTCCCGGTCCGCGGCAGGGTCATGGAAACCCTGGCCCCTGACGGCGTAGCTGTCGTAGCCGGCCGTCGGGATCATGAAGACCGCGGGGGAGTGCGTGGACTGCAGACGGCGCGCCAGCTCGCGGCCCACGGCGGCCATTTCCTGCGCGTCCAGCCTCACGTCGGTGATCTGCGGACTGTGGCGGATGAGCGTGCGCGTGTTGTACGGGGGGGGAACTGTCTCCGGCTCGTTGTAGACAAGCACTTCGATGGCGCCGGGCGCCAGGACCTGCGGGAGTCCGAGCTTCCCGGCCGTGGTGCAACGATCCGGGCCTCCGGCCAGGAGCGCGTGATACATCTCGTTGGAGACCTCGATCGTGGAGAAGTCCAGGACGGCCCCGATGATGCCTTCCCTCATCATCTGCTCCATGGCGCGGCCGCCCGGGCCAATGGCGTGAAACACGATGGTTTCGAATCCCGCGGCCTCCAGGATCTCGGCTGCTTTCATGGCTCCCTTCGTCGTGATTCCCACGGTGGTGATGGCAACGAGCGGCTTGCCCCCCGTGCGGAGGGTCACCTCAACGTCCGCCATGCCGCAGACAGCGCCGGCCGCGTTGGCCAGCATTTTCCGCATCACGGGGTTCAGGCCCATGATGTCCGTCACGGAGAACATCATCGTGATGTCGCGGATGTCCACCCAGTGGGAGACGTTGCCGGATGCCATGGTGGAGAGCATCACCTTCGGGAAGCCGTACGGAAGCGCGCGCATGGCCTTCGTGCAAAGCGTCGTGCCCTGCGTTCCCCCGAGGCCCACGACTCCGTGGATCTTTCCCTCTTTCGCCAGCCTGCTGACGATGGCCGTTGCTCCATCCGCCATGACCGGTGCAGCGACCTCCCGGGTGGGATTGGAAAGGAGCGCGGCAAGCGGCGTTCCGCCCGCCTCGGCCACCTCCTGGCGCGTGACGCCCGGCTTGGCCCGAGGCGTGCCGGTCACCCCGACGTCGATGAGAAGCGCCGTTGAGCCGTGGCGCGCGATCTGACGCGCCATGAACTCCGCCTCCGGGCCCTTGGTGTCGAGAGTTGCCAGGACCGCGATGGTCTTCCTGCTCATGACTTTCCTCCTCTGGAATCCGTCTTGGAGCCCGGGCCTCTCTGCCGGCCGTTTCTGCCGGCTCCCGGCTGCGCCGATGCGGCCTGCCCGGCGTCCAGGAGCCGGCCGGCCGTGACATGATCGGTCACGAGGACGTCCAGGAGCTTGCCGGCCAGGGCGCCGCGGATGGCTTCCAGCTTCTCCGCGCCCCCGGCAAGCCCGACGACGTGAGGAATGTTGCGGAACTCCTCCAGGGTGAGGCCCACCACCCGGTCATCGAGATCGGACGGCATCTCCCGCCCGAGCCTGTCGAAGTAGCGCAGGTTGAGGTCTCCGACCGCGCCGCGGGCTTTGAGCGCTTCCAGCTCGTCCCACGTCACGATGCTGCCCTCCCGCACGAGAATAGACTCCTTGCGGGGAGCTCCGATTCCCACGAACGCGATATCAGCCGCGCGCGCGGCCTGGAGGATCGTCTCGATATGGGGATCACGAAGGAAGGCGTTTCTCGCCGCCCGGTTGCCGGCCACGCCGGGCGCCGGCAACGGGATTGCGCGCCCGCCCAGGAAGTGCGCCATGCGCCGGGCCAGCTCGCTGGAGTGGGTGTCGCGGCTCGGGTCCGCCACGGTGCCCAGCCCCTGGATGACCAGAACGCCGTGCATTTCCCGGTGCGGGTGACGCCGCAGGGCGTTGACCATTCCCAGGAGCGTGCCGCCCCAGCTGATCACGATGCGGTCCCGGGGACGCACGACCCTCAGGAGATAGTCCGCCGCCCCGACCCCGACCTCCCGGGCGACGACCGCCTGGTCGTTGTAGGAGGAGGTCTCCACCACGATGGCCTCTGCAAGCCCGTAACGCTCCTCGAGGGACTGCTCCAGCTCGGCGTACACGCCGAGGAGCGGCTCCACGACGATGCGGACGACCCCTTTCGCGCGCGCCTGGTCGAGGAGGCGCTGGACCTTCTGCCGGGACAGGCGCATGCGCCCGGCGATCTGGGCCTGCGTCAGCTCCGCCTCGTAGTACAAGCGGGCGATTTTGACGAGCAGCCGGTCCTGGTCCAGGTCGAAGCGGGACGGTTCGCGGGAAGTGAGCAAATGCCCAACTTCTTCCATATGCTTACACTACCATGGACCGTGCCCCGGGTCAAGGTCGTCCCTGCGAAAAACGGCACGGGACGGGCGCTCACTCGACTGCCCGGCGCCGCGGTGCTATCCTCAGCGCATGAAAGTGAGCTTCCCGGAAGGCTTTCTCTGGGGTGTCGCGACCTCCGCCTACCAGATCGAAGGATCGCCGCTTGCCGACGGAGCGGGCCCGTCGACGTGGCATGAGTTCACCCATCTGCGCGGACGGATCAAGGACGGAACGAACGGGGACGTGGCCTGTGACCACTACAACCGCTACCGCGCGGACATCGCTCTGATGAAGGAGCTGGGACTGCGGGCCTACCGGTTCTCCGCGGGATGGTCCCGGATCTGCCCGGAGGAAGGCGCCATCAACGAGCGCGGGCTCGCTTTCTACGACCGGCTCATTGATGCGCTCCTGGAAGCCGGGATCGCTCCCCTGTTCACGATCTTTCACCTCGAGGAACCGCTGTGGCTCGCCCGGATGGGAGGCTTCACCAATCGGGCCTCCGTCGATCACCTCGTGGAATACGGCTCCACGCTGATGCGCCGTTTCGGAGACCGCGTGAAGATGTGGTGCACGATCAACGAACCCACGATCTACTCCTACCAGGGCTACGCGACCGCGGAGTTCCCCCCGGCACACCTCTTCGATCTGCGGGGAGTGCTGCACTGCACGCATCATTTCCTGCTCGCCCACGCGCGTCTGTGCGACGCGTGCGCCGCGCTCGTTCCTGATGCCACGATCGGCATCAGCCACTACTACATGCGGGTGCTTCCCGCCCGCCCCTCCTTCGACAAGGACGTCCGCGCAGCAGAGTTCATGGATTGCGTGGGCAACCGCGCCGTCCTGGATCCGCTTCTCAAAGGCTCCTATCCCGACGTGGTGCTGAAGAGACTTGGCCTTTTCCTGCCGAAAAGCGCGGAGCGCGACCTGCCGTCCATGCGCGGCCGCGGCACTCATGTCGGCATCAACTACTACACGCGAAACCGCTACCGGTACTCTGCCTTGACGCCGTTCCTTCACGCGGACATGGAGATCGACAGGACCACGCAGGACGCCATGGGCCGCGAAACAGACCCCGAGGGCATGTACACGGCGCTCATGAGGCTCAAGAACGAGTATGGAAACCCTCCTTCCATGATCACCGAGAACGGTCCCCCCATTCCGGACCGTCCCGGAAGCGATCCGCTGGACGACCAGGAAAGAGTTGCGTACTACCGGGACCACGTCGCCATGATGGGCAGGGCCATCGCGGAAGGCGCAGACTGCCGCGGCTTCTACCCCTGGAGCCTCCTGGACAACTTCGAGTGGAACCTGGGACTCTCCATGCGCTGCGGGATCGTCCGCACGGATTTCCGGACTCAGGAGAGAATCTGGAAAAAAAGCGCGTTCTGGTACCGGGACCTCATCCGGGCAGGCTCACTCGACACCGAGGAGGCTCCCCGAAGTCCTGCCTGATCTTCGCCTCGGCGGCGCGCTCTTTGCGCCCCCGCCGTTTCTGCGCTACACTGGTTTCCAGGGGAGGGATGACATGAAAGGCTTGCACCTGCTCCTTGCAGCGATCGTTCTCGGGACGCTGACGTGCGCGCCCCTTGCCGCTCAGGCTGAGGGTTCCGTGGGGCTTGGTGTTTCTTTCGGGGCAACGATGGCGGAGGGAAGCACTCCGGCGATCCCGAATCCCGGCGGGTCCGTGGCTTTCAACTGGGGCTTCTACGTCGACATTCCGCTCATCTCGACGTTTCACGTCACCCCGTCATCGGAGCTTTACCGGCTTTCCGGCGGCAACGCGACGGACGTCGACCTCGCCTTCAAGTTCATTGTCCCGCTCTCCGGCATGGAGATCTTCGCGGGAGTCGTTCCGGGTCTCACGGCAGTCTCCACGGCGCTCGATCCACACATCGGGGTGCTCGGGGGGCTCTCTCTCAAGCTTGTCAGCAATCTCGACGTGTTCGCGCAGGCCAAGTACAACATCCTGTTCGACGGCGGGCAGAACATGCACCTCTTTCACCTGAACGGCGGGCTGCTCTTCAAGTTCTGACCCTGCTCTTTTCTTCCGGTGATCCACGCGCTGAGCGTGAAGGTTGGAAACTCGCACGGGCTGTGGCAGTTCAAGATCGCCGGAACGCACGAAAGGGTCATGCTGCATGGGGCGCGGAACATCCTGGACGGGACGTGCCGCCTCCTGGGCTTCGACTGCGCAGACCGGTCGGTCGTATACCTTTTTTCGTTCTCCGATGAGCCCTTCGCCGGCTGCCAGGTTTGCCTGGAGAAAATCAGGGAGGCTTCGACGATGCGGGGCACCGGCTGTTTCTACAGGGTCGTTGAATCCACGATCGGTGATTTCAGGGCGCGCGGACAGCTGCCCGCCGCTTTCAATGACAGGTACTTCCGAGGCTGGCCCGAGAAGATCTGCTTCAAGCTCGAAAAGTCACTGACAGGGGAGATCGTGAACTGAACCCGCCCTGCGAGATTCGATCTACTTCGTCTTCACCTGCATCAGGCTGACCTTCTCCCTGTTCTTTCTCCCGATACCGAGAAAGGACAGGAACGAACGCCTTTCCTTCTGCGGCTGTGCCTTCTGCGGCTGTGTCTGCTCCGGCTGTGTCAGCTCCGCCCGGGACGGCGACGTCCTGGCTTTGGAGGGGGCTGCCTTCCTGCCTGCCGGCTTCGACTTCCTGCTCGCCGGCTTCGCCCTCTTTCCTGCCGGCTTCGTCTTCTTCGCTGCCGGCGCCTTCTTTGCCCTGGCCTTCTTCTTCATCAGTCTTCCTTCCCTCCCCCTCGCTCCATTCTATAATGTCTGCGCTTCCGTTTCCAGCGAGTCTCGATTTTTTTCAGCAGATGGAAATGGTCAAACAGGGACCGAGAGTCGTCCTTTCGCCATGAGCCACTGCAGAGACTCGCAGACCGCCTGGAGGGACTCGTAGCGTGGCTCGTAGCCCAGGAGTCTCCGCGCTTTCTCGATGCTGCAGCACGGGCTGTGAGCGATGTGGTCCCAGGTAGCGGCGGCGTCCTCCGGCGATGCCGTGGAGCGCCACTCCTCCCACGGCAGGAAGGCCAGGTCCGGCTCCCTGCCGAACCAGCGCGAGATCCTTTCCGCGTAGCCGCGCAGCGTGAGAGCGGCCGGAGAGACGACGTGGAAGCACTCTCCCAGGGCGGCGCCCCGGCTTTCCAGCGCCCGCATGAAAGCCTGCGCGACGTCGTCCGCGTGGACGTGGTGAACCGTCTCGAGCCCCAGGTTGGGGAGGGCCACGCGTTCTCCCCGTGCAAGCGCCTGGAAGACAGCAGGATTGAAGTTTCCGGCAGGGTTCAGCGGCACCCAGCCGGGACCGACGATGTGGCCGGGGTGAAGGACCACTGCCGGGAAGCCCGTGGATCGCGCGCGCGAAAGCAGCCACTCCTCCATCGCCGCCTTGTCGATGCCGTACTGGCCGAACGGCCTGCGGGGCTCTGATTCGGTGGTCGGAACCGAGACTGACGCACCGTGCACCCAGATGGTCCCGCACGACAGGTAGAGCCCCGTCCTCCCCTGGAGGCTCTCCACGATCTGCCGGGCGCTCTCCCGCGTGAAGCAGATGAGGTCGATGACGGCATCCGGCGCGAGGGCCGCGACACGGTCCCCGAACCGGCCGTCTGCCTCTTCCCGGCCGCGATCCACGCTGATTCGCCGGACCTCTTTCCAGACGCCGGAGTCCGCGTAGGGGACACCCTGGCCTCGGCTCAGGCAGGTGACGTCGTGCCCGGACTGCAGAAGACGCGGCACGAGCCAGGTTCCGATGTGACCGGTCCCTCCGATGACGACGACTTTCACGCCAGCATCCTCCAAACGCTTCTCTATCCTAAGTCCTTCCCCGGCATAAAACAAGCACGCAACGGCAGCGCCGTTCCTTCGTATGTCCGCGGGTCCTCTTTCGAGAAAAAAAGGTCGAAAAAAGATTGAAAACGTGTTGCAATTCTCGACATATAGTGATATGACTACATCGTAACATCAATACAAATCGAGGGAGGGCCCCGATGGGGACAATCGTGGGAGACAGGGCGAAAGCCGTCCACCTGGCGGACACCCTGAAGTCGCTCGCGCACCCGATCCGCCTGCGAATCATCGGCCTCCTGTGCGCGGAGGAGCTCTCCGTGACGGTCATGGCGGAGCGCCTGGACGTGCCGCAGGCCATCCTGTCGCAGCAGCTGCGGATCCTCAGGATGAGCGGCCTGGTGGAATCACGACGTGACAGCGGGTTCGCGCGCTACCGGCTCGGTGAGCCGCGGCTGCGCGATCTGGTGAAGTGCCTCGAGGGATGCCCCTCGGAGAGAAAGGGAGGAGGGTCCAAATGAGCCTCAACGTGGACAAGGAGCTTGCCGAGCTGAAGGCGAAGGTCGAATCGGCGTCAGGAACGGGAAACAAGCTCACGATGATCGTGTTTTCCGGTGATCTGGACCGGCAGCTTGCCGCCATGATCATTGCAACGGGCGCGGCCGCAATGGGAATGCAGGTCGTCCTCTTCTTCACCTTCTGGGGAACGGCGGCGCTGCGGGATCCCAAGCAGCGCGTCAACGGCAAGAACCTGATCTCGAAGATGTTCGGCTTCATGCTTCCCAAGGGCAGGAATGCGCTGAAGCTGTCCCAGATGCACATGGCGGGCATGGGCACGGCCATGCTCAAGGGGCTCATGAAGAAGAAGAACGTCGCCAGCCTCGACCAGCTGTACGAGGTGGCTGCGCAGCTCGCGGTGAAGATCTACATCTGCGAGATGTCCATGAACCTCATGGGCTTCAAGAAGGAAGAGATGATCCAGTACCCGAATCTCGAGGTCTGCGGCGTGGCAACGATGCTCGCCCACGCCAAGGAATCAGCTCTCCAGTTCTTCATTTGACGCCGGACAAAGGAGACATCGATGGCCGAGTATACTGTCACGAAGACTCTCGATTACAAGGGGCTCGCGTGCCCGATGCCCGTCGTCAAGATCAGCCAGCAGATTGGAACGGTTTCCGTGGGAGAGGTGATCGAGGTCCACACGACGGACCCCGGGTCCCTCGCTGACTTCCCGGCATGGGCCAAGACCATGGGTCATGCCATCGTGGAGACGAAGCAGGAGCCGGGCGTTATCAAGATCTTCGTCAAGCGTATGAAGTAGGAGAAACCGCCCATGGGGATTGGCGGACTGACAGGCGGGCTCCCGCTGCTCGCGGATGCCGTTTCGGCAGCCACGGCAGCACAAGCGGCTCCTGCGGCAACGGATGCGGTGTCAGCGGCAACACAGGCTGGCGCCTCGGCGTCCGCGGGGCCCCTTGCCGCGGTGTCCTACTTCATCATGGTCCCGATGGTGTACCTCGCGCTGCTGGCACTCGTGGCCGGCGTGATCTGGCGGATTGCCGTCATCATGCGGTCGCCGGCAAACCCGTCGCGGCTCACCATCTATCCGCAGGCCCGTCGACCGGGCATTGCCGCCCTGGGTGATACGTTCGGAATGCGGCAGGTGCGGACGCACAAGCCCGTGTTCTGGGTGTTCCTGATCATCTTTCACGTGGCCTTCCTGCTCCTGATCATCGCCCATCTCGACATCATCCCGGCGCTCGGAATCCTGCCTGCGTCATCGAAGCACATGCTCGGCGCAGGGAGCGTGGGCGTTGCCGTGACGATCGCGGTCCTGTACTTCATTTCCCGCCGGTTTCGAACCCCGGTGCGGGAGATCTCGACACCGGGTGACTACCTGCTGCTTCTTCTCCTCCTGTTTCTCTTCCTCCTGGGGGACATGATCAGCTGGTCCAACTCGTGGGGCGCCCACGGGTTCGTGATGACCAAGAAGGACTTCGCGCGGTACTTCGACGGCCTGGCCCGGTTCACGTTCGCCGATCCCCGGGCCGTGCTCCACGGTTCGCACTACCACTTCGTGGTGCTCCACGTTCTCCTGGCGAACGTCTTCTTCATCACCCTGCCCTTCACGAAGATCCTGCACACGTTTCTCAGCATCCCGGTCAACCTGCTGCGGAGGAAATAGAACCATGGACGCGGCCACATCCCAGAAGCTCAAGGTCCTCTTCGCGACCAAGCTCACCGACGCGATGAGGATGTACCTGGACACCTGCGCGCGCTGCGGCGTCTGCATCGAGGCCTGCCATGTCTACGCCTCCCAGCCGCAGATCCGATACTCCGCCGTGGGACGCGCGGAAGTCATCCGCAAGGTCTTCAAGAAGTACTTCCGGCTCCAGGGAAAGATTGCCCCGTGGCTCGGGGAAGTCCTGCCGATGGATGATGCCACCATTGCCGCGGTCTCCGATGCCGCCTGGTCCTGCACGGGATGCCGGCGCTGCATGGTGTGGTGTCCCTTCGGGATCGACACGCAGATGCTCATGTCCATTGCCAAGCTCCTGCTCATCGGCGCGGACAAGGAGCCGAAGCTCCTCACGATGCTCGCCGACATGTCCATTGCAAAGGGAGAGAGCGCTGAGGAAACGAAAGCGGACTACGACACGGCCGTCGCAAACCTGGCGCCGGAGATTGAAGGTCTCTGGCCGGCGGCCCCCGGGAAGCCCACGATCACCGTGGGGGCCCAGGGCGTGGACGTCCTCTACGTCGCGCTCGCGGGCAAGCACTCCATCGTTTCCGCCGCGGCGATCATGAACGCGGCAGGAGAGAAGTGGACGCTGAGCAGGTTCGAAGCGGTGAACTTCGGAGCGTTTCTGGGGGACCCGAAGAAGACCCAGACCATTGCCCGGCGCATCCATGATGAGGCGATCCGGCTCCAGGCCAAAGAGGTGGCTATCGTCGAATGCGGGACGGCGTTCCGCGTCATGAAGTATCTCAGCGGGTACCATCCCTTCCGCGTGGTTGCATTCGTGGAGCTCATTGCCCGCTACCTTCGCGAGGGACGCATCCGCCTGGACCGCTCGAAGTTCTCCGGCACCCTCACCTACCACGATCCCTGCCAGATTGCCAGAAACGGCGGCGTCATTGAGGAGCCTCGATACGTCATCCGCAGCCTCACGGACAGGTTCGTGGAGCTCACTCCCAACCGGGAGAACAACTGGTGCTGCGGCGGAGGGGGCGGGCTCGTGGCTCTTGGTGAAAAGGAGTTCCGCATGAGCTCGTCACGGGTCAAGGCTGACCAGATGAAGAACTCCGGCGCAGACGTCATCTGCACGGCATGCGAGAACTGCCACACCCAGCTCACCGATCTGAACGAGCACTACCGGCTGGGAATGAAAGTGGAGTTCCTCTCCCACCTCGCGGCCAACGCGCTGCAGAAGCCCTGAGGTCAGTCCGGGCGCGGGCCGGCGGGACGGGAGACCGCCGCCGCGAGGCGCTCGATGGCCTCCGCGCTGATCGTGGAGACATCCCGGGCCGGCCGCATCAGGCTGCGCACGAGCAGCCGGTCCCCGAATGACAGCCTGTCCAGGCGCACTTCCCCGCCCAGAAGTTCCCGTGTGAACGCATGAGCGAGGAGCCAGGCTGGAAAAGCGGCGTTCAGCTCCGCCATTCCCCGCTCCCCTTCGAAGAGGCAGCAGACAAAGAGGCCCACACGCA